>CAWFJM010000028.1:0-55008 GCA_963816015.1 uncultured Planctomycetaceae bacterium | reverse complement strand
GGACATCGACGGTGATGGACTGCGGGCCGCCGACGCGCTCGAACGACATCTCCTGAAGCACCCGCAGCAGCTTCGTCTGGACCTCCAGATTGATGTCGCCGATCTCGTCGAGAAAGAGCGTGCCTCCGTTGGCCTGCTCGAAGCGGCCCACCCGATCGCGGTCGGCGCCTGTGAAAGCTCCCTTGACGTGGCCGAACAGCTCGCTTTCGAGCAGGCTCTGAGAGAGGGCCGCGCAGTGGACCTTGACGAACGGGCGGGCTGCTCGCTCGCTGGCGGCATGGATCGCTTCGGCCAGCAGCTCCTTGCCGGTGCCGCTCTCACCTCGGATCAACACCGCCGACGGGCTGGCCGCCACCTTGCGCGCCATGGCGATCATCCGCCGGACCGCCGGACTGGAACCCTTGATCAGATCGAAGACGGCCTGGACCGGGTCGTCGCGCTGATCGAGCGAGCGACAGTCGGCGGCCCTCCCTCGGGATGGCCCGGACTGTCCCGATCGTGCTCCGATCGATCGCGGAGCTGCTCCTGGAGGATCAGGATCCTCCGCTGTTGCTCGGCGATCTTGTCGACCTTGCCGCGTAGCTCCTGGTTGAGGCTCTCCAGAGTTTGCTGGATGCCGGCCGAGTGCAGGGCCAGGGTCGCCACCGAGCTGAGGGCTCCCAGGAAGGCCATCTCCTCATCCTCGAAGGGCATTCCGCTCCGCTTGGGACCGAGGATCAAGAGGCCGGCAAGCTGGCCGTTCCCGCCGACGGCGCTGGCTGCTTCACCTCCGAGGGCGATCATGGCGTCGGTTGCCGGATCCGAGCTTGTACCCTGCGCCAGGGCGTGGGAGAGACGGGCGGCCGGCGTCTGCTGGAGCCGTACCACCAGCGGATTGTCCATTGCCAGGCGCTGCTCGTCAGGATTCGGGCCGTGACAGGCCACGACGTGAAACGCCTTCTCCGCGGGCTCGTAGAGGTAGAGCGCACCCCACTCGACCCGAAGGACCTCCACCGCCCCTTCGAGAAGCCGGCGCCGAGCGTGATCCTGTCCACCAGGCTGCCGACGGCCACCCGCATCTTCTGCATGGCCTGATCGAACTTGTATTTCTCGCGGAAGAACCTCCGGTCGATGACTCGCTGAAACCGCCCTCGGGCCACCTCCGAGACAATGAGGACCACGATGACCGAGAGCGCCGCCACCATCGCCCCCACGACGTCGGGTTGGTCGAGAGCAGACGATCGCCGATCAGCCACCCGCTGACCAGAAGCAATGCGGAATAGGTGAGCCCGGCGATCACGCTGAACGCGAAGTAGACCACGCTGCGATTGATGATCTCCTCGACCTGCATCAACTTGTACCGGGTGATGCTGAAGGCGTAGGCGATCGTGTAAAGGAGCGAGACGCCGACCATGGGCCAGGCGGCGCTGTCGCGGCCGAGCGTCGCCGTGTCGATCCAGGCCTGCCATAGCAGATAGCTGATCAGGACCGAGGCGAGCAGCGACGCGAGCAGGATCCACTTGACCTGGTTCTTCTCCGCCCGAGTGTCGGCTCGACGGTAACTGAAGATCAGGCAGGGAATGCAAAGCGCGAAGATCACCGCCGCCAGCGCGATGTAGGTCAGGGCCAGTCCCCGGATCACTCGCTCCGCCGCCACGGTCACCACGCCGCCGTCGTGGAACCGAAACCAGTGAGACACGAACATGCTGCCCCAGATGGCCACCAGGAATAAGGCGGGAATCCCGTAAAGCAGGGCGAGAACCAGTCGCCGATGTGTCAGAAGAACCGGGTTCTGGCGCGGAAAGACGAGGAAGAAGTGAAGGTTGACAACCGGCACGAGGAGGGCAAAGAATACAAACGGGTAGATCAGGGCGCGACGAACCACGATCTCCGTCCAGTGGTATCCGCCCATGTAGGCTCCGACCGTCACGAGGCAGAGCACGAAGAAGAGCCGGGCGGAATGGTCGTTGGGCCGCTTCCAGAAGACCCGCGCCCCACGGCGAAGATCAGCAGCTCCTGAAGAAACCAGAGACAGGACCAGACATAAGACCGCGTGGGCGGATACCGGACGACGGCCTGGGCGGACCGAATCTCCCTGGTCTTCAGGTCTTCCCACTGGACTTCAACGGCCTGGCCCACCTGATTGTTCAGAGCCCGCATGGCCTGGATGTAATCGGAATACCTCCCCTCTCTCAGTGCGGTCGATCCGATCAGAGTCAGCCGGTCACCGACTTGCGGCCGGTCACTCTGGGCCGCGGGCTCGCTCGGTCTCATCGGCCCCGCCATGCTCCGGCTCACCGCTTTCCAGACGAAGTCAGCCGGGACCTCTTCCTCAACCTCGGTCCCGAACATGCACCGGACGCCGATGGTTCCCATCCAGGCGACGTGCATCAAGACCATGACCGAGTAGAGCAGCACCCCCGCGGAGCAACCCAGGCAGAGGGTCCTCAACCAGGTCCAGCTCCACGACGAGCCCAAGGTGGAGTGCAGCTCTCCCCCTCGCCACTTCACCCGGAGAGGGGCGGAGGCCGTTCCGGGGCGGGGAGGAAGGCCGTTCCTGCCAGGGTCCCCTTTTTCAAACGGAAGTCTCTCCATGGGGTCGTCCGGGCGATGCTCTCTCAGGGATGCCATTCAGGGCCGATCAGGAAGCCAACCAGAGTTGAGGCTGGACGGTCGCGGCAGACCTGCTTTTGGACTGCTTTTCTCTCTCCAGATTAACGATTCGGCGCCGAAAGGCAAGCATCTCTTGTCGAACTTTCGTTAACGACGCATGGACCGGCTCTTCGCCGGCTCCCTCTTGCTTCTTCTCGATCCGCTTAATGAGTTCACCAAAAATCGTTGTTTTAGCAGTTAGATCGGATTAAGGCACAATAAAATAGCATAATATGGAAAGACTGAGATGACTGGGAAAAATGTAATGTGGCTTTGGTGGTCTGGGTAGTCCTGATTGTCTGATTTTCGGCGCCGAAAACGGGGCCTCAGTCGCTGGGATAGGAGGCGAGATCGCTCGAGGCAACGAAGGCACCTCCAAACAGAGAAGAAGATCGACGGCCGGTCGATCGGCACATCAAGTGCTCTGGACCTCGAATGACAACGAGTTTGGCCGACGAAGGCGACCAAAGCTGGAGCTCCCAGCACTCACGGAATGGCACCGAGAAACGCCGGACTGGCTTGCTCCGAGGAGACAACATGAAGTTAGCAGCGAAGTGGCAAGGATCGTGGGCCATGGTCGGTCCGATCCCGGAGGAAACTCGGCGCACCGAGGTTCGGCTTGGTGGGGAACTCGTGGACGTGATCCGTCTCGGCCGGGGAGAGCCCCTGGTGCTGGTCCCGGGACTGGCGGGAAGCTGGAAACTCACGCTTCCCCTGGCACGTCGGCTGGCTCGTCGGTTTGAGGTCATCACCTACGGACTGCAGGGGAGATCGTTTTCCCTCGTCCAGTTGCAGTGTCCCGCAGCATGGCGTCTGGGACATCGGCGGGCATGCGGACGACCTTGCCTCCTTGATCCAGCAGCTTGGCCTCGAGTGCCCCGCGGTCTTCGGCGTTTCCTTTGGAGGCGCGATTGCCCTGGAGCTGGCGGTGGAGCATCCCTCTCGTCTGGGTGCACTGATCGTTCAGGGAGCAGACTCCAGGTTCCGCTCGACGATCGGCTCCTCGATCGCTCGTCGGGTGCTGGAGAGGTTCCCCTTGCCCAGGGACAACGGCTTTCTGAATCAGTTCTTCAACCTGCTGCACGGGGCCAAGCCCGAGCCGGGACCGCTGGCAGACTTCGTCGTCGAGCGAATCTGGGAGACCGACCAGAGTGTGATGGCCCAGCGTCTGGCCCAGCTCGAGAGTTTCGATATTTCCGAACGGCTCTGGAAGATCGACGCCCCCACACTGGTGCTCGCCGGTTCGAAGGATGCCATCGTTCCGGCCGCCCGCCAGAAGCTGCTGGCTCAGTCCATTCCCGGGGCCAGGCTGGAGCTGCTGGAGGGGGCCGGGCATATCGGTTTCCTGACGCACCGGCGGGAAGTCGCCCGGCAGGTTCAGCGACATCTTCGCAGGGTCAAGGCGGCCGTCTGATCGCGCCCGTTGCGGTTCGGAATCTCGCGGCCCCTCTCATCGAGCCTCATCACCGATCATCCTCAGGATGTCTCCCCTCCGTCTGATTCGGCCCAGCGGAGGGGAGCTCCTTTTTCTCGCCCAAGCAGTGAGATCGACGTGGGCCGTTCGACCGTTACATGAGCTTGAATGTGGAGCAGGCTTTGCGGCTGGCGGCAGTCGCTCATGCCGGCCAGGCTCGCCGCTGCAGCGCCGTGCCCTATGTGGAGCATGCCTTCGCGGTGGCCTGGATTCTCGATCGGGCCGGGTTCGAGGAGGACACGGTCGTGGCGGGCCTGCTCCACGACGTCGTCGAGGATACGCCGGTCACTCTCGGAGAGATCGCCTCTCGGTTCGGTCCGCCGTTGCCGAGATGGTGGGGCTGTGTTCGGAGCAGAAGACCGACGCTCAAGGGCGGAAGCGCCCCTGGATCGACCGCAAGCGTGATCATCTGGCCGCCCTGGCGTCAGCTCCTGTCGAGGCCCGCGCGATCATCCTTGCCGACAAGCTGCACAACCTGATCTCGATCGAGATCGACCTCCAGGAGGGACGCCCCGTCTGGTCCGAGTTCCACGCGGACCGCCACCAGGTCCTCTGGTATTATCAAGCCATGTTGAATCGTTGCGGAGACGGCGACCCGCGACTTGAGAATCTCGCCAGCCAGTGCCAGGATCATCTGGCTCGGATCGAATCGCTCGGGGGTGAGCGTCTGTCCGCAGACTCAGTTCCCATCGAGATCGGACGGAACGCTCCGCGGTCGCCTTGTTCTGGACTTCTCCGGGCTTGCCTGTTGATCCTGTGCGGCTGGCTGGCTAAAGTGTTTGTGTCGTTCCGAGCCAAGCACACGCTCGGTCGACTTTCGGGTCGTGCTACCGTGGCACGACGGACTAGAGCCCGAAACCGCGCGAGGCTGGACTCCCGCGGGATCGGGGTGGCTAGAACGAAAGGAGGTGATCGCGTGTGTAGTGATAACCAGGGGCGGCTCGCCTAACGGCAGCCGACGGGTTGCCCGTCGGGCAGCCGCATTCTTGACCATAACCTTACGGTTTGGTTCGACCGGGCCCGTTTCTTCCAGGTTACGGGCCTGGTCGGATTGATTTGCGTGAGCTTCTGTCAGCGGATCGTTCGGTGATTCAGGGGTTGTTTTCGTGGCTCGTCCCTTGGCGTCGGGCTATTACGGTTTGACCTTCGACCGAGGCTGGTGGTGGTCCTGGGCGTTTACCAGGCTCACATCAGGTTCCCGGGCCGAGGATGGCGTGTCTCCCTGACCCCCTCTCGACTTTCCAAGCATACACCCAAAGCCCCGGGACCTACCTGTCAGGTTCCGGGGCTTTCTTTTTGATCAGGCTGTCAGTGTAACGAACCAGGCAGGGCAACGAACTGTGAACGTTGAGCGATCTCATCTTGTCGGCGGCGTGTCTTGCATCCGAGCCTGGCGCCTGGCGAGACCCGGGTTCGAAACTCGCCACCGGCCCAAAGGGAGGGCGGACCACCGTGATCGTGGTCATGAAACCTGATGCAACGACGGCGCAGATCGAGCATATGTCCCAGCACATCATCGCTCTGGGACTGACGCCCCAGGTGATTCACGGCAAGCATCAGACGGTGATCGCGGCGCTCGGCGAGGAGCGCCCGGGGCTCACCGAGGTGCTCGAGCCGGGCGAGGGGGTGGAGAAGGTCCTGCCGATCATGGCCCCCTACAAGCGGGCCTCCTCGGAGCTGAAGCCGGAACGGACCGCGGTGAAGGCCCGGAGCCTCGAGGTCGGCGGCACCAGGGTGGCCGTCATCGCCGGTCCGTGCTCGGTGGAGAGCGAAGAGCAGATCGTGGCCCTGGCACGGCAGCTCAAGGAACTGGGGGCGACCGGGCTTCGGGGAGGTGCCTTCAAGCCCCGCACCAGCCCCTACAGCTTCCAGGGGCACAAGGAGCTGGGCCTGAAGATGCTCGCCACCGCGCGGGCGGAGACCGGCCTGGCGATCGTCACCGAGGTCATGGCGCCGGAGCATGTCCCGATGGTCTCCGAGTACGCCGACGTGCTCCAGATCGGCGCCCGCAACATGCAGAACTATCAGCTGCTCCAGGCCGTGGGCGATTCCGGCAAGCCGGCTCTCCTGAAGCGCGGAATGAGCGCGACCGTCGAGGAATTCCTGCTCGCCGCCGAATACATCCTCGACCGTGGCAATCCGAATGTCATGCTCTGCGAGCGGGGCATTCGCACCTTCGAGGATCACACCCGGTTCACCTTGCCGCTGGCCACGGTGCCCTACCTTCACGACAAGAGCCACCTTCCGGTGGTGGTCGACCCCTCGCACGGCACGGGCAAGTCGAAGCTGGTGATCCCGATGTCCCGGGCCGCCGTTGCCGCCGGGGCCGACGCTCTGATCATCGAGGTTCACGGCGATCCCGAGCACGCCGTCAGCGACGGCGCCCAATCGATCACGCCGGCCGGCTTTGGCCAGCTCATGGAGCAGTGCCGGAGGATCGCCGCGGCCGTCGATCGAACGCTCTGAGCCCCGATGAGGCACCCTGGCCTGACCCCACGACCACGTGCAGGATCGCGAGCGAGACGGTTTCGCGGAGCGCACCGGCGTCGCTCTACGCCTCACCCGGAGCCCAGGGGATTTTCCTCGCCCCCTTTGGCTTCGCTCGTCGGGCCGACTGACGCAAGAAATCGTACTCAACCATTGTTCTATCAAGAACTTACATCAATCTCCATTGGCTTCGTTCGAGCACATTTCAGGGGAGCTCTGAACCGCGAGGATCCCCAAGGGATGTGCAAGACCCCTCCCAGCACACCGCCCGAGTCATGCTCTTCGGATCACCGCGCCTGTCATTCTCCCCGTGGTCCAGCCCCGCTGGCAGCGCCGACGGCCGCCATTCCAACTGCCGAATTGCCAAAGATCATCCGGAGCGCAGAGCCCACCTCGATTCTGTGCTCAGTTTCCCGAACCGGACGCCCCGTCCCTAAATTATCGAGACCACACGACCGTCGGTAGTGTCCCAGCCGAATTGAATGATCTAGCCGTAAGTCCTGGGAGAAGAAGCCTAGAGTTCGCTCCATCCGGCGGTGCTCTCTCATAACCTCTTGCATCATAGCAACTTATGAGCCTGCCCGTTCAATTCCTCTAGGACACGACCCGACCGTCACATCCGGCTCAATCGCTCTCACGTGCTTCGTAGCGAGAACTGGCTACGCAAAAAATCCCTGCCGGTCGCCAGTCTGTGCGCGGATCTGGAGAATTTGAGAGGGAAGAGATAGAAGAGCACGCATGGCAACACCCCCTCGCCAAAGGAGGACCTCACCATGCGTGCCCCTCAGGAACTTCAGGCGACGGTCACCGCCGAGCAAGTCAAGATCCAAGACCAGCGCCTGATCCTTCAGGCCCAGATCTGCCTGGAACTGCCCATGCCCGAGCAAGACGCCGATCTCCCCAGACGCCTCGAAGCGGGGATCGAACGGGGCGGACAGGTGCTCAAACGCTGCCTGTTTCAGCACGCCGTCGAACAGGCCGACG
This sequence comes from uncultured Planctomycetaceae bacterium, assembly GCA_963816015.1. Lineage (GTDB taxonomy): Bacteria > Planctomycetota > Planctomycetia > Isosphaerales > Isosphaeraceae > Aquisphaera. The sequence goes on along the minus strand of CAWFJM010000028.1, from coordinate 47,432 downwards.
CCGAATTGGTCCTGGCGCAACGCCATGGCAAGGAGGGCCAGGGGATCATTTGCCGCGGCACCACCCCGTTGACCTTCAAGACCGTCTTCGGCACAGTCCAGGTCCAGAGGCGACGCATCGAGCACCACGCCGACGGCACGACCGAGGTCCCCTCGGCCCACGCCTGGCAGACCCCACGCCAGGTCGCCCTGACCCCGGGCTTACGGGACGCGGCCTGCGACGGCATGCTTCGGGATTCGGCGCAACAGGCCGTGGCCCGGATCGACACCCGCGCCGGTGAATCCGGGGTGCTGGCCAAGACGACCGTCCTGGAGGTCGTCCACGCGGAGGGCCAGCAACTCCAGGCGGCGGCCCACGCCCGCGCCGAGGCCGTCTACGTGCGCGACCCTGAGGCACTTCGGCTGTTCGTACCCGCAACACCCCAGGCAGAACACAGCGCTGAGTCTGGAGGTCCCCACGACGGCGGGGACGAGCCGGCGGAGGCGGCCACCCCGGCGCTGATCGGGTTCCCCGGCGGTCCCACGGATCACCCCGAGGTGAAGCGGGATCAGCCCCGTGAGGTGGACCCGAACGTCGTGCTGGTCGAGCTCGATGAGGTGAAGGTCCATGCCCAGGCGAACACCGCTCGCAAGCAGGTCCTGGCTCTGACCGCCCTGGTGATGATCACGGGTCGCTGCTGGCACCTGGCCGCGGCGACGACGCAGGAGTTGACCTACCAGGTGGGGGCGCTGCTCGCGGTGCTGGGTGTCCATCGCGGCACGCGGCGGTTGCTGGTGTTGGCCGATGGGGCGCGGTGGATCCGGGATTGGTTCGAGGGGCTGGAGGTCAGCGGCGGGACGATGATCGTGTGCTGGTGGCACCTGGTCAAGCGCTGCCAGCAGGACCTGAGCCGGGCATGCCGCGGTCGCGAGCACCGCCGTGAGGTCGAGTCGGCGGTCCTGGAGGCGTTATGGCATGGCCGGGTCGATGAGGCGTTGGGGGTGCTGCGCTCGCACGCGGGCGAGATGAAGAATGTCGAGGCGTTGGAGGAGCTGATCGGCTATCTGGAAGCGCACCGCCCCTACCTGCCAGATTACGCGGCGCGTCAACGGGCGGGGTTGTGGATCGCGAGCAACCGTGTGGAGAAGTTCAACGACTGGAGTGTCTCGGCGCGGTGTAAGCATCAGGGGATGGAGTGGACGGAGGCGGGGGTGGTGTCCTTGGCCGTGCTGGAAGCGGCGCGTCGCAATGGGGAAATGACCACCTGGAGGGCCAAGCACAGTTTACCCGCCTGGAAGGTCCCGAGAGGCCGCAAGAAGGTCGCCTGAGCGGCGTCATACGGCGCACAGACTGGCGACCGGCAGGAAAAAATCTGGGGGATTCGAGCGATCCATGGCAGTCTCGCAAAGCTCCAGCCTTGCCAGAAACTCCCAAACAAGGTGCCTCGCCGATTCTTCCTTCCAAGCAGTTAGGCATGGTGTCCCCGGAACTCTTCTACTCTTCTGGTGTCCCCGGAACTCTTCAAGCAGTTAGGTATGGTGTCCCCGGAAACTCTTCCGGCTTGGCCGAGAGCGCCGCATCGGGGGGCTCAATTCCCATCATAGGCGCTGTGCTGCCGGCGGCGGCTGGAGGTGAACTCCTCGACGGTGCCGCGGGTGATGACCTCGTAGAGGATGGCTTCCTTGTCGCCCGACTTGCGGAGGATCCGCCCCAGGCGCTGAACGTGCTCGCGGACGGAGCCGGAGCCGGAGAGGATGATCGCGACGTTGGCCTCGGGGACGTTCACCCCCTCGTTCAAGACCTTGGACGTCGCGACGATCGGGTAAGTTCCCTGGTTGAACCGGAGCAAGACCTCCCGGCGCTCCTTGGTCTTGGTCTGGTGGGTGATGACGGGAACCAGGAACTGGCGGGCGATCGTGTAGACCGTGGCATTGTCATGAGTGAAAATGATCACGCGGTCGCCGCTGTGGCGGTCGAGCAGCCGGGCCAGCAGGTTCAGCTTCGCGGGGGCGGCCAGGGCCAGGCTGCGCTGCTCGCGATAGGCGTGGAACGCCTCGCGCCCCTCGGGGGAGCGGAAGGCGACGTAGAGGAACTTGCTCCAGCCGTCGGGCTTCCGCATGTCGATGCCGGCCTGCTGCACGAACCCCCGGTAGAGCTCGCGGGCCCGCTCGTAGCGGTCCCGCTCCTCCTCGCTCAGGCTCACGTACAGGGTCATCACCCGGTACTCGGCCAGGAACTGGCCGCGCAGCTCGGTGATCTCGCGGCGGAAGACGATCGGACCGATGAGCTGGTCAAGGTGCGTGTGCGCATTGTCGGCCCGTTCGGGAGTGGCGGTGAGGCCGAGCCGGAACGGGGCGATCGCGCTGGTGGCCGACAGGCCATAGGTCGGGCCGGGCAGGTGATGGCACTCGTCGAAGACGATCAGCCCGAACCGGTGGCCCAGGCGGTCCATGTTCATGTAGGCCGAATCATAGGTCGTCACGGTCAAGGGCTGGATGTCGTAATAGCCGCCGCCCAGCAGGCCGACCTCGGTGCCGAAGCTCATAGTCAGCTCATCGTACCACTGGTTCATCAGGTCGATGGTCGGCGTGATGACCAGCGTCGGCCGCCCGGCCTTCTCGATCGCGAGATTGGCCAGGTGCGTCTTGCCCGTGCCCGTGGGCAGCACAACCACCCCGCGGCCCCCCGCGGCCCACCAGGCCTGCAGGCCCTCCACCTGGTGGGGAAAGGCCTCCTTGGAGACCTGGAGCTTCCAGGGGATCGGGCCATAGGCCCGCGCCTGGTCGGTGTAAGCGATTCCTTGCTTGCGAATGTGCTCGACCAGGGTGCGATACCAGATCGCCTCGGCGCGGAAGACCTTCGTCCGCATGTCGTACTTGACTCCCGGCAGCCCCGGCTCCTCGTCCTTGTCGAGGCCCTCGACGATCAGGGTGCCGGCGTCGAAGAGCAGTCGGAGGGGACCAGAACCGTTCCCCGACAAGACGCCGGTGGTCATGAGCTGGCGTCCTCTGCCGAATGAGCTCCCCCTGCGGGGGGTTTGATGACGAAGGGCTTCATCCAACTGAAAAGTTCAGAAACCGGCAATCTGTACCCGAAGAGAACCGGATCGCCCTCGAGAGCGCCACTGTCGGGCAATCGATCGGCAGGACGACCCGGCCGGTAAACTTCGACTCGTCTCCGCTCGGGATCGATGAACCAGCCCAGCGGACATCCCTGTGCCGTCGAGAACAGAAGACGCTCTCGATTTCGTTTTGCCGGTTGATCCGGGGAGCCGATCTCGATATGGATGTCCGGCGGACGAAAGGTCTCGTCGACCAGCTCGCCCTCAGAATCGACGTCGACATGGCTGGCGAGCAAGAAGACAACATCGGGAACGATGGATCGCCCTGCGAAAGTGCACCGAAGCTCAGGGAAAGCCAGGCCCAGCGAGGACGGCTTGGCGAAGTCGTCAAGGCTCCTCATGATCTGCGATTGAATGAGGCTGTGCTTCTTCTGTGGAGACACCTTGGCCTCGATTTTCCCGTCGATGTACTCGAGGTAGGGGTGCTCGTCGATCTCCGGGAGACGGAGGAACTCCTCCAAGGTCAAGGGCGCTTTGATACGTGAGGCGCTGGACATCGACAGAGTCCTCGCAGGCTAACAACTACCTTCACCGTCATCGATCCCGCAATCTCGGACGGACATCCTCTAGTGTACCCCAGTCTACAGGCTTCCGCGAGGCCGGCTCGGACGACCGGGCGAGCCATCGCGGTGCCCATGGCCGCGATGGCCAGGGCCTTCTGATCTCAGTCCCCGCAACGCCCTGATCTCCTCGACGGTCAGCTCGCGGTACTGGCCGGGAGACAGGTCACCCAGCTCGACGGGACCGATCGCCACCCGCACGAGGCGCAGGGTCGGGAAGCCGACGGCCGCGGTCATTCGCCGGACCTGGCGGTTTCGTCCCTCACGGAGGGTCAGGCGGAGCCAGGCCGTGGGGACGTTCTTCCGGAACCGGATCGGCACGGGGCGGTCGGGCAGGGGGGGAGTCGAGTCCAGCAGCTCGACCTCCGCGGGGCGAGTCGGCCCGTCGTTCAAAAGAACTCCTTGCCGCAGAGCGTCCAGTGCCTCGGACCCGGGAATCCGCTCCACCTGGACAAGGTACGTCCTGGGGTGCTCGTATCGCGGGTCGGTCAACCGGTGGGCCAGGGGGCCGTCATCGGTCAGCAGGAGCAGCCCCTCACTGTCGCGGTCGAGCCGGCCGACCGGGTACACCCCGGGGACGGCCACGTGATCCTTGAGAGTCGCCCGACCGCCGGCATCGGTGAACTGGCAGAGGACCTCATAGGGCTTGAACAGGGCGAGGTAGCGAAAGCACCCGGGCCAGGCCGGGTCAGCGCGTCGTGAGTGATCCGCGGCTGGCGGCATGCTGGCACCTTGGTCAGGATGTCGGAACCCCGGCGCGATTGGCGGCCGGCAGTCCGCCGGCTCAGCCCCCCTCCGGCGTCTTGACCCGGAACTCGCGGACGCTGAACAGCCAGGCCCCCAGGAGGGCCGGCACCGCGCCGGCGGCGATGAGCATCAGGATGCAGGTGGCCGCGGTCGGGGCGGTCTCCGGATCGATCGCCCAGTCAGCACCGCGGAGGTCCAGCCAGCGAACGCTCAGGGTGCGGACATAGTACATCACCGTGGAGCGGCGGAAGACAAAGTCGATATTGGCCGCGACTCCTTCCAGCACCACGATGTAGGCGACCCCCAGCAGGAGGGATCGACGCACCAGGAGACCGAGGAACCCGAACACGGCCGTGTAAGCGAGCAGGCTCAGGGTCAGGATCGCGGAGAACCCGGCGACCCTCCGGGCCAGGGCGTCCGGGGCAAGCTCGCCGGTTCCCCAGTAAACGGCGACCAGGGCGGCCGCCGTGAAGAGCGAGATCAAGAGGGAGAGGACCAGCCAGGTGCCCACCACCTTCGCCAGGTAGATCATCCAGCGGGGAATCGGGCGGATCAGCAGGTAGGTCAGGGTCTGCTCCTCGACCTCGTCCTGGACCATGCCCGAAGCGAAGATCAAAGCCGCCAGGGGAAGCAGCGCCTGCGGAATCAAGCCCGAAGATCAGGATGGCTTCGACCTCGGACGCACGGTAGGGATCCTGGAAGCGATGCGTGAGCATGGCGAGGAGGATGGGGAGCGAGAAGAGCAGGCAGAGCACCCACAACCTTCGCCCGCGAAGTTGACGCTCCGCGGTGATCAAGAGCAGCGTGCCCACCGCGGAGAGCGGCACGCGACGCGAGAGCGGGACCGGCCGGCCCATGATCGGTCCGTCAGGTTCCGGAGGGCTCCCCTCACCGGCCGAGCGAGCGAGCGGCTGACCGTCGCCGTTGGGTGACGGGTCGGTTGCCCCGGTCTGGGGCCCGGCGCTCCACGGCCCTGGTGAGTCCGACGCAAGAGGGCTCATGGATTCACCAGGTACTTGAAAACCGCTTCGAGATTGTCATCGTCCGAATAGACTTCCTCGATCGGGGTGTCGCTCTCCCGGGCGAGGCCGGGGAGCCGGCCGTAGAACTGGTCGGGAGCGCAGGTCTCGATCACGATGGCGCCGTCGGCGCGGCGAAGCTCGATCCCGACGACATCGTCCCACCTCACGAGCTTCGCTGCCAGTCCCCGGGGGTTCGGGCCCTTGAGCACGATGCGGTGGGGGTGAGCGTCGATCAGGTCCCGGACCTGCCGGACATCGCCAAAGGCGACGAGGCGGCCCCGGTTCATGAGCACGACCTGCCGCGTGAACGCCTGGACCTCGTGGAGGACATGGCTGGAGACCAGGACCGTCCGGCCCGACCGACCCAGGTCGAGGATCAGGTCCATCAGCTCGTGCCGTGCGACCGGGTCGGTCCCGGTCAAGGGCTCATCCAGGAACAGCACCTGGGGGTCGTGCACCAGCGCCTGGGCGAGCTTGGTCCGCTGCCGCATTCCCTTGGAGTATCCTCGCACGGGCCGATCGGCGTGCTCGGTCATCCGGACCTGCTCGAGAGCCCGCTCCGCCGCCGCCCGCGAGCCCTTGCGGCCCAGGCCCCCCAGCAGGGCCGAGGAGGTGAGGAATTCCCGGCCGGTCATCCACTCGAAAAAGGCGTCCTGCTCCGGACAGAGCCCGATCAGCCGGTTCAGCCCCGCGTTGTTCCACGGGCGGTGCCCCAGCACCCGGACCTCGAACTGGCGGTCATGAGGCTGCTTGAGGTCGTCGATCCGCCCCTGGGCCAGCAGTCGGCCCCGGCCCAGCACCACGACGTCGTCGCACACGGCCTCGACGTCCGGGAGCAAGTGACTCGAGAAGAGGAGGCTCATTCCCTTGGCATGAGACAGATCGTGCGCAGGCGCGAGGATCTCCTGACGGCCCCCCGGATCCATGCCGTTGGTCGGCTCGTCCAGGATCAGGAGCCGGGGGTCGTGGACGATTGCCGAGGCAATCTTGAGCCGCTGCTTCATCCCGGTCGAATACGACTCGACACGCCGGTACCGCGCTTCACCCAGACCAACGTAGTCGAGCACCTCGTGGGCCCGCTGCAAGGCGTCCTTCGCGTGCATGCCGACGAGCTCACCCGCGTACGCCACGAACTGGACGCCGACCACGCCGGGAAACAGGCACTCGTCCTCGGGAACGAAGCCGACCGCCTGGCGAATGTCCATCCGACGGTCTCGGATGTCCAGGCCCAGCACCCGCCCCCGGCCGGCATCGAGGGCGATCAGCCCGAGCAGGCTGCGGATCATCGTCGTCTTCCCCGCTCCATTGGGACCGAGAAGACCGATCGCCCCTTCGGGCATCGTCAGCGACAATCCACTCAGCGCCGTGACGTGCCCGTAGGTCTTGGTGAGGCCTTCCAGTTCGATGAGCATGGAAAATCCCTGGCTCCCCGATCGAAACTCGTCGCGCGTTCGCCTGAATGTTCGCTTCGGCGAGGTCACGCAAGAAACGGACCGGCAGCCGCTCGATGACCTCCCTTGCGTCGGGATCGCCCAGGCTCCAGCTCGTGGACTTGCCGAATCGAATATAAAGAAACAGACTGTTGAAGGAAACGGGCCGGGCCCGTGATTCTCGTCCCGGGCTGCAAACGGCCGAAGCTCCCGGTTGCTCCACCAGGTTCCAATGTCATGAGGGTGAAGTCCAGGGTCCGCACCAGGGAGCGCCTCCGGCTTCACTTCACGATCATTCCGCGCCGTTTCGACCCTTCTTCTCGGCTTTCTGGAGCAACAGTGCCTATCCCCTTGCCAGCACCCGACGAGATTTCTTCAAGAAATCCGTAACCGCCGCCACCCGCAGGGCCTCTGATAACACTGAGTCAGTGTGACCAGGGGGTACCGCGATGGCAACCATCTCGTCGAAACGGCTGATCGCCCACGTCTCACCCGGGTGGCGAAACGCGAGCGAAGGCAGTCCGGGTGATGATGAGCTTCTCGAGCGGTTTCTCAATGGCCACGCCCAGGACTCGGCCGAGGCGTTCCGGAACCTTGTGGTCCGCCATGGCCCGATGATCATGGGTGTCTGCCGTCATGTGCTCCAGCAGGACCAGGATGCCGAGGACGCGTTTCAGGCGACCTTCCTGACCCTGGCTCGCAAGGCCGACACGATTCGCAACCAGCGCGTCCTGGCGGGGTGGCTTCACGAGGTGGCGTATCGGATCGCCATTCGTTCTCGTGCCAATGCTTCGCGACGTCGAGATCAGGAAAGGCAAGGCGCGTTCATGAGTCCAGTGTCGACCACGCCCGACCACGAGAACCAGGTGGCCTGGACCGAGCTGCGTCCGGTTCTCCACGAGGAGGTGAACCGGCTTCCCGAGAAATACCGCTTGCCGATCATCCTGAGCTACCTCGAGGGGAAGTCCAACGAGGAAGTCGCCGGGGTCCTGGGCTGGCCGGTCGGCACGGTGAAGGGCAGGCTCTCGCGAGCGCGTGAGCTTCTCCGCTCGCGGTTGAGTCGCAGGGGACTGGCGCTCTCGGCGGCCTTCGTCTGCATGGCTCTTTCCCAGGACTGCGTCCTCGCCGAGGCCGTTCCCGCCTCGCTGATCGACCGGACCTTGAAGGGGGCGCTGCGAGCCCGTGCCGGCGTGGAAGCCGGCGTTCTCGAATCGCCCGCTGAACGAGCCGCTGAGTCCCTGATTGGACCAGCACGCGTCGAGCAGTTCGCGAGCCTGGCCTTTGACGATCGGCCCGGGAGGCAGGCACTGCGCACGGGTCTCTACGTGCTGATCGCCATGCTCGCTGTCGGCTTCGCCATCGCCTCGTTGATCTTCAACGACGATCGCTCGAAGGCCCGCCCCTCCGCGGTGACGAAGACCAACCCTTCCACGTTGATCGGACCGAGCGATACGCGGTCTTGCCACTGAGAGCTGGTCGGGGATGTCTCGCTCGAGCACGTTCCTCGAGCGAGTAGGCCGAGGCACCGCACGCCTCCAGTCAGTCCCGTGAATTTCGACCCGCCCGGGGATCAAGTCCGTCTGTGGCGTGGTAGCGCTGCTTGAGCTCGTCCAGCTCGCGCATCAAGTCACGGAACTGCCGATCGAACTCGTCGCGAGCCTCGACTGCGGACGGCGATGGCGCACCGGAGAATGAGCGCACGAACTCCGCGAGTCTGCCGGCTTCGGCCTCGCTGAGCCTTCCCTGAAACGAGGGCATGCGGTTTCCTCGACCTTCGAGGATGCTGATTCTCACCCGCTGGATTCCCCGGCTTTCGTGCCAGGCGGCAGACGTGAAATCCGGGGCCGATCGAACCTCGGGGCGGACTGGACCGCTCCGACCGTCTTCCCCGTGACAGGAAACACAGTAGCGCTGGTACAGGATCCGGGCCTGGTCCATGGCCAGGGCGGCTGTGGCGATCGCAGCCTCGTCGTCCCGCTGCGACGAGCGGCTGATTGCGGGGGGCGGCGGGGAAGTCGGGGAAGGTCGAGGATCCGCCTCCCCGTTCTCGAGCCGCTCGCTTGCCATGACGTCGTCGGAAATCTCGAATTCTCCCCCCCGGAAGTTCCGGACCAGCCGGACCACCTTGGCGACCTCGAGATTGCCGAGCTTGGCTTTCATCGAAGGCATCTGGCCCTTGCCTTCAAGGACGGACCGGGCCAGATCGTGATCGCTGCGGGCCACATGCCACTTGGGATCGGTGAAGTCCGGGATCTTCCGCATCAGGTCGCGACTCGATTCACCGCGTCCGTCCTCGTCGTGGCACTTCACGCAATGAGCCCGGAACAGGGGCACGGGACCGGTGCTCTCGTTGCGGCTCGAGCGGCCTGCTGACTCGCCTGGTGCATCCGGGTCCCTGTTCCCCGCCAGTGCTCGCCCCCTCGGCGCGGCAAGGGCAACGGCCAGGAGCATGGAGACAAGGCCTATGAGGAGGATGCGCGATCCTGCGGAACCAGGGTGCGCAGGGTGACTTCGCCGAGCGTGCTGGAGCATCTCGAATCTCCTGATCGATTTGTCCGAGCGTCGGAATGAGAGGATCGAGCCCTTGCGATCGACGGCCGCCCAAAGGGCAGGCCAGGAAGATCTCAGCGCGGTGGGCCCGCGTGACGCTCTGCCGAGTTAGAGTCTCGGCGGCGACATTCGGTTGTGCCTTTTCCCGGATGCTGCAAGTGCGAAGGGCTCAGTTCCGTAAGTTGAGAGTAATTCGAAAAATCCGTCCAGAATTGTGTAACCGTTTCGGGATTTCCTGCCTCATAACATGCGGGTCGATTTACACGCAATGCATCCTGCACCTGTTTCGGAGGAGGCTTCGCAAATGGGACGATCACGATTCGTAACCCATGGTTTGGTGTTATGCTGCCTGATTGCAAGCCTGGTTGTCCTGGCAGGGCCTGGGAGCGCCGCCAGGGCAGACAGCTTCATGGTCACGAATCTGGTCACAGACGACCAGGCAGTCAATGCAGCCCAGATCACGGACCCGAACCTCGTGAATGCCTGGGGTATCTCGCACTCAGGAACGAGTCCATTCTGGGTCTCCGACAACGGAACCGGACTTTCGACCTTGTATTCGGTCAATCCGACGACAAACGCGACGGCCATCGTTCCATTGGTGGTGTCGATCCCACCTGTACCCGGGGGAACCCCGACGGGACAGGTCTTCAACGACCAGAACGCGACCGGCGCCTTCAACAAAGATCTGTTCCTGTTCGTCAGCGAGGACGGAACCATCTCCGGTTGGCACGGGCGCCCGGCGACCACGGCGGAGACGCTGCTGGCGAGCTCCACGGATAACGTCTACAAGGGAACCACGCTGGATACAACCAGTGGACACTCCTATCTTCTTTCGGCGAATTTCCGCACGGGCAATATCGACGTACTCAAGGGGGACGCCGCCGCCCCCGACCTTGCCGGCAAGTTCACCGACCCGACCCTCCCCTCCGGTTTCGCGCCTTTCAATATCCAGAAACTAGGGAACACGATCTACGTTACTTATGCCCTGCAGGATGGTGCCAAACACGACGACGTCGCCGGTCCCGGCAACGGGTTCGTGAACGCCTTCGACCTGAATGGGAACTTGCTCGGACGAGTCGGCAGTCACGGAGCACTGAACTCTCCGTGGGGACTGGCCATCGCACCGACTTCGTTCGGCAGCATTGCCGGTGACTTGCTCGTGGGCAACTTCGGTGATGGGCATATCAACGTTTTCAACCAATGACCGACACCTTCGTGGGCCAGTTGATTGGCACTAATGGCCAGCCGCTCGCCATCGACGGCCTCTGGGGGTTGATCCCCGGCAATGATGGGAGCGGCGGCAGCAGCCAGTCGATTTACTTCTCGGCTGGACCCAACGGCGAGCAAGACGGCCTCTTCGGTGTCATCTCGTCGGTGCCGGAACCGAGCTCGATGGTCCTCGCGCTGATTGCCGTGACGGTCGTGGCCGCTGCCAAGAGTCTCAGGCATCGGGAGGCAGCAATTGCCTGAGTTGCCCATCCACGGCAGAGCGCTCCGCCGACAGGGCTCGAGAGCTCTGGCAAACGTCGGCCAGCCGATCAGTCACGGCGTCCGCAGGTCTACCGGCTGGCTGACACTCTCGTACGGTTCCACCCCGGGCGCGAGACCAGATTCGTGAAAGGGTGTATAGTATTCGTATGGACAGAGAGCCGATCGGCATGGTAGCGTCTTTCCGGCGGTCAGATCGCCATGAGTCCATATTGGGCGTCCCTGTCCCCTTGTTCGTGGAGAATCGCGGGGTGATTCATGTGCGGTGGCGATCGTCTGCCTCGCAAAGGGCGCGGAGCCGGGTTCAACCCTCCGAACCGATTCGAGAGCAGCCATCACGAGCCGGATCTCGAGCAGGTGCAGGACGACGCCGACTACCTCGCAGCGCTGGGCCATCCCGCCACGGAATTCCTGCCCGATCGATCGCGCAGCCTGATCTGCAAGAACGACAGCCCCGATGTCGGTTTCGAGGTGAGCCTGAACCCGTACAGAGGATGTGAACATGGCTGCATTTATTGCTATGCCAGGCCCACTCACGAGTATCTCGGGTTCTCGGCGGGTCTCGATTTTGAGACCAAGATCTTGGTCAAGCACGACGCTCCCGAGCTCTTGCGCCGGGAGCTGATGGCGCCGGGCTGGAAGCCCAGAGTCCTCGGCCTCAGCGGTGTGACCGACCCCTACCAGCCCGTCGAGCGGCGGCTCCGGCTCACCCGGCGGTGCCTGGAGGTGCTGGCCAATTTCCGTCAGGCTGTCTCGGTCGTGACCAAGAACCGGCTGGTTACCCGCGACCTCGACCTGCTGGGCGGGCTGGCGCGGCATCAGGCAGCCGGAGTGATGCTCTCGATCACGACGCTCGATGCCGAGCTGGCCGGCAAGCTCGAGCCGCGGACCTCACGGCCCGACGCGCGGCTGGCGGCGATCAAGAAGCTGACCGAGGCTGGCGTCCCGGTCGGGGTGATGGTCGCGCCCGTGATTCCCGGACTGACCGAGCACGAGCTGCCGGCCATCCTCGAGGCCGCCGCGAGGTCCGGAGCGAGCCACGCCAACTACATCCTGCTCCGCCTGCCGCTGGCCGTGGCAGGACTCTTCGAGGAATGGCTCGACCGCCATCGTCCGGCCGCCAAGGAGAAGATCCTGGGCCGGATCCGTTCAACCCGAGACGGTCGGCTCAACGACTCGCGCTTCGGGGTCCGGATGCGCGGTGAAGGTCCCATCGCCGACCTCATTCGCCAGGTTTTTCACGTGAACTGCCGGCAGCTCGGGCTGAATCAGCACCCCTGGCCGGTTTCCGCCGCGGCGTTCTCCAGGCCGGCTAGGCCGGGTCGGGCAGAGCAGCTTATGCTGTTCGATTAGACTGGCGATCCGGGCGCCCTCCCGAACTCGACTGGTTTCGGGTAAAAGAGGGAGTTCGATCTCGGGGTTCTGGAGCAGGTCGCCCGGAAAGGGGCTCCAAGAACCGGCAGGGTCGATCGAATATCCCCAGGCTCGGCGTCCAGGCATGGGACGGCCGGGCGATCTGGTTCCTCCGCGCAAGCCCGAATGAGGACGACACCATGTTGCGTGCGCTCTGGATGAACCCGTCGACCCTGGTCCTTCTGGCAGGTCTGGTGCTCGGACCGTCGGCATCCGCCCAGGTCGAGGAGCTGCGGCACGCCATCTCCCGGCTTCGCAGTGCTGGTAAGGAGGTCATTGCTCATGCCGACTCGATCGGCAGCCTGGGCCAGTACGCCTTGCTCTCAGCGGCCTCTCGCCTGAGCGTCGTGGCGACGGCCGACCTTTGGATCACGGGCCTTTACGGCGAGTCGCCCTACCTTCGGCGCCTGCTGGACAAGCTCGGCGTCAAACCCGATTTCATGACCTGCGGCGACTACAAGAGCGCCGCGGAGATCTTTCTCCGCGAAGGCCCCAGCAAGGAGGCCGAGGCCATGCAAGACTAGCTGCTCGACAGCCTTTACGACACGCAGGTGAAACGAATCGCCGCCAGCCGGAAGGTCAGTCCCGAGCTGGTGAAGGCCTGGATCGATAGTGGTCCCCATTTCGCCGAGAAGGCCAGGGAACTGGGCATGATCGATGCCATCGAGCACCGCCAGGACCTGGAAGCCCGGCTCAAGCAGCAGTTCGGCTCGGACAATGTTTTCGATCGCACGCATGGCAAGAAGGCAGAGCCCAAGCTGGACGCATCGTCTCCGTTTGGCCTGCTCAAGTTCTTGGGAGAACTCCTGGGCGCTCTCGGACCGCGGAGTCGAAGAAGCCGGCCGTCGGCATCGTCTATGTGGAGGGACCGATCATGGTCGGAGGCCAGGCTGGGTCGATGTTCCAGGAATCGGTCGCGGCCAGCTCGGCGATTCGCAAGGCCCTGGACGCCGCGGCGGCCAACGACTCGGTCAAGGGCATGGTGCTCCGGGTCGATTCGCCAGGCGGGTCAGCCCTGGCCAGCGAGATCGTCCTTGACGCCACCCGCCGCGTGAAGGCAAAGAAGCCATTCACCGTCTCGATGGGCAACGTCGCGGGAAGCGGCGGTTATTATGTCGCCTGCGGTGCCGACACGATCTTTGCCGACGAGGCGACCATCACCGGCTCCATCGGCGTCGTCAGTGGCAAGCTGGCAACCGCTGGGCTCTACGATAAGCTCGGCGTCACCTTCAAGTCCTACCGCCGTGGCCAGAACGCGGGGATGTTCGCCTCGGGCGACGTCTTCACCCCCGGTGAGCGGCTGAAGATGCGTACCTGGATGGACGAGATCTACGGCATCTTCAAGGGCCATGTCACCGCGATTCGGGGTAACCGGCTCAAGAAACCGGGTTCTTCCGGCTTTCCAGTGGGTGAAAATTTGGAGGTCAATACCACATCTGATTAGGCTTGCAGGGGGATGAGTGCTGAAAAGCCCGGTTTTCCCTGGACTCTTTGACATCGAGGGACCAAGGGCGGGACCAGAGTCCCCAGTTCCCGCCCCCTGGACGCCCACCCCCTTCCCTCATCTCTGTTCCGGCTCGTTGACCCCTTGTTTTTCAGCACCAACACCGTGTCATAGTTGTGTCATCACCCACTCGAAACCCGGAAGAGCCTCCAGCAAGAAAGAGAGGAGCCAGTTGCGTTGTTAGCCTTTGATTCTGATAATTGCATGCATTTGTGGCGCCGCTCCCTTCGGGGCGGTGCGTCAACTTCGCCTCATGACTGTCCCAGGCGCGAGGTGAGCGTAGTCCGCCCTCACGCGCGAATGACGCGCTGGCAAAACTCGCATTAGACCTTGGCTCTCTGGAAGCCCAGACGGCGACTTACTCGGACGCTACGGCTTGGGCGGTCTCCTGCGCATGCGATCGGATTAGCTCGTGAAGGGCTTTGGCGATCGGCGAGAAGGTCATCTTCCCGTAGGTCCCCTCGTATCTGCTCGTCCGGGCCAGCAGCGTCGCGAACGCCAAGTGCACGACCATCACCGCCCCCACGTGACCGTGAAAGCGCCGGGACCCGTAGACCTGGCCATCGTCAATGCCCCAGAACACCTTGAACCGTGCGTTGACGCGCTCAACGGCGGTCCGGCCCTTGTACATGCGTTCGAACCGTTTCGTCGCGCGGGGATGCTCGGGAAGCGACGCAGATCGATCTCTTGTTTCACGCGGACGGTCAGGCCGTACTTCCGCTCGCCGTTGCAGCGCACGTCGCTCGGGCAACTCCAGCCACCATGCCGCGCTGGGCAACGATACTTCAACGTGCCGCGCTGGGGTTCATGGCCGATGTACGCCATGGAGTGCCGCACCGGATCGGGGCTGACGCGATCGTAGCAGTAGACCGTGCCCGCCTGGTCATACACGATGTTCAGAGGCGTCGAACCCCCGAGCACTTTCTCGGGTTCCTCGAGCTTGAAGTTGCGATTCTGAATGAGCGGCGCGATGCCTTTCTCCTGGAGGAACTCGTGCACGGCGCCGTCGTCGGCCGCCTTGTCGTAGGCCAGGGTTTTCATACGATCCGGCGGCAGATTGTTCTGCGCTTGACTTACCAGATCGGGAATTCGCTCGTTGTCGCCGGCCTTGGTGTCGGTGATATGATAGGCGAGCGCGACCTCGTGATTTACATCAACCAATAAATGTAACTTATAGCCAAACCATTCGACAACCTTGGTGATGTTTCCGTCGTCGTCCTTGTACTCCTTGCGTCCACCGCTAGGTTGCGGAAGCCGCTGTTCGATCTCGGCGGCACGCAGTTTCTCGCTGGTCGCCGCCCGACCAGCCAGGCCGGTCGAATCGCCCGCGGTGTTCTTGCCGAAGTCACCGATCACCGCACCCAGCCGGCTGACCTGGGTATCGAAGATCCGACGGAGATGCTTCAGGTGGGGCTCTTCGCCGAGGGTCGCCAGGAAGCGCGACATCTTGTCGGGGCCGGGGACTCGATCCTCCTCTTCGATGCCCAGCAGCAATCGCAACGCCGGATTGCGACGGAGTTCCTCGAGGCAAGCGTCGATCGAGACATGCCGCAAGGCGATCGCCAGGACGAGCGTGCCCCAGAGGACCTCCACGGGATAATCGTCGCGTCCCTTTCCGCGCGACACTCGGAGCGACTCGAGCAACGCGTGGTCAGGGATCGATTCCAGCAGGACTCGCAGGGATTGGAGCGAAGGGGAATCCTCGAGAGCGTCCCAGGCGAAGAGTGGCTTGGTGATTGTGATTCTCATGGGCTCACGCAGGGGTCAGGAGGTAAAGGATGGAATACCTACAATTGCTACGCAATAAATCCCCGCTGTGTTGGCCCGGTGGTCGAAAAATCGTGAAAAAATCCCTGCCGGAGAGGAAAAACCGCAAGTTTTGCGCGTATCGTGGGGTAGGCGGTTTTTGAGGGACTCAAAAACGCCCAGAAAAATCAGGGCCCGCGAACATCGCAACGACCTCGAAAGAGAGGGTAACTCATTGAACTTACCCAATTTCAAAGATACACTGATGATTTGAGGTACACCGCTCACGGCGGGCAATGTATCCGAGTCATGGTGGCCCTGTCGTTTGGAATCCCGGGCGGTGGGGCTTCCTTGTTTCAACAGGGGAGACCACGATCCCCTATCAGGAGGAACCAAAATGTACGAGAGCTTCGGTGCCAGGGTCGATCAGGCTGCCAAGACCGTCACCTTTCAGGTGTTCTTTCCCGACAATGCGCTCGACCCCGGCCAATACCAGCGTGGCGGGTTGCCACACATCGCCGAGATGAAGGTCGCGATCGGGGGCGAGAGTGGGAACATTTCCACAGCCCCGAAGATGCAAAGAGCACAATATCAGAACAAGGGCTGGTTGTATTCGTACGTTACGGCGCCCTGTACTTTCCGCGATTGACTTCGCTCTCATGCCGCCAGGGCAAGCAACCGCTCGGCGACGGCCCGAATTTCCTCCTCGGTGACCCCGGGGCGTAGAACCGCGCGAATCTCCTCGGCCAACAATTCACGGCGCCAAGCCCGACGCTTGTCTGCGTGGCTTGGGCGACGGTTCGGATCGTCCCATGGCGATGCTCGGCGGTCCACCAAGTCGTCCTCCTCCCGACCCCATGCCCAAGCTTCGGTCATCGTGAACGTCCAGAGGCAGATGTGGAATGCACCGATGTTTGCCCACACGAACCGCACCTGCTGCTGGCCGGCTCCGACGATCTCCTTGCAGTCGCGGAACGCGATCTCTAATGAGAACCGGTCGGCGACCGTCGAGAGAATCTCTGCTACGGTCGCTGACACGTCGGTGCAGAAGAAGGCCACCCATCCACTCGGCTCCTCCACCAACACCACCCGGATTGCCCCGCCGACGGGCCGCCACATCGCCACGAACGTCTTATACCGCTTCTTCGCCCGCTTGCCATACAAGTCGAAGATGCTAGTCGTCCAACCGCGACGCTGCCCGGCCCGTTTGGCCAAGTCGATGCGCGTCTCTCCGTAGACCCGCGGCCTACCGCGCCGACCTGGTACCCGGGGCCCTGGGATCGTCCATAGCGCCGCGTCCTTGCGCAGCCGGCTGACGACCGTCATTCCCAGCAACATCGCCGGTTTGAGGAACGGGGCCTTGGCGTAGGCCCCGTCGACCACCACCCACAGCGGCTTGCCCAGGAACCGGAGCCAGAACCAAGCCCACCGCAGGAGCTCGACTCCCATCTCCAGCTTGGTCCGGAACTCCGGCCGATGCTTTGTGGAAATGAGCGCGTAAGAGTGACCCACCCTGAGCGCGTAAAAGTGACCCACCTGGTTCTTTAAGATGGTCGCTCTGGGCAAGAGCGGCAAGCCTGTTTCACGCGGACTTTCGACCCTTCTTCGATTTCATCGACTCGCGAAAGCGGTAGCTCTCGCCATTCATCTCAAAAATCTCCGCGTGGTGGGTCAGGCGGTCCAACAGCGCCGCAGTCATACGCTCGCCCTGGAAGATCTGGCTCCACTCGCTGAAGGGTAGGTTGCTCGTCACCAGGATGCTGCCTCGCTCGTAGCGGTCGGCGAAAACGCGGAACAGAAGCTCGACGCCACCCCGGCTCATCGTGACGTAACCCAGCTCGTCGCAAATCAAGAGGTGCGCCCGGTCGAGTTGGGTGAGGAAGCGGTCCAGCGTGTACTGCTTCTGCTCCTTCTCCAGTCGGCTGACCAACTCGGCCGCCGTGAAGAACCGCACCCGCAGGCCCGCGCGACACGCTGCAAGGCCAAGCCCGATCGAAATATGAGTCTTCCCAGTTCCGTGACTCCCCACCAAGCAGCAGTTCGATTTCTGGGCGATCCATTCGCAACGCGCCAGCTCCAAGATCTTCGGCTTGGAGAGCTGCGGCATCACGCTGAAATCGTAGGTGTCGAAGTCCTTTTCGACCGGAAACCCGGCGTCCTTGATCCTCGTGGCGACCGCATTGATGGCACGAGTGGCAAGCTCCAACTCGGTCAGACGGAGCAAGAACTGGGCGAAGGTTTGATTGGTCGCGGCGGCGTCCCGCGCCAGTTTCTCGAACTCCCGGCCCATTGTCGGCAGACGCAACTGCCGCAGCTGGGTCTTGAGCAACTCGATCGTCGCATCGGCCATCATCACATTCCTTTCCAACACGTGGTTGAAGAGACCGGATCAGGCGAAGATGACGCTGACAGGGCCCTCGGCAGCGGGGCCGCTCAGAAGCTGATTGAAGCGGCTGAGGTCGGGGAGCGGGACGTCGACACGAGACGCGGCGGGCGCTTCGGCAGGCACCGCGGCATCGCGCTTCGTGGCCTCGATCGCCGCCAGCGATCGGGTCCGCTGAATCACGGCCTCGGCGCTGTGGAGATGATCGCGCAGGCACGCTTCGATCGCCTGAGTCACGCGTGCCATCGGGTGCTCGCCCAGCAGTTGCAAGACCCGCACGAACCGACGAGAACCGCCCATCGCGCCGTGGATCCGTTCCAGTTCAGCACGCACCTCGGCGAAGCACGCGGGGAGCTTCCAGTCGCGGAAAACCGGCGCGTGGTCGAGCGCGCCAGGCTTGCGGCCCAGCGCCACGAGATAGTGGATCGGGTCGAGAATCATCGTCTGTTTCTCCAAGGATCGTTCGTGAGTGGCGACGACCTGGCCGTGCGCCACGATCACGACCCGGTCGACGTAACCCTTGACCGACACCATCTGGAACGCGAACGAGCGCGGCACGCTGTAACGGTTGCCGTCGAAGGCGACGCTTTGATACTTGTCGACCGCGACCGCAGGCTTGATCACGCACGGGTCGAACCGATGCTTGGGCAGCGGCGACGCCGCGGCGCGGTCCTCGGCGAGGCGATCCTTGATCGTGAACGAGCCGAAGAGCGACTGCACGACGCGTTCGCGTTCGGCCTCGCAGCGTTTGCGAAAGACGGTGTTCAACTCGTCAAGATCGGCGACGCAAGGCACGGGCGTGGCGAACCGCTTCTGCACCGCCTTGACGGTTCCTTCGGCGTCGGGCTTCTCGTTGCCGCGCCGGCATGCAGAAGAGCGGGGCGAAGACGTAATGGCTGGCCAGCGCCACGTAGCTCGAATGGCACTGGCGTTCGCGTCCCAGGAGGATCAGCGTGGCAACAGTCCTGGGGTTGTCCCACCAGACCTCCTTGGGCACGCAACCGAAGAACTCGAACGCGGCGACCATCCCTTCGAGGATCGCCTCGGTGCGCTCGAAAGGGAGCGCCAGCACGAAGGGGGCGTTCGAGTAGGCCCAAGTCGTGACCAGGAACGGCACGAGCCTGCGGCCATCGGGGAAATCGACGTGGATGTGGCCGAAATCGGCTTCGAGTCGTTCACCGGGAAGATGCCCCAGAGGGATGAACGTTTCCTTATACCGGCGTCGGTGCTTACGCAGATAGCGTTGCACCTGGGCATAGCCGCCGCGGTAGTCGTGTTCGTCGCGGAGCCGCCGGAAGACCTGGGCGGCGGTGTGCCGCTGCTTGGGTGGGGCGATTTCGTCGTCGACGAGGATCTGGTCGATGATCGTCTGAACCGGTCCCAGGAGCGGAGCGAATCGATCCCTGGTCGAAGGGAAGGGGTTCGGCTCGGCTTGCTTGAGAATCTTCCGGATGGTGTTTCGCGAATGTTGGAATTCGCCAGCGATCTGGCGGATGGACTTGCCATCGCGCCGCGCCCTCCGAATGGCACCGTAGTCGTCCACCGTAAGCACGTCCTTGACCCTCCGTGAGGTGAACAATCCCTGTGGGAACGTTCACCGTAACGGAGGTGGCTGCGGTGGGTCACTTTTACGCGCTGATTTCGCCCCCAGGTGGGTCACTTTTACATGCGCTCATTTCCACTTTGGGTCGATGCACGGCAGATCCTTGGCCCGCACGTACAGACGGGCCAACAGCGGCAGAGCGATGACTCCCCATGCAGGATGGACCGCCAGGAGCCCGAGCACCACCCAGACGTGGCCGTAGACATGCGGCGAGCCAGCCGGGCCGGGGGTCGGGTTGTGATGGATGCCAGCCCCCTGCACGTAGGGCCCATACCGCTGTGTCGGCGTGTCGTCTAGCGCCACGGTGAGCCGCGTCTGACCATCCACCAAAGGCTTGACCACCTCGTGGATCAACCGGCCGGCGATGTTGTCCGCCCGCTTGCCGGCTGCTGCGACGGTCGTGTAGCAAGGCTGATACTGTCGACTCAAGCCGGCAGCGCGGATCCAGCTGGTGACGGTCCTTCGGCCGCGGGCGAGGATCGCGCCGATAAAGAGCCACACCAGCCTGACGGCAGATCTGCGATCCAGGGGTGAAGCAAGGCAAGAGAACCACTGGCACGATGTCGCGTCCTGGTGCGATGATGTCACGGCCGACTCCGTCCGGGGTTGATTGGCAGGCTTGGTCACCGCCATCGTCCCGGCCGGAACGGCATTCGTCTACCCGAGTCACGTCAACGACCAAGGGAACCAAATCGCGGAAAGTACAGTCAATGGCATCAGCCGATAGCAAAACGCCTACTTCGTCTTCCGGGGAAAAGGCGATCAAGGCTCGGGCTTGAGCCTGGCGCCTGTGGACGATGCCGGCGGGCCCACCTGAAGCTCCCCAAGGGGCAAGGCCTGATCGCAATCTCAGTCGCTTCTGAAGGGCCGGCTGCGCAGGCGGGTGTCTGCCAGAACGACATCCTCTTGATCTTGGGCGATGCTCAGTTGGGCAAGCCTGAGGACCTGGAGGAGCCTCTCAAGGCGGCCGGGGACAAGCCTCTCAATCTCGTCCTGCTGCATCATGGCAAGAAGAAGACGCTTCAGGCCCAGTCTCAGGTTAATGTCACGTTCGGGCCCGTACAGCCCGCGCCACCGGAGTTCTGGATCAGTGTTTCCGTCTCCCAGGTCGAGCCGGCCTTGCGGGTCCACCTCAAGATTCCTGCTGACCAGGGCCTGATCTCCACCGAAGTGGTCGCTGAGAGTCCTGCCGACAAGGCCGAGCTCAAGGTCAATGACATCCTGCTGACGATGATAGGCCAGCCTTTGCGCGACCAGCCGGGCCTGGTCGACCTGGTGCAGAAGAACGGTGAGAAAACCGTGGCCCTCGACATCATCAGGGAAGGATCCCGCCAAACGCTTCAGATGACTCCTCAGCGCCGGAAGAATCTGAACCTTAGTGACTGTCCCATAAGTCAGTTCAGGCCGCCTCGCGGTAGTGGAACTCGGCGTCCGTGCCCGTGGGCTCGATCCGGTTGAGCATCAGGTGGATCATGGCCAGCTTGATGAAGGCCTCCGACGACTGGACGCTCTTCTCCCGGTCCTTGGTCAGCCGCCGGCATTGGCCCAGCCACGCGAACGTCCGCTCCACCGTCCACCGGATCGGCAGCCTCACCCAGCCCTCAGACCCCTCGGGACGCCGCACGATGGACAGCTCCCACCGCGCGTTCGCCTCGACCCACTCGTACAGCTTGAAGTTGTGGTACGGGTGTGACCTCGGATGTATGTAGTGTCAGGCCGCAATCGGGAACCCATACTGGTCGATCTTGGCCCAGAACTGTGACCAACGCTCGGCCGTGTACGTCAGGCACCGCACACTCAACACCGCCGCCGCACCCGGCTCCTTCCACCTCATCCCCGACCCGCACAGCCGCTGCTTGACCAACACCTTGCACGCGGCTTCCGTCACTCCGCTGCCGATGGGGATCTTCCCTGCCACCAGCGGGGCGTAGTTCATCCGGCCGGCCTTGCTCTGATTGGTGAAGTATGTGATCGCCGCCCCGACCTCCGGCTGATCCGGAGCGACCCCCTTCTCAGCCGCCAGCCGCTTCAGGTCCCGGACCAACTGGCGGGCGGCCCCCGGCTCATGCTTCAGCCGGTGGCAACTCGACTCCAGCCACGGCCGCTTCGCCCCAGGCGATCCAGCGAAGAGGACATCGGCGGCATCGCCCAGGTACTCGGCGGCATGCCAGAAGTCGATCACCTGGACCTCGGTATGCCGGGAGAGGAACTCCCAGTTCCCCTTCGCCCCATCGGCTAAGCCCACGTACCGGGCCCGCGGGTACGCCACCTTGATCCGGGCGATCTCCCACTCCAAGCGGTCCAGGAACGTCGCCTTGCCGTACTCCGGGGTCGCCGCCAGGTAGATCGTATGCTGGCGCTCGCCGTTCCGGTCGTACAGGCCAATTGTGCCGACCATTGTTTCCCGCCACCCGTCCTCACACATCAGTAGGCAGGTCCCATCCATGCCGATGGTGATGGTGGCCGTCGGCTCCTCCAACGCGGGCAGGGCGTACTCCCAGGTCTCCTCCTGGGCCAACGCCACGGCGGCCACGGCGTCGGCGACGTTCTGGACGAACGACCGGGCCACCGTACGGCCGTGGTTCTCCCGCAGGTCCTCGATCACCCGAGAGGAGCCGAACTCGGCATACTTGTGCGAGATCATCTTGGCGAACCGGGGAGTAGAACTGCCGACGATGCGGGCGTTGCGGTCCAGCGGGCAATAGGTCTTGCCGCCTCGGGAGCTCTGGTAGAGGTGACGTTCGACGGGGGCGACCCCGTAGGGAGTCTGGTACTCCTTGAGGACCTGACCCATCGAGGTGAGCTTGGTGTCGCCGACTTGAATCGGTGAGCCGTCGGTGTCGAACCGTTGCAGGGCCTCCTGGGTGGCGAGGACGCCCGCTTGGTTGAGACCTTCCTGGATCGTCTCCTCGGACTCCAGCATGGAGGACCGGTAAGGGATCTCGACCTGGATGGTGAAGCCGGACTCGGTGCGGGCGACGATGGCAGCGGGCATGGCAACCTCCCTGGAAGGAGGCTCGACTTTACCCAAGCGGCTCGTCAGAGCCCACATAATTCCGAGGCCGCACCCTTGTGGTACTTGCTGTCGGCGTTCATCCGCACGACCTTGCCCATCGGCTGGCCGTCCAGCCGGGTGAACAGTTCGGTCGCCGCCCGGGCGTCGTCCACGTCCGCGGCCGTGACCAGGACGGCCAGCAGCAGGCCCAGGCTGTCGACCACGATATGGCGCTTCCGCCCGTCGACGTTCTTGAAGTTGTCGCGGCCCCGCTGCTCGCCGCCGGAGGTGGTGTCGACCGACTGGCTGTCGACGCTCGCGGAGGTGCGGGGGTGGTAAGGCTTCTCCATCGTGCGGACCTTGCGGCGGAGCCGGTCGTGGATCAGGTCCAGGGTGCCATCGTGCCGCCACCGGTCGAAGTACCGCCAGACGGTGCTCTTGGGCGGGAAGTCGATAGGGAGGTAGCGCCACTGGCAGCCGGTGCGGAGGATGTACAGGATGGCGTCGACGACGTCCCGCATGTCGGTTTTGCGGGGTCGTCCGCCGGTGGAGGCGGGGATGTGGGGCTCGATCAGGGCCCACTGCGCGTCGGTGACGTCGCTGGGGTAATGGTGCGTTCTCATACACCATTCTAGGCGCCTCGACTACCTTATGGGACAGTCTCTTACTCCGGCCCGAGTCCGATTTTCCGCGGATTTCAACGTCTTCCATCCTGGTGCTGTGTTGCAGGGGCAAGAGTCGCCCATCCTCCTCCACTCCAAGCCCGATGACACCCTCTACCTGGGCAACCAGCTTCTCGACCTCTCGAAGACGACTGTGCTCCAGCCCCAGATGAATCCCCTTTCTGATCGACTTGACGGCATGGCCGCCGAGATCAAGGAGCTCCGCAAGGTCGTCGAGGAGCCTGGCAAGGTGCTCAAGGATCGGAAATGACGGGCGGGCTGTACCGAGCCGGGATCTGATCGGAGCTCAGGCGATTTCCTGGACTGTCCGGGAAATCGCCTCTTCTTCTTCGTCCAGGACCGGCTCATCGATCAGACCGCCATGAGCTGATCGCACGAGCTCGGCGAAGACCCCGTTCGTCTGAATCAGCTCGGAATACAAACCGGTTTCGACAATCCGCCCATCGTCGAAGACAAGGATGCGGTCGGTGTCGAGCAGAGTTGTCAGGCGATGAGCGACAAGGATCACCGTGCGATCACTTCGGGCCGCGTTGATGGCTTGCTGAATGGACTTCTCGCTGATGTTGTCCAGGGCGGAGGTTCCCTCGTCGAGGATCAAAATGGGCGGATTCTTGAGGAAGATCCGGGCCAGGGCGATTCTCTGCCGCTGGCCTCCGGAGAGGTTCTGACCTCGCTCCGCGACGCGGGCCTTGTACCCTCCCGGCATCCTCATGATCTCGTCGTGGATACATGCCAGCTCGGCGGCTCGGCGGATCTGGTCCGGGGTGGCGTCTTTCGATCCATAGGCGATGTTGGCGGCGATCGAGCCGGAGAAGACGAACGGATTCTGGCCAACGTAGCCGATCAGCCGCCCGATGGCCTCGCGCGAGATCGACTCGAGGGGGACTCCACCAATCAAGGCGGTTCCACTCGTCGGATGAACCAGCCGCATCATGGTCCGCAGCCAGGTGGTCTTGCCGCATCCTGAGCGTCCCGCCACCCCGATGGTCTCGCCGTGCCGGATGACCATCGAGACCCTGTGGAGCGCGGGTCTCGAATCTCGGGAACGCGTTGGATAAACCACGCTCAGGTCCTTAGTGACGAACACCGGCTCCCCCACGATGAGCCTGGGCTCGCGGGGACCGGCAGGCTTGAAGGATCGGTCCACAGGCTCGCGCAGCAGCTCGAATGAGATCCCCCACGCGGAGGCTGCTCTCGTGGGCCTCATCGATGAATCGGTGCACCTCGTTCAGAGGGCACATCACGTTCAGGTAGAGCACTGAGAATGTGAGAATGTCGCCGTACCGAATCTGTCCGTGGACAAAAAGGTAGACTGCGAAGGCGAGCACAAGAATGTGGAAGAACCCCTCGTTGAGGGCCTTGCCGCAGCCAAAGAGCGACATCTCGAAATGGTGCCGGATCTCCCTGGACCGCTGCCGCTCGGCCGTTCGCGCCACACGGCGGATCTCCTGACGATGCGTATTGGCAGCCCGCACGTAATCGATGCCCGATAACAGCTCGACGACGGTACCATCCATCACCTCGCGCGTTCGTAGCATGTCGAGCCGGATTCCCTTCTGGGTGATCAACTGCCAGATCGTCAGCGAGAGCGAGATCGGCACGACCCCGACCATTGCCAGCGCGACCCACGGCTGCTTGGAGAGCGCGGCGGAAAGGGCGAAGACACCAGTCAGGAGGGCAGGGACGAAATCGAGGAAGCTGATCCGGAGGAACCTGACGAACCCATCGGCACTGCGGTTGATCCGTCCGTACAAGGCTCCTACCTGATCCTGAGCCAGAATCGAGAGATCCACCTTCATGAGATGAGCGACAAGGCGAACGCACATATCCCTGTTGATGCGTGTGCATGTGTTCTCAACAAGGTATCTGCGGAGAACGTTCATGGACTCGCGGACAAGGAAGGCCAGACCGATCAATCCCAGGTAGAGGCTCGCTCCCCGAAAAATGGCGTCACGAGTCAGTCCCTGGGTACGGGCGGGATCTACAGAATCAACAAGCCTGCCCAGACAGAGGGCGACCGCCGTGTTGCTGGCACTGGCCAGGCACATGATCAGCAGTGCGCCTCCCAGTGCCCATCGATGACGCCCGGGGACCAGATGCCAGACCTGCCAGCCACGTCTGCCAATTTGTCGCAGCTCGCGCCATATCCCTTTCACCCCTTCCATCGCGCGTTGGACCATGTCTTTTCCTCGCAACCACGTTTCCTCCGCCTCGACCTCCCGCAAAAGCCCTTCGGGACGAGAGTCAAGAGAGAGAACAACGTCCTGTCTGCCCTCCAGCAAGCTCGGCTGGGATCGGCTCATGAGATCCTAGTAGAGACTACGTATTTTTTCCCCACAGATCGCGGGGAAATCGCGTACTTATTGTGGGAGCAGAGGGTAAATCCCCCGCACTTCAGATTGTGGGGAGTGCTATTTAACAATAGTTTGCATTGCATGAAACAATGATTGAAGACCAGATCGAATAAAAGCCTTTCATCAGCTTCCCCGCGGCGCAATTCTTGCGGCAACTCTACCCTGTTTTTCGTAGGTTCAAGAAGAAGGATTCATAACCATGAATCAGAGTGACAGCGTGTTGCCCTCCGTGGTCAATCCATCCCTTTCGATGGGGGGCGAGGGCTCGATCGATGCTCGTTCCAAGCGTTCGCGGAACCGTCTCGAGTCGATCGACCGGCCGACTCTGGGTTGTCGAGAGGAAGCTCTGGTCGTCGATGAACGCTCGCATGTGAGGCCAGCTCAGGCGGTTGAGAACAAACTGACGCGCATGCTCAAGAACGCCTCACTTCCGGTTAGCCACCTTCAGATGAGAGGGCTGTTGCGAAGCCGGTGAGTCCTCATCCTTGTCGGCATTCACGGAGGCGCCGGCAGCTTGGCCGCGAAACACCTTGATCCGAGCAACCTCTCATTTCCGCTCCGCGGCCCTCCTCTAGTCGGATTCAAGGGTTCCTCTCCCCGAGGCACCAATGCGACGCCCTCTTATGTTTGGGGGTGGACCAAGCAAGGCTATCCGAGCCTGAGCAGCGTCAGCGCTGGTCTGGGTTCGTCCGTGAGACTCCCAGCACGGCGCGAAGCTGGTGAACCTTTCCGTCGTCGGCCAGAGGGATCATGCCAGGGTCACAGGGCTGGCCATCAAGGAAAATCGCAGCGACTCCCCGTTCTCTTCGCTCGGGGTTTTCCACCGTGATGTGATAGGTCGCGGAACGGAACCGATAGCGGATCGTGAAGCCCTTCCATTCAGGGGGAATGCACGGGTCGAGTGTCAGGCAGTCGCCCGAGCGCTGAAGACCAAGGATGGATCCGAGTCCCACGCGGTAGAGCCAGCCGGCGGATCCGGTGTACCACGTCCAGCCTCCCCGTCCAACATGGGGCGGCTGGCTGTACACGTCACTGGCCACGACATAGGGCTCCACCCGGTAGCGGGACATGTGGCTATGGTCCCGCGCACAGCAAATCGGGTTGAGGCTCTGGTACAACTCAAACGCGAGCCGACCCTGGCCAAGTAGTGCGGTGGCCTGGACGACCCATGCGGCTGCATGCGTGTATTGAGCCCCGTTCTCGCGGATCCCCGGGAGGTAACCCTTGATATAGCCGGGATCAAGCTCGCCATCATCGAACGGAGGCGTGAGCAGAAGGATCAGCTCGTTATTGCGATCGACAAGCCGCTCCTGGACCGACTGCATCGCTCGGCGGCCCCGCTCGGCATCGGCGGCTCCCGAGATCACGCCCCAGGACTGAGCGATGGAGTCGATCTGGCACTCGCGGCCTTGGGCCGATCCCAGGCTTGTACCATCATCGAAGAACGCGCGAATGTACCAGGCGCCGTCCCAGGCATTCGTCTCGATCGCGGCACAGATCGCATTGGCCCGATCGCGGTACTGATCAGCTCTGGGCTGGTCCTGTCGAATGTCCGAAATCTCGGCGAAGCTGCGAAGGCAATCGACCAGGAACCATGCCAGCCAGATGCTCTCTCCCCGGCCCTCAGCTCCCACCCGGTTCATTCCATCGTTCCAATCGCCGCTTCCCATCAGTGGTAAACCATGCGGTCCCAGCCGGAGCCCATACTCCAGCGCACGGTGGCAATGCTCATCGACTGAACCGGACTCCTCGGAGACCGCCGGCAGTCTGTAGTCATCGTCCTGACCGGGTTCCAGCAACGGCGCTTTCAGGTAGGGCACGTTCTCATCAAGGATCGATGAATCGCCCGTGGTTTTCACGTAAAAGGCCGTCGCGTACGGAAGCCAGAGCATATCGTCGGAAATCCTCGTACGAAGGCCACGTCCTCCCGGAGGATGCCACCAGTGTTGCACATCACCTTCAACAAATTGGCGAGACGCTGCATGGAGAATATGGGCCCGGCTGACCTCTGGGGCCGTGTGAAGAAGGCACAGCACGTCTTGAAGCTGGTCGCGGAATCCGTAAGCACCACCTGACTGGTAAAACGCAGAGCGCGCTCGAAGCCGGCAACTGATCACCTGGTAGAGCAACCACCGGTTCAGGAGTAGGTCGAATGAGGGGTCTGGAGAGTGGACTTGAACGGAGTCAAGAACTCGATCCCATTCCGCAGTTGCATCTGCGAAGGCCTCTGACACAGAGGACGAATCCCAGTAGCGGCGGACCAGCGTGCGCACTCGGTCGAGGTTCTCGGCTTCGCCCAGCAAGAAAACGATCTCGGTCGTTCGTCGGGATCAAGCTCGAACCTGGTCTGGACGGCTGCGCAGGGGTCGATCCTAGCACCTGTGCGTCCGGACAGTCCGACACGGCCTAGAGCAGCCGGGGCGGTAACTGACCCGTGCCGGCCGAGAAATTCAACCCGGTCGGTGGTCACCGTTCTGGGACGCCGGTTGAGGTCTGCAAAAGCTACCCAGTTTGCCTGATCGACTCGAAACGAATTCCTGGCCAGAAGCGCGCCGGTGTCCGGGTCAAGTTCGGTCATCAGGTGCATCGCGCTCTGATCTCGTGATGTCCCCAGGACCCATTCGGCGAAGAAGGTCGCGGAGAGCTGTCTTGGCTCCGGACCGGCGTTACGGAGTCTTAACCGGATCAACTTGATCGGTTCATGGGGGGGAACGAACAGGGTCAGTTCATGCTCGATGCCGTGCGTGTTGCGCTCGAACACCGTATATCCCTGGCCATGGCGGATGAGCGTGGGGGCCCTGGATGGCACAGGGAGGGGTGTCGGGCACCAGATCTGACCCGTCGCTTCATCGCGGAGATAGACCACTTCGCCGGGACGATCCATGACCGGATCGTTGCTCCAGGGCGTCAGGCGATTGGTCTGGCTGTTACCTGCCCAGGTGAATCCCGAGCCAGTTTCGGAAACGAGGAATCCGAACTCGGGATTGGCAACGACGTTGGCCCACGGTGCCGGGGGCAAGTGCGGATGAGCATCAGCCCGGCGGCCGGGCTGGCCATTCGGCGGGTCTGAGTCTGGGCTCTGGGAACCAATGAGAACGCAGTATTCGCGGCCGTCGGGGGTAAAACCGCCGAGGCCATTGAAGTGCTGCAGATCGGACGGCATGTGAACCGGTTCGTCGTCCCAGTGGCCATGGGCTTGGGGTGGTATCAAGGGCTCGGGCAGCGACCGGACCCATTCGGTTCGATCGAGCTGCCCCGACAGGGTACCCCGCGCGCCGTCGAGAACAACCCGAGCCGCCGCCTCGAGCAAGAGGACGTCGTCCTCGGACAGACCTTCCCTTTCGAGCACAAGAATGCCACCGGGCCGGCCGAGCTGGTCCTGAGCTCCTTCCTCTTGCACCAGCGAGCGGATCTGCTCGCTCAGACCGTCGTCTTCTTCGGATTGTCCCTCATCCAGCAGGATGAGAGTAGCCTCGAGGCCCTTGAGTCGGAGGAAGTCGTGCGCGACCAGGAGTTGTCGGACTAGGGAGAACTCGGCCGGCTCCGCGATCCGCGCGAGAACGATGGGCCGATCGCTCGCGATGCCGTGTCGCCAGAGGGCCGGCGGTCCCAGGTGATTCGCCGCGAGTCCTTGTGCGTGAGCTCGCAAGGTAGGACCGGCAAAGAGGAGATGCGATGCCAGCCGCTGGTAAAGGTGAGAATCTTCCGGAGACCAGTTCCGATGCCTGTGCACCACCTGGCTGTGAGCCCAGGCCAGCTCGAATGCTCGGGCCGCGGCGCTGATTCCGTGGTACTTGTCGGCAAGGGCCAGGGCGGCATCGCGAGACTCCGCCGTGGCCAGAGTGAATCCGACGACCGCGGATCCTCCGGGTGCGATGCGGAACTTTCGGCGGAGGCTGAGAACCGGGTCGAGGACCGGGCCGATCGTTCCCGAGAGGACCGCGTTCGGCCCGAGTGCGGCAGGGTCCGCCAGGGTTCGCCCACGCCCCACGAATCGGGCCCGATCGGTCTCATATTGCAGATCTCCCATAACAGTACAGCCCGAGGCCGAACGGTCGACCGCCATCACGTGGACACCCCAGATCAGACGCTCGCGCGGAGACCGAGGCCGGCGCCGGCAGAGCAGGGAGTCCGACCCCGCGACATGCTCTGTTTCGAGGAAGAGTTTGCCGAAGGCCAGTTGCGACAGGTCCGAACCATGGTCGCCGAGGACCGGTTCGAGATAACTGGTTAGATCAAGCTCGCGGGGCTGGCCACCGCGGTTGGTCAAGGTGATCCGGCGAACCTCGGCCGGCTGCTCGGGAGACACGGTGATCTCGAGCAGAGTCTCGATGTCGCCGTCGCGTCGGCGGAATGTGGCCCTGTCGGCGGAAAAGACCACTTCGTATTCATCGGCGGGTCGGCAGACCGGCTGGTGTCCCGCCGACCAGACCACTCCGGTCTGAAGGTCCCGAATGTAACAGAACTGGCCCCAGACCTCGCACGTCGGATCCTCGCGCCAGCGCGTGACAGCCAGGCCCTTGGTACTGGCTGTAGCCCGAACCCGCGTTGGTCACCATGACGTGATAGCGAGTGTTCGAGAGGAGGTGAGTTCGCGGGGTGGCCGTGGACGGAGAGGTCAGGCGTCGGCTCAGAAGGGAACCGGTGCTGGATTGTGCCGGCCGCGCGTGAGCCTGACGTGCGAGAGCCGGTTCGACGATGGGCGTGTCGGGAGGTATTCGCTCCTGGAGCAGCAGCTCCGCAGCACGCACCATGGGCTCGGAGTGAAACCGCCGCGGCATCAGGTCGTGGCACAGAACGTTGGTCAAGGCCACCAGGCTCATACCTTGATGATGGGCCATGTACGATCGCACGACAGCCGATCGCGCATTCTGGGGAAGCCGATCCGGTGTGTAATCGATGGCCTCATAGAAGCCGAATGGCCCCTCGGCCCCCTCGCTGGCCAGGCGCCGGAGGTTCGCCAGGGCTTCGCGTGGAGCGATCATCGTCGCCATGACTGTAGCATACGGGGCGACAACCCGATCCTGCTCCAGCCCTCTCTTGAGGCCCAGCCCGGGCACGCCAAACGCCTGATACTGATAGTCGCCCTCGAGAAACTGGGCATTGTATGCGGACTCGGAGACCCCCCACGGAATACCGAGCTGCTGGCCATACTCGATGTGGCGGGCCACGGCGGTACGGCAAGCCTCGGCGAGCAGCGTATCGGGTAGCGTGCGCAGAAGCAGTCGAGGCATCAGGTACTCGAACATCGTCCCGCCCCAGGAGACCAGGCCAATCCTCCCGGCTGCCCGGAGATAAGGGCGTCCGAGCTGAAACCAGTGGCGCCTGGGCGTATCTCCTCGCGCGACCGTCAGATAGCTGGTCAGGCAGGATTCCGAGGCGAGCAAGTCGTAGGAGGCTCCGTCGAGCTGCCCCTGGCTCACGTTCGCGCCGATCGCGAAGAGGTGCCGTTCCGACCTGTAGAGCGGACGGAAGTCCATGGCGGCGGCAAGGGCCTCGGCGCGATCGAGAAGCGTGAGCAGTCGATCCCGTAGACTGGCTGCCGCGGAGGTGCCAGGAACCGCCTGGTCCTCGCCCTCTCCGGCCGCGATCCTGAGATCCTGAATTCCGGTGCTCGCTTCCACGCTTTGACGTGACAGCTCATCAAGACTCAAGGGATTCGCCAGGGCCGCACCATCGTCCTGCCGGGCTTGCCTCGTGGCACCCGGCCCCACTTCCACGCGGTCTCGATCACGCATGAGCGGCAGCCACGGAGCCAGTAAGGCGAGCTCGGCACGGTGCTCTCGCACCTGGGAGACAAGCGATCGCGCCCATGAGGCCGACTCGCCGGCCTCGTCATCGCGGAGGCTGGATGAGGCCTCCAGGCGACCGATCAGGTCAGCCGCCTCATTCTCCATGCGCCCCAGCCAGTCCTCCCAGGCAAGCAAGTCGCCCGGCGGTTCATTCAGAAGACGCTCGAGCTGGGGAACACTCCGCCGCCATTCCTCGTCGATGAGCCTGAATGTGTCGGCCAGGCCATCCACTACTGCGCGGCCCAGCACGGGCTGGCTGAGCTTCTCCTTCAAACCCTGCTTGAGCGCCACCAGGCAGCCGAGGAAGTTGCCGCTGTCGACCGTTGAGATGTAGGCAGGAGGAAGCGGCTGAAGCGTACGGGTGTCGTACCAGTTGTAGAAGTGCCCCCAGTGCCTTTCCATGCGATCCAGCGAGTCAAATGTCTTCTCCAGTCGCTCTACCAGCTTGCCCAGGCCGAGATAGCCCAGGTCGTGTGCGGCCAGGGTCGAGAGCAGGAGCAGGCCTTGATTGGTGGGAGAGGTGCGATGCGCGACCCGCCCGTCGGGAATCTCCTGGAAGTTGTCCGGGGGGAGCCAGTGGTCCTCCTCACCGACAAATGTCTCAAAAAAATGCCAGGTCTTTCGCGCCAGTCGGCGAAGGGCTCGCTGCTCGTCCTCCGACAGGTTCAATTCACGGTCGTGCTTGGGACGGCTGACCCAGAATGCCACGATCGGTGAGAGGAACCAGGCGGCCAGCACGGGGCCGGCGGCCCAGAGCGCGGTCGGCCGGAGAACTCCAATCGCCACGGCAATCACTACGGCGAGCAGAGGAGCCTGCCACATGCCGACCACAAAATCACGGAGGGTCGAGCCCAGGCGCTGCTCGGTCGATGCGGCGGTTTCCCACTCCAGTAGTCTTCGTCGGGTGATCAGCAGTCGCCTCAGAGTCCGCACCACGGCGTCGCACATCAACCATGACTGGTCAGCCAGGAACACGACGGCCAGCAGAGCCTGCCCACCCATGGCCGGAAGGCTGGTGCGCCACGATCGGATCCCCGACAGCGACGCCGTGCGAGCACAGCCCACGGTTGCGCCGATGAGCCACTTCAGGAGCGGGAGAGCCAGCACTGCCAGGGCAATCATGGTCCAGAGCCATGGAGAACCCGGCAAGACCGTCCAGCCGAGCGCCAGCATCACAATCAGGGCTGGGGGGACCAGACTGCGTCGCAGATTGTCGAACAGCTTCCATCGTTCCAGCGCCGGCAGCGGATTGGAGCGCTTTCCCTCGGGCGCTGGCACGCGCCGGCCAAGCCAGGGAAGCAACTGCCAGTC
The DNA here is from genome assembly GCA_963816015.1 of uncultured Planctomycetaceae bacterium. GTDB lineage: Bacteria > Planctomycetota > Planctomycetia > Isosphaerales > Isosphaeraceae > Aquisphaera. Next base: position 14,751 of record CAWFJM010000028.1, on the reverse strand, counting down.
GCCGCGTACCCAGCGGTGCTCCCGGCGAGCGTAGGCGTGATAGCGGGCGGGGAAATCGTCGAAGAGCTCGGTATCACTAAGCAAGCCACATCGGGCGTAGTTGCCCTCGATCAGGTCGTGGCTGAGGATGCGGTTCTCAGGAAATGTCCCCCCCGTCGCCGCCTCGAACGCATCGACATCATAGATTCCCTTCCCGGTGAAGCTTCCCAGGCCAAAAAGGTCCATGTAGGCATCGGATGCCGCGGTCGAATAAGGGTCGATCCCTCCGGACGCCGCCAGCAATGCGGCGAAGTGCGAATGCGTGGCCGCTGTCAGGTGGAAGCTGACTCGGGGCTGGAGCACGCCATAGCCCTCGACCACCCGCCCGGTCCCCGGATCGAACCGAGGCTCATTGAGGGGATGAGCCAGTGTGCCAATCAGCCGACCAACCGTGTCGCGTGGCATCTGGGTGTCGGCATCCAGCGTGATCACGAACCGTGTCCGCGGCAAGGCCGCCGGATCGGAGCTGCAAACTGTATAGGTCGTGTCGGTGGCTCCCCGGATCAGCCGGTTGAACTCCGTGAGCTTTCCACGCTTGCGTTCCCATCCCATCCAGCAGCCCTGGGACGGGTTCCACAACCTGCGGCGATGAAAAAGGAAGAAGAGATCCGGGCCCTCGGGAGCGTGTCGCTGGTTGAGTGTGCGCACTCGCTCGAGGGCATCACGAATCAGTGACTGGTCATCAGGCATCACTTCCTGCGAGGCGTCGCCAAGATCCGTCAGCAGGGCGAAGCGGACCCGGGCTGTGGGATTGGCCAGATAATGAGTCTCCAGGCGCTCGCAGAGAAGTTCCGCGCTGCGCGGCCGCACCAGCATCGAGGGTATGACGACGAAGGTCACGAACTCCTCGGGGATGCCCTCCTTGAAATCGAGCTTGGGGAGAGCTCGCGGCGGCAAGAGCAGGGTGAGCATATGATTTACCAGCCCCACTGCCAGCTCGCTAACTGGCAAGATCGCGGCGATGACGCCAACCGCCAGCCAGAGCCACGCGATCGACTGCGAGCTGCCCAGCAGACCGCCCGCCAGGGCGAGTAGTGATATGCCCAGGACCAGAGCGACCGATCCGAAGTAAGTCACTCTCGGATGAGCCAGAACCCAGTCGAGAAGCCATTCACGGGCGCTCGGGTGGTAGCGAAATGCCGCCCTCAGTTCCGCCTCTCCACCGCTGACCAGATAATAGCCAACATGGCCCCTCGCTTCGATCCTGTTTCATCCCAGCGCGTGCCAGTTCGACGGCCTTGGCCGCCACCTCCAGCTCGTCGGCGTTCGCTCCCCTGGCGATCTTCTCCACGCCCTTCCGGTACCGGTCACTGGTGGGGAAGTCTTGAAGGGGGTAGGCCCCTGCCGGATCATCGCGGAGGATCTTCTCGACCAGGCTGTTTCGCTCGAAGAACGAATTCCAATCCACGGCCGAGAGCAACCGAAGGCTCAGCACGCAGTTACCGACGGTGAGCTGGTTGGCAGCTTGGCGATGGTGCTCGCGATCCAGGATCTCGTCCGAATCTCGCCTCTGCGCGGCAAGTTCGGTTTCCAGGTGGCGGATCGCTGGAACAAGGGCCGGTTCCTGGTCGCTCAAGAGTTGAATGAGGCGAACGACGAAAGGATCGCTCAGCTCCCCCAGGGACGGAAGCGAGCTCCCGGCGCGGGTTTCTGGACGAGTGGGTGAGGCGCCCCCGTCGGCGGTCATGGCCTCCTTGTGCCACCGCTCGGCCCGCTGACGCTCACCCCAGACCGAGAGCATCTGCTGGGACAGGCGCCGCAGGTTCTCGAGCAGGACCAGGCGAAACATCGTGGGCAAGGCCCACAGCTCGCCGATGGTCAGGGGCACGACCTCTTGGAACGCCTGGACGAAACGCGTGATCCTTGGCTCATCAAGCTCGCTGTCTGTGTGCGCGACAAGTGCCAGAGCCAGAGCGTAAACCCGGGGGTAGCCAGAAAGTGGAGCCACGCCCAGCTTCGGCAGCACCGCATCATAACCGCGCGGAAGATCCTGATGAACCTCACGCAACACCTCGTCGACAATATGAAAATTGTCGGCCAGCCAGTCGGCATCGAGGCCCTGGATCTCCTGGCGGTCGTGCCCCAGAATCTCGCGCCGGGCATGAATTAGGACGCGCTGGTTCTCGACAAATCGCTTCAAAAGCGGGCTGCTCACGCGCCGACTTGGTGCCAGGGCACAGGCCTTGGCAAGCTCGCGTGCCCGGCATTCCAGCCGTCCCAGCCCAAGCAGTTCCGCGCGAATCGGCCCCTGAGTCTTGGGGTCGAACAGGGGTGAGCTCTTCGGATCTGCGATTCTGGCGGTGGGAGAGGGAAGCTCGAGAGAGGAAGAACTCATGCCGATATCGTTCTCCTGCACGCCCACGCCCCGCTCAGAGGAACTCGCCGAGGAGGCCAGAGGAGTCGTGGCGATCTGTTCTCACGAAGAACGAGGCTCCTACTGGCAGCGACCGCGCCGCAGTCCGCTTCGCAACGCTCCGGGTAGTCACCATCAGGACTTGCCTTCGAGTCGTGGAAACGGTCACCAGCCCCGAGAGAGAGCATCCTTGGTCCCTGTCCTGTCCACGGAAAGAGAGCCTGTCCTCGAAGATCTGCTATTCTAACGATAGTCGCGATTTCGGTGATAACTGGTCATTTGCCAAGCATTGGGTGCATCGATGCTCCGCAGGGGCCGAACTGGCCTTGGCAAGCGCGAAGCAAGTGGGCCGAGAACTGTCGATTCTCACGCATGGCGAGTCCCACCGGTTGACGAGGCTAACGCAATTTGAATTCCCTGGTGACGAACCTTGACCATTACTCCGTCGAGTACACGTTCGCCGACCGCACGAACCTGTTCATGAACGCCCGCAACATCTCGGGGTGCGATGGCGAATTCGCCAGCCACGCCCACGGCAGCAAGGGTTCGGCAGTCATCTCCACCAACATGCACACGCCGGCCAAGTGCCGGATCTACAAGGAGCACAATCTCATCAAGGGCGACCTTGCCTGGGCGTTTCCCCAGCCTGAGCCCAATCCGTATCAGCTCGAGTGGGATCACCTGATCGACGCCATCCGCCAGGACGGACCGTTCAACGAGGCAAGGGGGGCGCCGAGGCAAGCCTTGTGCAGATCATGGGCCGCATGTCCTGTCAGACCGGCCAGGTCATTACCTGGGAGGAGGCGCTCAATCATGACCATGAGTTCGCGCCTGGACTCGACGCCCTGACGATGAACTCCCCAGCCCCTCTTCATGCTGGGAAAGACGGCATGTACCCGCTGCCACAGCCGGGCATTTTCGCTCAACGGGAGTTCTGAGCCATCGTTTGGCCAACGGAAGGAGCATTACATCAGCGCTGGGAGAAGACCCAGACCAGCCCCAGAAACACCAGGCAGACCGTCGCAAGCACGGCGAAGGTTGCCAGGGTGGCTTTCATGCTTCGCCACGTGTCGGCCTGTCGGTCGGCCTCGGTGTAGTCGAAATCGACACAAGGGTGAGGCGGGTTCTGCGACCGAGATGACTCGTGAACAGGGTCTTGTTCGCGGTCAGCCGCGAGGGCCGAGAAATGAGGGCGATCCGTCATTGGGCGGTGGTCTTGAAGACGATTCATGAACGTTCTCCTCGAACAAGAGGCTCGCCAAAGCAGGTCAAGGGCCGGCCCACGTCTGATCGGCCCTGCGTTTTCTGTTCGGGAACGAGGCGTTCTGGGCGTGATCGTCCAAGGCAGGGCGGCTCCGAACAAGATCGATGACGTATCCGAAAAGCATGCTCAAGGAGCAAGTCAGAACCTCAGCGACAAATAACTCTGCAAGCGTCATCGCCGATTCCCTTCCGGTCGCACTGCGGCGCGTAGTCACGCACTGGGGTTGATGGCTTTGTTATGAAAGTCGAGTCCGAACCGCTCGCAGTACCGCTTCAGGTTGCCCAGGGCGGGGCCGTACGAAGGCGCACACTCTAGGGCCGCTCGGTAGGAGTGATAGGCCGCATGGGCCTGGCCAAGGCACTCGTGAAGCACGCCCATGAGCGTGAGGGCCTCGGGGGAATCGGGAGCCTGATCCAGGACCTCCTGCAGGCGACGTTCAGCCTCCAGGAAATTTCGCTGGTTGAGCGCTCGCTTCACCGGGGCCAGATCGACGACGGGAGGCGTAAGCTCCACCACGACGGTGGGGGAATGCGCAAGCTTCTCTGAACCGGGCGTCTGTGAAGTGGGTGTCTGCTCCCGAGAGTGCCCCCCGTCTCGCAGGTGCTGCGGTGCCGGGCCATGATCGCGATCCTTCGTGAGCTCTGGCTTGCCGTGTCGTGCGACGATGTCGCCGACCACCCGGCGGAGAAGGTCCGGAGTGACCGGCTTGGTCAGGAAGTCGACGGCTCCGAACTTCATGGCGGTCACCGCGTCCGGAATGCTTCCATGCGCCGTGACGATCACCACGGCCGTGTCATGGCCCGCATCCCTCAGCCGTCGTAGCGTCTCCATTCCATCCATCCCGGGCATCTTCAGATCGAGAAGCATCACGTCGGGTGACGACTCATTGAGCCGCGCGAGGGCCGCCGGACCGTCGCCGGCCTCCTGCGTCACGTAACCCACCGACTCAAGTGCAGTCCGGAACATCAGGCGTATGCTCGGCTCGTCGTCAACAATCAGGACCGATGCCGCATCGTTCACGGCGTTCACTCCTCTCGAACCAGCTGAATCGCTTCTCTGGACGGGAAGCTCTCCTCAGATCATTCTGATAAAGCAAGGGTTGTGCCATCTTCGATGTTGCGACTCAAGCATCGTATCGGAAAGGCTTTACATCGATCACACGGGCGCAGCACCAACCGACGCGATCACGGTCCGTCGTGCGGAATGCAGGGGGCGGCCGGCAGCTTGCACGACGACGGGCCAACGCGACTTCCTGGCGGTTGTGGAGATGACACAAAGCCGACCGGCGGACACGCGGCCTGAGGACAAGAGGGCTTCCACAATTCTGCTGGGCTGGCAGGGGGGCTTGCCCTCCTCTGTGAACGATGCCCGAGCGGCGGTTTAAGCGGCACTCTCCTCGGGATCCGTTAATCGGAATGGATCTCTTGTCATCTGCACCATTTGGGTCGACAAGAAGAGCATGTACCTGCGTGCAGCTCAGCAGATTCACCGATGCCACGAAGTAACATTCTTGGCAGGTCGACTCGCCGGCATCCTTGCTGTGTATTAAAATACTTAGAGAATCGATGAGGTTGCTCGAAAAAGCAGGGGTTCATCCCGCGATGGATGATTCCGTTAACTGTGATTCTCTCAGGGAGGACGTCGGGACCGAGCCAGTTCCAGGAGCAACCTCTCGTTTCCTTTACAAGGATTCTGAATATGGACCTTCAGATCTCCCTTCATCGGAGCCAGGACCATGCGACTCGACTAAGGTTTCTCTCCGGAGTTGGCTGGTCAAGCCCTGATGCGTTGTTTCGCAAGGTTGGCCTGGCACCCGGGATGAGGTGCCTGGATGTGCGGTGTGGGACGGGCCAGGCGACGTTGCCCATGGCGCGGCTGGCCGGAACGATAGGACAGGTCGTGGGAATCGACCCGGAAGAGCGCCTCCTCGCACAGGCACGCGCTGAGGCATCCCGTCAGGGGCTCAATGCCGAGTTCCGGATCGGCGATGTCACTGATCTGGACGAAAAGAGATCGTACGACCTGGTCTATACCCGTTTCCTGCTCTCCCAGCGGCCTCGCGACAAGGCCGAGGATGCGCTTAAGCGGATGATGCACGTGGTGCAGCCCGGAGGCACGATCGTTGTCGAAGACCTGGAGTGTCCTCATGAGGCTGACGGTCCGATGGTGGACCATCCCGCCTACAGCCGGTTTCTGGAGCTTTTCAATGCCTTGGTCCGTGATGAGGAAGTCGACTCGCCGCGGGGCCTGCAACTCACCGAGTTTCTGGAGCACGCGGGGGTCGCGGGGGTGAGCTACAATGAGTCTCCCGCGCCCCTCGTGACCGGCGAAGAGATGGACAACCCGGCGTCCCTGGTCCTGGATTCAATCCGGCACGCAATCGTCGCCGCCCACCTCGCAACCCGGACCGAGGTGGACCGCCTCGCGTCCGAGCTCGACCGCTTCCGGATTGCTCCTCAAAGCCTGTTCTGGCTGCCCAGAATCGTCCAGGTTTGGGGCAGTGTCCCAGCAATGGGGAGTGGACTGTAAGTGAGTCCCCTCGTTGTGCTCGAGTCAAAGCCGGCTGATCGTCTCCAGCCTCTGCTTCGCGTCACTTTTCGATAGGGGCAGGGAGGGATACACTGGGCTGAGAGAAACCCGAGACCCGCCCTGCCAACCTCGAGCGAACATGGCCAGCAGGCCCAATGGTTACCAGGATGGTTCGGCCTCCCGCCGGTTCAGGTTTGACGACCTGACCTCGACCACGGTCCAGCCCCCTGCCCCTGCCGGAGCCTCATCCCACCATTCCGGGCGGCGGTTGGTCCTTGTGGCTGGTGCCACAATTCTCATCTTGTGGGGGAGCTTGTACCTGATTTTCCGCGACTGGCGATCGCGGTACCGGGCTCGGGCAGACTTCGGCGCCACCCAGGTTGCACCGGTGATCGATGCACTCGCCGAGATCGCCCCGCCAGGGGTGAATGGTCAAGCCTGGCGCGATGCGGTCCGGGAGACCCACAGCATGCTGGTATCGGTGACAGGTGCCAACCTCCTCGATATCCGGCAAATGCAATCACTCCGTGCCGAGCTGGATCAGGCCGTCGCCCGGGCGCGGGCTCATCCGGAAACGGCACGGGACGAGCTAGCCGGCGTCTGGAACGACATATCCGACCGCGCCGAGTTCTTGCTCCAGGAGGGGAGCTCGGGACGACGTAGAAGTCACCCTCGACCTGCGATCCTGCCTCCACGGCCTATAAAGGGACAGGTTAGGAACCCTGCCATGCCGATTTCAAGGCCGGGATTACCTGTTCCAGTGCGGGGTGAGCCGTGAGACGCGCTGGAGCAGGGAGGGAAGGCACTAGCCTTCGATTTCTACCCCAGCAACGTGTGCGGATTCACGGCCCCATCGCTTCTTAAGGGCGTCGGCGAGGATTCGGAATTGCTCCACACGAAGTGCCTCAGCACGGAGCTGGCCGTCGAGCCCGAGGGACTCGAGCCAGGCATCGACTTCGGCCTTGGTCCACTGGCTGTCCCACATGCCGGCCAGCACATGCCGGAGGTTCTTGCGGCGATGCAAAAACGTCTTGCGGACGATGTCATGAAACCAGGCGACATCCAGACCGGCGCGTCGTTCGGGAACCGGGCGGATCATCACGACGGCGGATTCCACCTTGGGCGTCGGCCAGAAGACCGAGGGAGGCAGGACCCGGACGATCGAGACCTCAGCCAGAGCTTGCATGAGGATGGAGAGCGAGCCGTACTCGGAGGACGACGGCGCGGCAATCATCCGCTCTGCCAGCTCACGCTGGATCGTCACCACCATCAGTGCAGGATGGATCTCGGGGTGGATTAGCAGGTTGGTGATGATCGACGTCGCCACGTTGTAAGGCAGGTTGGCGACAAGCTTGAACTCCCGGCCCGGAGCCGATGCCATCATGGCCTGGACGTTCTCGATCAGAATGGGACTGAGGGTGTTCTTGTTCGCCAGGGCATCGGTGTTCAGGACCCGCACATCGCGATGGCCTGCCACGGCCTCTTTCGTGAGGGTCGCCATTCCCGGATCGAGCTCGACCGCGATGACGCCCGCGCCCTGGCCGGCCATCATGGCCGTGAGTGCCCCGGCCCCAGGCCCAACCTCCAGGATCAAATCGGTCGGCCCAACCCCGGCTGTCTCCACGATCAGCTCGTGGATGTTCAGATCGATGAGAAAGTTCTGCCCCATCCGGTGCCGGGGCGAGAGGCCACGCCGAGCGAAGAGGCTGCGCAGGTAGGACTGAGTCTGGCGTGCCATGGCAATGTACAGATAGTTTCTCGCAAAGTCGCAAAGCTCGCAAAGAACAATCACATTGGGAGTGAATCAGCTAATCCAGTTTGTTCACAATTCGCACGATGCCGTCCTTGATCAGCTCCACATTGAAATTGATCAAGAGGCCGAGCTTCAGGCCGCTGAGCCGCAAGTAAGTCAGCAGTTGCTTCTTATGGACCGGTGCAAGCTCCTCGACCGACTTCAATTCCACAATGACTTTGTCTTCCACGATCAGGTCGGCACGGAATCCCAGATCCAGTACCACTGCTTCGTAAACAACACCGATCGGTTGCTGGCGAAACGTTCTCAAGCCGCGACGTCTCAGTTCATATTCCCGGGGTTACTTGGTAAACGGATTCCAGCAACCCCGGTCCAAGTTGCTTGTGAATCTTGAAGGCAGCATCAACGATCTCTCGAGGAATTTCATTCTCATGCATCGTTATGCTTCCTTTGCCGGCTTTGCGCCTTTGCGAGAGATTTGGCTCCTCATTTGCCCAGCAGCTTCGCCACGTGCTTGGCCAGGATATCGGTCTCGATGTTGACCCGGTCGCCGGGTTTGAGCAGTCCGAGGGTGGTCACGGCAAGGGTGTGGGGAATGAGCATGACAGAGAATCCGTCGGGCCAGATATCCACCAGGGTCAGGCTAACGCCATCCACGGCAATCGATCCCTTGGAAACGAGCAGGCGGGTCCAGGAGGGGTCGAGCGTGAAGGCCAGGAACTCCCACTCCCCTTCCTGCCGCCGCTCGAGGAGAACTGCGGTGGTGTCGATATGACCCTGGACAAAATGGCCGCCCAGACGATCGCCAACCCGGAGGGACCGCTCGAGATTGACACGATCGCCGGCTTGTCGGTCGCCCAAGTTGGTGCGGAGCAAGGTCTCCGGCCCAGCCTGGACCTCGAACTGCTCGCCTTCGCTGGCAACGACTGTGAGACAGCAACCGTTGACCGCGACGCTCTCGCCGATCGCCAGCGCCGAGTCCAAGCCTGGCCAGACCAGCAGCAATCGCTTGCCCGGATTCTCGTCGACCACCCGCTCGATTCGACCAAGCACCTCGACCAGACCTGTGAACACGCTTCCGCCCTCCTTCAGCGAGGTAACAGTGCCGGCTCGGGTCGGTCCCGTCTTTTTCCGGGATCGGCCGCGGCGGAGCGGCGAACTAAACTGTGGATCTGTCTATGGTAGCATCGCACCCGGGCGGGTTAGAATCGGCATGGTTCAAAAGGGCTGCGTCCTGGGTAACATCCTTGGCCCGTCGGCCTGGGGACCTTTTTGGCCGATCTCGCTAAGTCACAAGGAGTTCCGGCGGCGTCTTGCAGCGCCGCGAGTGTTACCCTGCCATGAACCATGCCGTAGAATCGGCGTCAGCCGGTGTTCTGCGCTCCCACTGTCGGAGCGACCGGGGGCAATCGGCTGCGTGCCGAGATTCTTGCCGAGTCTTCAGCCTGACTCGCATGGATTTCATGTCCTGACTCGAAACCAGAGACCGGGGAGAAACAGCAGATGACACCCCCCCTGAATCGCCGCGAGTTCCTCGCGCAGGCGACGGCCACGGCCGCGCTGGCGGCAACAGCCACCTCCACCACGTTCGGCGCGGTCCGCTCCAAGATCACCCTTCCAGCGGGACCGACCGAGAAGGTCGCCCTGGGCAAGTCCGGGATCCAGGTCTCCCTGGTCGGCATGGGCACTGGCAGCGTTGGCTCGGGTCAGGCCAGCAACCAGACCCGGCTGGGCGTCAAGGGTTTCACCAAGGTTGTGCGGCACGCGATCGACAGCGGGATCTGCTTCTTCGACGTCGCCGACCAGTACGGCTCGCACACCTATCTTCGAGAAGCTCTCAAGGGGGTGGACCGCGAGCGGTATGTCATCCAGACCAAGACCCACGCGACCAATGTGCCCGACGCAAGGAGCCACCTCGAGCGCTACCGCATGGAGCTGGGCGTCGACTACATCGACATTGTTCTGCTCCACTGCATGACCAAGGATGGCTGGCCGGCCGAGAACCAGGGGTCGATGGAGTACTTGATGCAGGCCAAGGAGGAGAAGATCATCCGGGCTCACGGCACGAGCTGCCATGGCATGGACCCGCTGCGCACGGCCGCGAAGACCCCGTTCGTGGAGGTCGACCTTGCCCGGATCAACCCCGAAGGCCTGATCATGGACGACAAGAAGCCCGACGAGGTCGCCTCGGTCCTCGAGGAGATGCACAACGCCGGCAAGGGTATCGTGGGAATGAAGATCCTGGGCGAGGGCCGGATCACCACACCCGAGCGAAAAGACGCCTCGCTTCGCTACGTGCTCGGCCTGGGCACGGTGAATGCCTTCATCATCGGCTTCGAGTCACCCGAGCGGGCTGACGACTTCCTCAAGCGAACCGCCGATGCAATCGCGTTTCTGAAGTCCTGATCACCAGCTCGAGACAGGCGACGGGGAGAGCCAGCTCATGGCTCTCCCCCCTTCTTGTTGATCTCAGCCGCAAAAGACGTCGATCCCGGAGCGGCATCAATGCGACGCTGATCGCCGGATCAGGTTGACGAACTGGAACCGGCTGGGGATGTGAGTTGCGTGGGGGTCGTTGTCATAGGTCACGAGAAGATGGACCGTGCTGGCGTCGGCCCCATTGGGCTGGGGCAGGATGCAAAGGCCCTCGGCCTTCATGGCAACCTCGAAGGTCCAGGCCTTGTCAGCCTGGAGGATCGAGCCGTTGCTCTGGGCAATGCGCTCATCAGGCACAAACCAGAGCGTATTGCCGTGGAATGCGTTCTGCTCGTCTTCGGTTGAGGTGACGACGAGGAAGCCCTTCCAGGCGGGGAGGTATTCCATCGACGTGAGCTGGGAGCGAACGCCCTCGCGGTCGCCCGGATCGAAGGCGAAGAGGCGGACCAGGGGAAGCTCACCATCCGTGGCGGGGGGCACGGAGATGTCGGCCACGAAGGCCCGGACCAGGTCGTCGGGCTGACGCAGGCCAACCACCAGTTCGCGGCGAACCCTTCCCGCAGGACCGACCGGTTGCTCGCGAATTGCCAGTCCCTCGATCTTGCGTTCGTCCACCGCCTTGGTGCCCAGGCCCTCGTGCTCGAGCGCCTGGATCAGGGGAGCGGCAAGCCGCCAGGAGATGACCGAGGCTTCGTCGATCGTCACGGTATCGGGGCAGCCGCTGGTCGCTGGCTGAGTCTTGAGACGGAACCGGAGCAGCTTCGCGTGCTGATCACGCTCGTCCTGGATCTTTCCTGAATGAGATCCAACCAGATAGTAGTTGCCCTCGGAATCCCGCGCCATTCCCTCCCACTTCGACGATTTCGGAGTCTCGAGCAGGGAACTTGTCGCACGTGAGCAGCGGACCGACTTGTCGCCCGGTCGCGGTCTCGATCACGCGAAGCGGGACCTTCTTGTCATGAGCTACCAGGAGCAGACGTCCGTCTCCGATCGGCTCGACGGCCGAGGCTTCCAGGACACCGTCCAGACGATAGGCGGGCGCCGGCGATCCGGCCGCCTCGAAGAACGGCGCGGGAATGGAGACCGGCTCGACGGCAATTCCGTCGGCCCATGCGGCTGAACCAGTGACAAACGTGGCGGCCGATGCCAGAACCAGCGCTGTCACGAGCCTCCTCGAACCGATCATGTGATGCATCCTCGTCAAGGACAGGTGGGTCGATGATCTCGAGAGAGAGTCACTTCAGGTCGACGACATACTCGGTCTTGCCTTCGGCCACCTCGACCTCCGTCTTCGAGGAGCTCGTATTCTTGTACTTGATGGGAACGGCGTCCTTCTTGCTCGTCCCGGAGACCGCGACTCGGTGCGTGCCAGGGACGGCTCCATCACCGGCCTTGAAGGTGGACAGCTCGAAGGTCCCATCCAGCTGGATATTACCATGAGCTTCCCGACCGCCGTCGGGTTCGAAGACAATCTCTCCCTGGGTCAGAGGCTTGCCCTTGTAGGTGATTTTCCCCTTAACCGGGACGTCACATAACTTTTGTCGGAATTATTGTCACCGCCTCTGTTAAAATAGGTTGAGCCTCACTCCTGCGGAAGTTCAGCCATGTCACGTCCCTCGACCGTGCGGAAGCCGACCGCGACGGAACTCCGCCGGGTCCATCGCTGGCTCGAGAAACCGTTGCTGCCCTGGCAACGTCGTTGCGCCGAGGTGCTCCTGCTCCACGCTGCAGACCTGTCCGCCACCAGGATCGCCCAACTGCTTCAGGTACATCCCAACACCGTGTACGCGGACCTGCATGACTTCGCGCGGCGCCGTCTGTCCTGCCTGGACGGCCCGCGTGCCGTCGGGGCTCCCTCACGCCTATCCCGCGAGCAGATCGAGACCATCTGGCGGCTAGCTGGGCAACCGCCCACCGCCTTGGGCTTGCCGTACGGCCGCTGGAGTCTGGCCAAGTTGCGGGCGTACCTCATCCGACAACGGATCATCAAAGCGATCAGCCGCGAGCACCTCCGCCGGGTGCTGAAAAGGGGGGATACCGCCTGCGCCACGTCCGCCGCAAACTCGTTTGCACCGATCCCAACCGGCCGGTGATCCTCTACCGGTTGCGGACATGGTGGCGTCACCGGCCCCGCCGCGCCCTCCTGGCCTTCTTCGACGTCCAGCCGATTACGGTCAAGGCGTACGGCGGCCGTCGCTCCACGAGGGCTCAGCGGTTGGTCCTGGCGCGGAATCAGAAGACCCGCGGCCGGTTCTACCTGTTCCTGCTCTACGAGGTGAACCGGGGCTTGGTCCACGGGACCTTCTTCCCCGGCAAGGGGGCCATGTACGTCTGCCGGTTCCTGCGGCGGATACGCCGGTGGTATCCCGGGCAGTCGGTACGGATCGCCTTGGACCGCGACCCGGCGCACCCGATCAAGGCGCAGGTCACGCAGTCGCTGATGCGGCGGCTGCGGCTGAACTGGACCAGCCTGCCCAAGCGGAGCCCCGACGATAATCCGTGTGAGACGAGCTTCAGCGACATCCAGCAGAACCTCCTGGACAACAGCGACGACCCTGATGAATGGACGACTCGAAGGCGGATCAGCCGCCATCTGCGGGCGCGAATCGACGACCCGACCGGTTCGTGCAGATCAGCTACCTAGGGGAATACTCACAAAAAATAGGTGCGCGCATTTTGACAAAAATTCTGTGACGCTACGCTTAACCGGGACGTTTGGCCGACGAACTGACCCGTCTCCGAGCCACAGCCCCCGCAGGTCGAGAGAAGAACCGCGGCCAGAACAAACCAACAGGCGCCAGTGCGCATCAAGAGCCCCTGGTGAAATCGGAAAACCCGGCCTCGTGGGCAAGGCCGGGCCTTCCAGTTTCTTAATTCTACTGTATCCCGGTCTTGACCTGATTTAACTTTCATTGGACCATACCCTTGCGGCGAGGACGCATCAAGGAAGGGAGTGGGCCATGGAACGGCGTTACGAATTGCGCTTGGAGCAGATGCTGGCTCAGGCGGAAGTGCCGCCCGAGCTTACGAGGGGCCTTTTGGGGCGGCTCTCGGCTTTCATTGAGCCGTACGCGGAAGCACTCCGCGAGCCAGAGCAACGGCAACATGCGGCAGAGTACATGACCGGCCTCATCTCTGGGCTGGAGCGGAAGACAGGCGAGGCCATCGCCTACCTTCATGACCGGGAGCGGCAAGGTCTCCAGAAGTTCATCGGGCACGTGCCCTGGGCTCAGGGGCCGTTGTGGGCGACCTTGGCCGGGGAGGTCGGTGCCGAGCTGGGCGAGCCGGATGGCGTGATCGTCTTCGACTCTTCGGGATTCCCCAAGAACGGGGCGAAGTCGGTGGGTGTTGCGCGGCAGGGGTGCGGCCGGCTCGGGAAGGTCGAGAATTGTCAGGTCGGCATCTACATGTGTTATGTCTCGCGAAAGGGTCACGCGATCGTCAACACGCGGATCTATCTTCCCAAGGAATGGACCAAAGCTCGCGCTCGTCGCAGGGGAGCGGGTGTGCCCAAAGGGGTTAGGTTCCGAACCCGCCAAGAGCTGGCCCTGGAGATGTTGGAAGAGAGTGGGGGACAGTTGCCGCACGCCTGGATTGCTGGCGACGACGCGATGGGCCGACCATCGGGTTGTCGCCAGGAATTGCGGACGCGAGGCCAGCGTTACCTGCTGGGGGTGCCGTCGAACACACTGGTCCGCGACCTCGATGTGCCGCCGCCGGAATACTCGGGGCATGGGTGCCGCCCCAAGAGCCCGTTCATGCGGCTGGACCGCTGGAGGAGCGCCGTGCCGGAACATGACTGGGCTGTCATTGATGTTCGAGATGGCGAGAAAGGACCGCTGGTGATCGAGTGCGTGAAGCGCCGTGTTCAGGCGAGGACACCAACAGGGGGAACGGGACCAGCGGAGTTGCTGTTCGTCACGCGCGAACTTCAAGCCGACACCACGTACAAGCTTGATTATGATTTGTCCAATGCCGACCCAGAGACGCCGCTTTCGGAGCTGGCACGGGTAGCCAAGGCGGAGCACCGGATCGAGGAATGTCTTGAACGAGCTAAGGGAGAGGCGGGGTTGGCCGATTACCAGGTTAGGAACTGGATCGCCTGGCATCATCATCAAACCCTGTCCCTCCTGGCCGCGTGGTTCCTGAACCAGGAGACGCGGCGGGGGAAAAATCCGGACCCCCGCGCTGACATCGCCGCAGATCAGGAGGATCATCTCGGGACTCATCGACAATCGCCTCAAGGCGAACGTCCCGTCATCGCTTTGTCGCCGAAGTACCCGCTGGCTGAGACGCAACGAGCAAGCCCGCCTGTATCATCATTGCGCATGTAAAATCATGCTGCGCCTCAAGAATCAACTCAGAACGTAGGGATAC
>CAWFJM010000027.1:0-41875 GCA_963816015.1 uncultured Planctomycetaceae bacterium | reverse complement strand
GGTGACCTGGCGGCTGGCGAATCGGGATCCCCGGGTCTTCTGACCACGGTCCGCGGTGTGGCGGCGGACCACTGGTCCGCCTATGATCTGGATAGAGCACCGAGCCCCTCAGCCGGGCCTGCGGGGCCGTGAGCGGGCCTCGATCGGATCGAAGGGAAGTCTCCGTCCATGCGAATCATCGCGGGGCAGCGCCGGGGACACAAGTTTGACGGACCCAGGACCACGGTCGACATGCGGCCGACCAGCGACATGGTCCGTGAGTCACTGTTCAATATCGTCGGCGGCCTAATGGCCGGGCGGCTGGCCATCGATCTCTTCGCGGGCACGGGGGCCCTCGGGCTGGAAGCGCTGAGTCGTGGTGCCGCCCGCGCGATCTTCGTCGAGAAGGACCGTGAGAGCGTGGGGCTGATCCATCGAAACATTGCAACCCTCCGCTACCAGGATCGCACCCAGGTAACCTGGCCGACGCCTATCGCTGCGTACGCGGCTTCCAGCCGGCCCAGCCTGACCCGATCGCGGTCTTCCTCGATCCGCCCTATCGCGAGTTCGAGATCCGTCGGAGGGCGATGAGCCAGCTGATCAGGGTGCTCCAGGAGAAGCTGCCGCCGGAGTCTGTGATCGCGCTGGAAGCGGGGCGGGACCTCGATGGTGAGATTCTCCAGGACATCAAGTGCTGGGACATCCGGCACTATGGCGACACGCAGATCGCGATCCGGGTTCTTCCGGAGGTCGCAACCGGTCAAACTTCCGGCGACAGACGAGAAAGCGGAGAAGAAGGGGGTACCAGGCTGGAGGAGGGGGGCGATGTCTGAAGCCCAGGCGCGGCGCGACTTCGCTCTCGAGGTTGTTGTGCGCTGCGCCGGGCGGGTTTCCAGGCACTCTGGGCCGGGGGTTGCGTTCGCGACCTGATCCTGGGTCTCGATCCCGCCGATTATGACGTTGCCACCGACGCCACCCCCGAGCAGGTCATGCTTACCCTGCCCTTCCGCGCGATCACGGTGGGGATCTCGTTCGGAGTGGTGCGCATGCGTCATCCTCGAATGCATGGGATCGAGGTGGAGGTAGCCACGTTTCGCAGCGACTTCGCGTATGTGGATGGTCGCCGGCCGTCGTCGGTCGTCTTCAGCTCTCCCGAGCTGGACGCCTCGCGCCGCGATTTCACGATCAACGGCCTCTTCATGGACCCGGAATCGAACCAGGTGATCGATTACGTGGGGGGGCTCAGCGATCTGCGGCACCAGGTCCTCCGCGCCATCGGCGATCCGGTGGAGCGATTTCGCGAAGACAAGCTTCGCCTTCTGCGAGCCGTCCGGTTCGCGGCCCGGTTCAACTTCGCGATTGAGCCGAGCACGCGGGAAGCCGTCCGGTCCATGGCAGCCGAGGTTGTCGTCGTCTCACCCGAACGGATCGCCCAGGAGCTGCGGCGGATGCTCGTGCACGAGCGCCGGGCCCTCGCCATGGACATGGCGCTCGATCTGGGACTGGTCAGGGCGATCCTGCCGCCGCTCGTCGAGATGCGCGGGCTGTTTCAGGGAAAGCCGGTGCAGCCGGAAGGCGACCTGTGGGATCATACGCTGCTGGTCCTCCGCCTGCTCCCCCCGAATCCGAGCTTCACGCTGGCCTTTGCCGCCCTGGTGCATGACGTGGGCAAGCCGTTCACCCGCTCGAACCGCCTGGGACGAACGAGCTTCCACAGCCACGACCAGGTGGGCAGCCGGATTGCCGATCGCATGTGCAAGAACCTGAAGTTCTCCAATGCCGAGCGCGAGCGGATCACCTGGCTGGTGGCGTTTCATCAGTACCTGGGTGAGGCCAAGAAGCTCCGTGAGGCGAAGCTCAAGCGTGTGCTGGCCCAGCCCGGAATCGAAGACTTGCTGGCACTGCACCGGGCCGACGCACTGGCCTCCACGGGCGATACGGAGCATGTGGATTACTGCACTTACTATCTGAAGCACCAGCCCGCGGGACCGATCAATCCGCCTCCACTGCTCACCGGCCACGACCTAGTCCGAAACGGCCTCGCGCCGGGAAGCCGCTTCGCCGTGATCCTGGATAGGATCCGGGAAGCCCAGCTCGAGGGCCGGGTCGCGAGCAAGCGGGAAGCGCTCGAATGGGTCGATCACTACCTGGCCACCGGATCCTGGCCCGATGATGAGAACGGGTGAACAGATCCCGCGATCGACGGGCTCGACCTCTGAAAGGGTCTACCGGATTCTCACCGGGTTGATAAGGGGGTATCCCCGGCCTACAATGACCCCCTCGGCGTCCGATCAGCGAAGGTCGCCCCAACGGTCCCTTGCGAGTGTAACCCGAGCCATGCCACGCGAGCGCGGATCCGCGGCCGTTCTGATCAGCGGGGGACTCGATAGCGCGGTCCTTGCCGTCGAGCTGGTCCGCGACCACGTCCGCGTTCATCCTCTTTATGTCCGTAGCGGCCTGCGATGGGAAGATGCGGAACTGGCGGCTGCACGGGCATTTCTGGCCGCGGTCCGGGCCCCGGGGCTGGAGTCGCTGGTCATCCTCGACGAGCCGATCAGCGATGTCTACGGTCCTCACTGGAGCACCGGGGGGGACGAGGTGCCGGGATCGGAGACCCCGGATGAGGCGGTTTACCTGCCCGGCGCAACCTCTTGCTCTCGGTCAAGGCAGCGGTCTGGTGCCAGCTCCGCAACGTTGGCTCGCTGGCGCTCGGTTGCCTGGGCTCGAACCCCTTTCCCGACAGCACTCCGGGTTTCTTCCAGGATCTCGAGCTGCTGCTGGGCCGGGCGATGGGAGGGGGCCCCCGGCTGATCCGTCCTTTCGATCAGCTTCACAAGAAGGAAGTCATCCTGCGGGGGAAAGATCTCCCACTGCACCTGACCCTCTCGTGTATTCATCCAATCGACGGAATGCACTGTGGCCGATGCAACAAGTGCTCCGAGCGGCGGAAGGGCTTTCGTGACGCGGGAGTGGCGGACTACACCCGGTACACTGCGGAGAATCGGCCACGGGCCAGGCACGGAAGGGTGGCTTCCCTCTCCGTGACGCCCGATTCCCTGGAAGGCTGACAGTGGGTCCCTCGGGCGGCCGGACTCGGGCGGCCGCGGCTTGAACGAACACCGGGCTCGCTAAACCTGAATGCGGACCCGGAACCCCCAGCGATCAGGAACGCCACCACGATGTTCCGTGTGAGCCGCGAGATCGATTTTTGTTACGGGCACAGGCTCCTGAATTACCAGGGAAAGTGCCGGGATCTGCATGGGCACAACGGTCGGGCCGTGATCACCCTGCAAGGCTCTGAGCTCGACCCCCGGGGAATGCTCGTCGACTTCGTCGACATCAAGCGGAAGATCCAGCACTGGATCGACGAGAACCTTGATCACAACATGCTGCTTTGCCGCGACGATCCTTTGCTTCCGGTTCTCCGCGAGACGGGCGAGCGCGTGTTCGTGATGGACGAGAATCCCACCGCGGAGAACATTGCCCGTTTGATCTACGTGAAGACGCGGGAAGCCGGATTGCCGGTCCTCGAGGTCGTCCTCTGGGAGACGGAAAACTGCTGCGCCGCTTTTGGTGATGCCCGGGAGCCGGAAGGCTCGACCAGACCGTGAGGAAACCGCGTGGGCTTCCCGCTTTCTCGAAGGCTTTGGTGATGCTCGATCAGTGCCCATGCCCATGACCGTCGTCGACTGCCTTTTCCGGCAGGCCGGCGGTTTGGGGTTTGTAGGGGTAGGTGACGTCCTCGGCCCACCACTCGTAGCCCTTGCCTCCCTGCGTGGTGCCCTTCAAGACGACCAGGGCGTATTCCTCCTTCTCGGGAAAATCCTTGGTCGGAGGCCCATCCACCTCGAAGAGGGCCAGGGCGATGCTGGTCAGTCCGTCGATTCCCTCTTTCTCCAGCCTCACGAAGTGAATTTCCTGATCTTTCGAGGAGTCGAGCCGTCTCTTGAGGTTCCGGAGCGGGGCCGTCTTCATATCGTAGACCGCGGTGTCTTGCTTCTTGTTCCCGCTCATCTTCTGCATCACTTCTTCGGGGGAGACACTCGCGCGTGGACCGGGGGGCACGCCCAGCCACATCATGGCGGCCAGGGTGCGGGTCTTGGCCACTTCCCTGTAATACCTCGCGAAGCTCTCCGCGTTCCGTGATCGCACCAGTCCCTGGACGGTGGACATGGTGAAGATGCCCAGGCCAAAGACCAGGCCCAGGGCCGCCCCGGCCTGCGCCAGACCCCGCCCGGTGAGCATGTCGGGATACCGCTTGATGTTCCGATCGGCCGTGAACCCGAGCACGATCGCCAGCACGGCGAAGATGTAGAAGAACGGGTGCGCGATGCTGAACAGAGACATGAACCCGCAGAGCAGGCTCAGGACGGCCCAGGGGCTGATGGCCCGGTACGTGGGCAGCTCATTCTCGATGGCCGAGCTCAGGGGAAGCTCAGAAACACTGTTGCTCGACTTGTGATCAGTCACCACGAATCCACTGCCTCCCGAGGGCCCTGGTCGGTCCGGATGAGACAGATGAACCATGTTGAGTGCACGAGGACAATGATGACCAGGGCGCACCTGTGTAACCATCGAGGCTAATCGGTGAGGTTTGAACCGTCAAGGATCAGCGCGAGACCAGCGCCGAGAGACCCGGGGAAGGCGCGAGGAACCACGAGCCGGCAGCCATTCCAACCCAGAAGAGACCCAGGGCCCATCCGGTGACGTTGGTCCAGGACCAGTCTCGCCCGGCCAGGCCGCATCGCCAGCCCGCCAGCAGAACGGCGAGGATGGCCAGGCCCATCGTGCGTTCGCCCAAAGGTGTGGCCCAGTTCAGGCTTCGCCCCTGGCCCTGGAGCGTGGCCGAGAGGTCGAAGAGCCAGACCATCAAGCCTCCCGTCAACCAGACGAGCTCGCCCAGGCTCCCATCCTTGCCTCCGGACCGGGCGAGGATCAAGGGGCCCACCAGGGCCAGGCAACCTGCCAGGGTGGACAGACTGGACAAAAGCGCATACGGCGGCCACGTGAGCCGTCCCCGCTGAATGAGCAGGGCGAAGCCCCAGCCCAGAGCGGCGGTCAGGAGAATCGCATTGGTGACGGCGTGATCCGGAGAGCCCGTCGTTCCGGATGAGCTGCTGGCGCGTTTGGCACTCATAGGTTCCTGGTGGTCGGACCGGGGAATCGAAGCGGGATCGATGATGGCCGAAGAGAAGGGAACAGCCTGGTGAGAGCGTGCTCCGCTTCTTCCTCCTTCGGCACCGAAGCCGGGGAACCATCAATCAAGAGTTCCGCTTTGGGCCAGCCCCGACGCTTCGATCGTCGCATTCGAACCAATCACCGCGTCGCGGCAATGTCCCGCACTGGCTCGGCGACCGCCACCTCGGCCAGGTCGTCGGCGGCGAGCGTTGGCTCGGACACCAGCGGCAACTCCTCGCTGGTATCCTGCTCCACTTCCGAGAGGATGGGATTGAGGACGACCTATTCACCCTCGTGCAGACCCTTGCGAAAGCGCTCGCAAACCGGAGCCGAGTAGGGAAGGGGCGCCCGGCGGGCTCGATCGAGCTTCAGGTTTCCCCTTCCCTCTCTAAAATTCCGTACGGCGGGTTTTCCCCAGTACGGCTTCAAATGGACCGTCAGGAGCGACCTTCGACGACATCCCGGGGCTTAAGTGCCGTCCACATCCGTCCCAGGACTCCGCCTTATACGCCACCGCAGTCGCAGCTCCCAGGAATACGCGATCCCCGAAGGGATTACCCGTTCGAGAACCTCTCGGTTCAATGTGGCACGACCCCCAGCAACTCCAACCGTCCATCCAGAGGCCCTTGGCTCGCCATCGGGTTCTGTTGTCCCGACGGGTCGTCGCTTACTACGGCCTCATCCGAGCCTCTGAATCCCTCCCCGCCACTTAGGAATTCGCGGCGGCGGCTGCTGCACCCAAGGAAAATCGGCTTGAGGTGGGAATTCAGAGGGTCCCCAATTGACTCCGCTGGACTGGACTCGCGTGCCGCCTCCCTTACCCCGGTGGCCCCGAAGAGTGCCGATGACTGTTGCTTCCTCTTCGGTTTGAGCCTTCACCTTCCGGTTCCAGGTTCGGCGATCACCTTGGTCGTTTCGAGGCTGCAGAGTTCACTCCGAGTTGACTTCGCACTCATGTTACGGCCCGCGAGCTGGCTAGCCCTCCTTGCGAGGACGTTTACCTTCGAGCTTGCGCCAACCCAGGTCACCCTAGATCAGCGTCGAATATGACTACATGGGTAAACAGTCAATTCCCACGACCGGACTTTCACCGGCAAGTCCAACGGCATTATGGGCTGCGGAACCGGCTCTGACCCCGCAAAGCCGTCAGCGGCTCTGACCCCGCGAAGCCGTCAGTAGTCAGGGTCCACGACCGCTCGGAGCCTCCGAGCGGTCCGATCCTGGGGGAACCGGCCCAGACGAGCTCACCCAGGCCACGCTCCCTACCCAGACGCGCGCACCATCTGGCGAGCACCTACCCCTTTTCTACTTTTCTTACAAGGACCGGCGATTTATGGCTCACTTTGACATTTCGCGTCCTATGCTGCGCATTCTATGGACAGATCACAGAATGCGCAGTATACTGATTGAACGCGGTTCCTGGATGCTCGCACCACGACGTCGTGGTGTGCCCCCGAGCTCGCTGCACTGCATCTTCGACCCTGGTCCGCCACAACGCCGGTGCGGCACCCGATGGCAGTTCAGCGGAGACCCCGTCGAAGTGGTCTTGTTTCCTTCCTCCGATGAGAGGCCAACTTGCGATGTGCAACTGGATCCTTCAGGACTCTGTGTGGGACTGTGAGTTGCCGCGCAATGAGCGATGGCCAGGTATGAAGTCGATCTAGAAGATGTCGCTGAGATGAGAGTGGAGCCCGCTCTTCTCGATGCCTTTTCATTGCGCGAGCCAAATTTTCCTATCTGCTTGCAACAAGTCATCTTAGATGCGATTTTTTTCGTATGAGCTATCGAATGGGTGCAAAAGTGGCGCATTCTAAGCGTAGGGAAATCTTCACTTACACCATAGGATCCCCGCCGATGTCCGATCCCGCACCTGCCCCCACTTCGCCTTCCGCCACGGTGGCGACGAGCGATCAGCTCAAGCATCTTCTGGCGCTCATCGAAGAGCTGCCGGACCTTGCTTCTCAAGCCGCGGCTTTTGTCGCCGCTCTGAAAGCCCATGACCTGGCCGAGGCGCTGGGAAAACTCGAGGCGGCAATCAGCGACCTCAGGACCATTCTGGCGTGATTGCCGCTCCCTCCAAGATCGATCTCGCCCCCGGCACCTACACCGTTCCGGGCTTGTCGTACCAGTTAGTGGTCAGCGGACCCGGCGCGGTGCTCGTGTGCCCCACCGTGCACTCCTCGCTGATCGACATGGTGACGCCGGCCAATCCGCCGGCCACCACGCCCGCCAAGACCCCCTCGCCCTGGCTGGTCGTGGTCGCCGGATTGCTGGTCGGTGGCCTGGGCGTCCATCTCTGGAGCAACCATGTCGCCCCTGATCCCGCCCCTGTCCCCGCGCCGGTCATTCCGACGCCGGCCCCGACTCCCCAGCCGGAACCGAAGCCGCGTCCGGACTGGCTTTCGAAGGAAGAACCCCCGGCGACGAAGCCAGTGAACTTTCCCGCGGCAAAGCTTGCCCCCGCATTGGAGTGGCGGACCCTTCCATGGGCCCCAGGCTGGGAGGGGTTCGGCCGAGATGTCGACGGGAAATTCCTGATCGCGCACTGGCGTGCGCTTCAAAAACCGCAGCCGGCGCGAGGCGTGGTTGAGAGTCAACCGCAGGCTGAACCAGTCGTCGTGCCGTATCTGCCGATGATCGAGGAACCACGAGTCATTCAGCCCCGCCAGATCAATCGGATCCCTTACTGCACCACGGGCACGTGCACCACGAGGTAGCCATGGACACGATCAATTCCGGCCAGACCTATTCAACCAGTCTTCCCGACGGCAAGGCCGTCGCGATGTTTCAGCCTCCGAAGCCTGGGAAGTATGTCTTCCTACCCTCTGGCGCTGCGGCCCTTGTCGGTGTCTACGAGGGAACCGTCGCCATCGGCGCCAACGGCAAACTGCAGATCCCCCCCGGCGAAAAGCGTGGGGTGCGGACATTGGCCGCGGTGCCCCACCTGATCACCATCACCGGTGCAGGCCCGGGGCAGTTCACCCTGCTGGTTCGTCCGTGGTCCTTCTGGGATTACTTCGGCTGACCGTTGAGGTATCGCAAGTAATCGGTAACTTCTCAATAAGTCCGGGCAATTCCGCGACGGCATGAGGTCTTATCCCTGGAATTCTCGAGCAAGTTGGCCTGGAACGGCCACCTTCCTCAGCCCTCCGCCCGGACTTCATTGAGAAGTTACAGTAATCGACCCTGAATGCCTCCGAGTTCCGTACTGGCTGGAGACGGCGCCGTTGCCGGATCCAGCCGGCGACCTTGATCCGCACGACGGGTATCTGGAGTCGCCCTGAGATTCACCGACACCTGAGAACCATAGGTGACCCCCATGCCTCCCCGACATCGCCCCGATGTGGTTCAGAGCCCCACGGAAACTTACTTCTCGGAGATCGGCGAAATCGGTCTTCTGACCGCCGACGAGGAGAAGGAACTGGCCCGCCGGATCGCCGTGGGGGACAAGCTGGCCCGCGATCGGCTGATCCGCGCCAATCTTCGGTTCGTTGTGAGTATGGCGAGAGGGTACGTCGGCCATGGTCTGCCTTTGCAGGACCTGATCGAAGAGGGGAATCTGGGGTTGCTCAACGCGGTCGAGCGATTTGATCCTCAGGTCGGAACCCGATTCAGTACCTACGCCGGTTTCTGGATCAAGCAGTCCATCCATCGAGCGCTCGCCGATACGGCCAGGCCGGTGCGGATCCCGGCCTACCTGGTTCCGCTGGTCCTCAAGTGGCGGCAGACGGCCGCAGCCCTTGAGGAATCGCTTGGCCGCCCGGCCACCGGCGACGAGATCGCTCGAGTCCTCAAGCTCCCCAAGAAGAGGCAGGCGATCGTTGAGCAGGCAATCAAGGTCCAGGATCTCGTGCCCCAGACCGACCGCCCTGAGGATGGCTGGAGCCTGGACGAGGCGCTGGTGGACGAGCGGACCCGAGCCCCGGACGTCGAGATGGTCGAGACCGAGGCTCGGGGTCTGGCCATGGCCCGCATCGAGGAGCTCGAAGCTCGCGAGGCAGCCGTGCTCCGGATGCGGTTCGGTCTCAACGACGAGCGCGCGTTGACTCTCAAGGCGATTGGCAAGTCCTTCGGTCTGAGTCGCGAACGAGTCCGGCAGATCGAGAGCGAGGCTTTGGGCAAGCTGGCGGCCTCGCTCCAGGCTGGCTGACTCTGCGGGGAATTCATGACGCACATGGACGCAGCACTCCCGCATCGTCCGGCCGGTACGGAGATCGGCGGATGAGCTTACTTCTCTGGCTCACTGGTGTGATCTCAGGCTTTGGCCTTGGCCTGGTCGCCGGTTCGATCCTCACGGGTGGATCCGAATGAGCAATGAACGAGCGGGCTTCGCGGGGTCATCAGCGGGCTTCGCGGGGTCATCAGCGGGCTTCGCGGAGTCAGCGGGCTTCGCGGGGTCAAGCGGGCTTCGCGGGGTCAAGTGGGCTTCGCGGGGTCAGGGCCGGTTTCCGGTTTTCAGGAGGCGGTGGCGGATAGCCTCGATGTCGAGTGGGCTTCGCGGGGTCAGGGCCGGTTTCCGGTTTTCAGGAGGCGGTGGCGGATAGCCTCGATGTCGTCACGGAGCAAACGGGAGCCAAGGAGGGCGCGATCGACCCGGCCGATCTGCATCCTGGCCAGGGCGTCTGGAGGATTGACGATCCCGAGCTCACGGCCCGGCTTCGTCGATCGTACGAGGGTCCACCGAGCCGGCTGGTCGATCTGGACCTCGACGTGCTTGCCGAAGTGAAAACCGACCCTGGTCGATCTGGACCTCGACGTGCTTGCCGAGTAGAAAGCCGCTTCAGGTCGAGGTCCGGACGCCCGCCGGCCATCGCGCGCTCGCCCAAAGCCCCGAACCCCTGGCGCCGGCGCGGTCGCAGCCGGCCGATGACCGCTTGCTGCGGGCGGCGGATCATCGCCCTCTACCAGGACCTTCTGGCGGGCCGCCGCGATGCCAGAACGGCATGGCGAGACCTGAAGGCGAGTAGTCAATACGGGGTTACCCGAGGACCACTGAACGTGCTCTGACTCGCGCGTCCTTCAGTCCGGCCGTCTCTGCTCGCCAGACCCATGCCACCCTGTTCCACACGGACTGGCCAATCGGCGGGGTAGGCATTAGGGTGGGAGAGGCGGCATGAGGACGGGGAGAGGAGCGATTTCAGATTCCTCAGATTCCAGCGATTCAGGATTCCAGGGATCGGGGAATCGACGGACGATTCGGGTGGGCTGGGTGCGACGCATGAGTCAGGGCCGGGGAATGGTCTATCTGGTGGGGGCAGGGCCGGGCGACCCGGGGCTGTTGACCCGGCGTGGGGCGGAGGCCCTGGCGCGGGCCGACGTCGTCGTCTATGATCACCTGGCCAGTGCGCGTCTGCTCGAGCTGGCCCCGCCGTCGGCACACCGGATCTGCGCGGGTAAGTCGAGCGGTCATTGCACGCTCGATCAGGATCAGATCAACGCGCTCTTGCTCGAGCACGCTGGGGCCGGGCGCGTGGTCGTCCGGCTCAAGGGGGGCGATCCGCTCGTCTTCGGCCGGGGGGCCGAGGAGGCCGAGCACCTGGCGCGGCACCAGATTCGCTTCGAGGTGGTGCCGGGCGTCACGGCGGGGGTCGGCGTCACGGCCTACGCGGGTATCCCGGTGACCCATCGGGAGCTCTCCTCGGCCGTGGCGTTCGTCACCGGGCATGGAGACCCGGAAGCCGAGGACGAGAGGAGGACCGCTCGAACCGCGGCGACACGTCTCGACTGGCCGGCGCTGGCGCGGTTTCCCGGCACCCTGGTCGTCTACATGGGGGTAACACACCTCGACGCCATCTGCCGGACGCTGATCAAGGCGGGGAAGGACGGGAACACCCCCGCCGCGGTGATCGAATCGGGAACCCTGGCCAGCCAGCGCGTCTTCGAGGGAACGCTGGGATCGATCGCCGCCCTGGCGCGAAGCCAGGGCGTTCACCCCCCTGCTCTCCTCGTTGTCGGCTCGGTGGTCGAGCGCAGGCCAGCGCTCTCCTGGTACGAGTCGCTTCCCTTGTTCGGCCAGCGGATCGTGGTCACCCGGCCCATCGAGGAGGCTGGAAGGTCGGCGGCGGTGCTCGAGCGGCTGGGCGCGGAGGTGCTGGTCGCGCCCACCGTACAGATTCGCCCCATTCCCGATCCCGGCCCCCTCGACCAGGCCATCGAGCGCCTCGCTGATTACCAGTGGCTGGTCTTCACATCGGCCAATGGTGTCCGCTTCTTCCTGGAGCGGCTCTTTGCCCTGGGCCGCGACCTGCGTGCTCTCGGCCATCTGCGCCTTGCCGCGATCGGTCCCGGCACCGCGCAGGCCCTGTCCGCCTTTCACCTCCGCGCTGACCTGGTTCCTGAGTCCTTTCGCTCGGAGTCGCTGGCGGAGGCTCTGGCGGCGCGCGCCGTCGGGCAGAGAATTCTCCTGGCCCGCGCCGATCGTGGCCGGGCGTTGCTCAGGGATGAGCTGGCGAAGGTGGCCGAGGTCGATCAGGTGGCCGTCTATCAGAATGTCGACGTCGAGGCCCTTCCAGAGCAGGTGCTCGAGCGGGTCTCATCCGGGACGGTGGACTGGATTACGCTGACGAGCTCGGCCATCGCGGCGCGGTGGCATGCGCTCTTGCCGGAAGCCGCGCGCAGCCGGGTGGGGGGTGAGATCCGGCTGGCCAGCCTCAGTCCGGTCACCTCGGAAACGGTCGTTCGTCTCGGCTGGGAAGTCGCCGTCGAGGCGTCAGTTCATACCTGGGAAGGGCTCGTTGAAGCTCTGGTGGAACGTGTCAGGGCAGACGGCAGGGAACGCTGACCTGAACCGGGACGAGCTCCCCGGCCGTTCAGCGCAGCTCGAGGATCGTCTCCACCCCTTGCCAGAGCAGGAATCCGCCGCCGAGAATGAACAGGATGTCCATCGCGATGTTGCGGCCGAAGATGCCGGCAACCAGGTCGAGCAGGAAAATCAGGATAATCAGCCCGGCTACTCCGATCGCCGCATACGTGATGACCTTCTCGGTCTGCATGGCGCGACTCTCCGCTGAGTGTGACACAACTCCAGTCTAGCCCAATTTACCACAATTCCCGGATCGGGCGAGGTCTTGCCCGATTGATCCGCGGGTTCGGCAAACCTGGTCGATCACGGGAGGGTGGTGGCGAGGCGCAGCGAGTGGCACATGCAGGGGCGGCAGACGCAAGAGCTCTGGCTCCGGCGTCTGCCGCCCCTGGACGTGGTCGAAGGCCGCCTCCAACTTCGGTTCAGCTCAGTTCGGGCGGATCGGGATGGTTCGCGGCTTGGCGGCCTTGCGCTTGGGCAAGCGGATGGTGAGGACGCCGTTCCGCGCATCGGCCTGGGCGGCGTCGAAGTCGACGTCGCTGGAGACCATGATCTGGCGCAGGAACGATCCGAATCGCCGCTCGCGGACCTGGAGCTGTGATTCGGGAAGCTCGCCGGTTTCCTTGACCCCCCGCAAAATCAGGAGGTTGCCCGTGATCGAGAGCTCGACCTTGGTGGGATCGACTCCCGGAATCTCAGCCACCACGATGGTCTCCTCGGGGGTCTCATACACATCGACGAGCGGGCTCCAGCCCGTGGGCTCCAGGTCGGTAGGAGTCCCGTGGCCCCCACCTCGACCCTCCGGCTGAAGATAGTCCTCCAGCAGCCGGGCCAGCTCGTTTTGAAGGAAACTGAAGGGGACAAAAGGCTCGCGCCGCCATTGACTGGACCGGGCCATGAGAAAGCTCCAGAAATCTGTGGAAAGTAACCGATCTGTCGATGTCATTCCGATGTTGCCGGGCGTCGGGGACGAGGCGGGTGTCGCGCCGCCACGCGCCCTCGGTTCGCTCACGATCGGATCTCGATCCGCCGCGCTCGCGCACGGTCCGCCTTCGGGAGTGTGAGGCGAAGCACGCCGTTTTTCAGCTCCGCCGTGATCCGCTCCCGGTCCACCTCGTCGCTGAGGATGAAGGAGCGGTAGTAGTCGCCGACGTGGTACTCCTCGTGAAGCAGCCGCGCTCCCTCGGGCGCAGGGGATTCGATCCGGGCGTGCAGGCTCAGGACGTTGTCCTCAAGCTGGATGAACAGGTTGCTCTCGGTGGCTCCGGGCAGGTCTGCCTCCAGGGTCAGGCCGTCCGCACCCTCGTGGATGTCGATCGGGGGAGTGAACGCTCGATGCAAGTCGGGTGCGCCCTCGGGAGGCGGCCCCGGCGCAGAGGCCTGGGGGGGCTGGGTTCCGACGGCGACTCGAATCGACGGATTGGCGACTTTCATGATCAACGCTCCTTGGTCTTCAACATCCCGGAATGCACCGTCGGCGATCAATCAGCTACCCGAGGTCACGGTGATGTGTCGGGGCTTGGCGTTCTCGGCCTTGGGGAGATGAACAGTCAAGATGCCGTTGGTGAACGAGGCCGAGACCTGGGCGCTGTCCACCCGATCCGGCAGGGTGATCGTCCGGGACCATCGTCCCATCGGCCGCTCCTGACGACGATAGCTATCGTCCTTGACACCCTCGGGACGCTTGCGCTCCCCTCGCATCGTCAGCGTCTCCCCCGTGATGCTCAGCTCGACATCCTCCGCAGCCAGGCCGGGCAACTGAGCCGACAGGATGTAACCCTCCCCCGCGTCATAGACGTTGAGCGGCGGGTACTGCCGGACGTGCCGCAACGGCTGGAAGGGATCGAGGCCCTCGAACAGGCGGCCCATCTCGCGCTGCAGCTCCCGGAGCGGGTCCCACCGGCCCTGCCACTGAATGCCATTCATCGACTCACCCTCCAGAATCAGAGATCCGAAGTCCTGTTTCACAGAGGAGCAGCGCTCGTGCCAGTTTGGCCGAACTGACTCGGCCGGCTTCGCGACATGAGTTGTAAGTCATTGGCTTCAATTGGCTTCTGATATTCCGATGAAGTTGCGAGCAGGCCAATCGGAAAGGGTGCTAGATCCTGGTGCAGTGCCATTTTGGCAGAAAACGCCAGGCCTGTTTCTTCTGGTGCCAGAATGGCAGAAGGGGTGGAGCTTCGCGCGGTTCACCACATAACGACGAGGTTTCGGAGCGACGCGGTCTCATCGGGGGCAGGCTCGATCATGAGCCACTCGGTCACGATGTCGGTGCCCGGCCTCACGGGTACGTTTTGCCCGTCGACCTCAACGTCAACCCGGTCCCCGGCGCGTGCGATGCGCACCCCGTGCCAGGCATTCTGGGCGTCCGCCCTGGTCTTGTCTTGCTGGCTGTCCTGGCCCGGTGCCGCCGGACAGCAAAGCGGCAGGCCGATCAGCCGGATCCGCGAGAGAGCGGATCGCGATGCCTGGATCTCGACCACCAGCTCGCATCGGAGCGGAAGCAGGAGCGGCAAAACGTAGGGAAGGCTTCGTCCACTCCGGCTCACGACCCGAGGCGACGCCACGAAGTGGGAGACCTGAAATCGAGCCGCCTCCTGTGTCGAGGATGGGGCGGTGGCGGCGGCCGCGGCAACGGGGCGGAGGAGCGACAGACTCGTCGAGGCACTGAGGATCGCCAGGCCCAGGATCAAGAGCTGGGCCGAGATGCACCACCACCGGGGAGGCTGAACCTCGAAGGGGAAGGGGCAATGCAGCAGCATGACGACCCGTTGCAGAAGCGGGCTCTTGAAGCCGCCGTCCCACCACCCGCCCGCGAGCTGGGCATCCGATCCACTCGTCGGCTGGAACGCAGACGATCGCTGCGAGGGCGCCGCCAGGCCAACAAGTTGGGTCGCGTAGCCGGCCGACGAACCCGCCATAAGGACGGTTCTCTGGTCGGCCACGAACTCCTGGTCCATCCGCAACTGCACACGGAGCCACCAGGGGAACGGGAGAAAGAACCAGAGACTCTGCGCGAGGCTGGCCGCGGCGCTGAATTTCGAGTCGCCATGATCGGCGTGAGCGAGCTCGTGAATCAGGATGATCTTCAGGAGCTCCCGGTCGAACTCGGGACCGTCGAATTCCTTGGGGATCATGATCGTCGGCTGGACCACTCCGGCCACGACCGGCCGGGTCACTTGCGGGGACACCCGAAGCTGTGGGGCCGGTGACGTTCTGTCTAACTCTCGAAGCAGCTCGCGATAGGATTCGCTCGTTGCCGCCGCCGGCTCGACGGAACCTCGAATCAAGCGGCTAACGCCCCACAAGCCCAGGAGGAACCAGGCCAGACCGATGGTGACACCCGCCAGGTAGAACAGCGTCAGCACCCGCAGCGGCCAGGGGCCTGTCCACCAGGAGCCTCGTCCCGAGGGGTCCGGGGTCCTTGCTTGCCCCTGATCCGCCGGGAGCGCCATCGATTGTGGGGACCGCGGCAATTCCCCATCCTGAGTCATGGCCGGGGAGTTCAGGCCGGGGTCGGGGCGGCTGAAAAAGGAGCGGGCTTCGAACCTGGGCAGGAAGTCGACGGCGACCAGAGGGATCATCAGCACCGACAGCACGACGGCCGCCTGAGCCAGCACGATCCGGCGCGCGGGTTGCCGGTATAGGAGCATCATCACGACCACAAGGCTGAGCAAGAGGGTCGCCGCCAGGGTCGCATCCACGAGAACCCGACTGAACCAGTCCAGGCCGACCCACATGGCAGGGCCTCTCGGACAGCAGCCTGGAATGCACCCCAGGAAAGGTGATTGTGGCTCCGGGCGAGAACCGGATGAAACTACGATCGAGAGCCATCCAGAATCACGCAGGACCAGGAAAACTTCGAAGGAGAAGAAGCTCTCCTGGTCCCGGTCCCTGAACATCAACTTGAGCATGACGGGAACGGTCGTTCGCCGTCAAGATTCTTCGGCCAGTTCCTCCCTAACCTCGGGCGGATTCTGGACAGACCGCTGCGCCGCGTCGATCATGGCTCGTAGACGATCCAGATCCTCGGGCGTTGGTGGCTTCGAGTCCAGAAGTGCCACCATCACCCGATCGAGCGCGCCATCGAAGACCCGATCCACGAATCGCCTGGTCAGTTCGCGGATGGTTCGCTCCGACGACTTCCTGGGAAAGTAGATGAACGTTCGACCTTCCACGACATGACAGGCCAAGCCCTTCTTCTCTTCCATGATATTCAGCAAGGTTTGAACCGTGCTGTAGGCCACCGGCCCTGCGTCCCGATTCAGGTCCACCTGGACCTCTCGGACGCTCGCTTTGCCTCGAGCCCATAAGATTTTCATGATCTCGAGCTCCCGATCGGTCACCATCTGGGTCTTGCGCACGACGTCCTCCAGAAATGACGAGAAAAACGAGAAGAATCATACTCGTAAGTTACCCTGCGCCCAGGAGCTACGCAAGCTTAAGCAAATCGGAATCAACATGCCTGCTGGCGAGTTTGGAGTCGGTCCAGATATTCAGTATCGGGCCGGGTGCAGGTTCGCCAGGATTGTGTGCCTTTGCCAGTCCCCGGAGTCAATCGTCAAGCGAGCGATTGTTCGGAATCTGGTGCTTGGCGACCTGGGCGAGCCGGATCGCCAGCAGCTCCGGGAACTGGCCCAGCCATTGCCGGTTCAGGGGGGAAGGATGGGGAACCGGCAGTATGGTGACGTTCTTGAACTGCAACCCGGCCAGTCCCTCACCGGGAACGGGGAGCATGCAAGGAAACGTGTAGTCGAACCGTGCGTCTGTGGTCCCTGCCGACTGAAATTCCCCCTTGTCGCCGTAGGGTTCGAACCAGCGGAACGCCTGAGTTCCAAGCGTGATGATGTTCTGACCGCTCCAGAAGCGGGTGAGGAGCTGGATGAGAAGCGGCCGGAATCGCTGCTTCACCGCCTCCGGGTAGGCCTTGTTCCCTGGCGGCTTGAAGGGAACAGTGTTGGTGAGCAAGGCATGGCGCAAGGCGCCATCAAGCTGGTCCCGGGGCTCCGTGGTCGCCTTGTACCCGGGCTCCCAGGCGCGGAGGATTCCCTGCCGGACGAGTCTTCCTCCGGCGCCGATGAGAGGCTGGCCGAGCTTGACCTCATCCTTTCCCAGGTCGCGGCCCATGACGCAAACCGGAGCGTCGAGCGAGCCGGCGAAGAGGATGGGCCGGCTGGGGTCCTTCCCGTACTGCTCGTACACCGGCCGATCCACCAGCAGCCTCTGGCGCCGAGCCTCCTGGCCGGCCTCATCGATGAGCTCTTCGATCGTTGTGGCCAAGGTCTCGTTCCCTCCCGTATCGGGGCAGCCGGAGCGCCGGCCCGCTCCCGATCGTCCCGCCCGCATCGAACCCAAAGGGTTTCCAGGTGTCTGACTGTCGTGAATCAGGGTCTTTGTCTGGTAGAATCAGCCAGGCGAATCGGGCCGACAGGCCCGGGCAAACCTGAACACTGTTGGTCAACGAATCATGACGCGAATTGCGATTTACGATACGACCTTGCGCGATGGCAGCCAGGGAGAGGGGGTGAACTTCTCACTCCAGGACAAGCTCCTGATCACGGCCCGTCTCGACGATCTGGGAGTCGACTATATCGAAGGAGGCTATCCTCTTTCAAATCCCAAGGATTCATCCTATTTTCATGCCGTCAGAGAGCTTTCGCTCAAGAACGCCAGGGTTGTGGCCTTCGGAATGACACGGCGCCGCGACGTTGCCGCGGAGGATGACCAGGGGATGAAGGCCCTGGTTGCAGCCAGGACTCCGGTGGTGACGATCGTCGGGAAAACGTGGGACTTGCACGTCTTCGAGGTCCTCTCGGTCTCTCTCGAGGAGAATCTGCGGATGATCGCCGACTCGGTCGGTTTCTGTGCGTCGCACGTCGCGGAGGTGGTCTACGACGCGGAACACTTCTTTGATGGATTCAAGCGGAATCCCGATTACGCGCTGAGGACCTTACGGGCGGCCGCCGATGCCGGGGCGGCCTGGATCGTCCTCTGCGACACCAACGGCGGCTCGCTGCCCGAGCAGGTGGCCGAGGCCGTCAAGCAGGTCGGCCGCGAGATCAAGGCTCCCCTCGGGATTCACACTCATAACGACGGAGAGCTGGCCATAGCCAACTCGCTAGCCGCCGTGAGCCAGGGGGCCCGCCAGGTTCAGGGGACGATCAACGGGCTGGGCGAGCGGTGCGGCAATGCCAACCTCTGCAGCGTCGTGGCAAACCTGGCTCTCAAGTACCCCGGCTACGAGGTGCTCCTCCCCGGCAAGCTAACCCAGTTGACCGAGGTCTCGCGCTATGTTTACGAGACGGCCAACATGAATTTCCAGCCCGGCCAGCCGTTCGTGGGGACCAGCGCGTTCGCACACAAGGGGGGAATGCACGTGCACGGCGTCCGCAAGAACGCCGCCAGCTACGAGCATATCGACCCGGAGACGGTGGGCAACGAGCGGAGGGTGCTCGTCAGCGAGCTCTCCGGCAAGTCGAACATCGCCGAGAAGCTGGCCGAATACGGGCTCGAACAAGACTCGGCACTGCTGGCCCGCGTGCTCGACCGGGTGCAGGACCTGGAGAACGAGGGCTACCAGTTCGAGGCCGCTGAGGCGTCGTTCGTCCTGCTGGTGGATCGGCTGGCCGAGCGGCACAATCCCTGGTTCGAGCAGCTCGGCTTCCACGTCAGCGTTTCCGGCAAGCGCGGCCGTGAGGCCCTGACCGAGGCCACCATCAAGCTTCGCGTCGGTGATCACCTGGAGCACACTGTCAGCGAGGGCGACGGACCCGTCAACGCCTTGGATGGCGCTCTTCGAAAGGCCCTGGAGCTGCACTATCCCGGGATCCGCGAGATGCAGTTGGTCGATTACAAGGTCCGGGTCATCAACGCCCGGGCGGGCACGGCCGCGCGGGTACGGGTGGTCATCGAGAGCCGCGATCACGACGCGGTCTGGGGCACGGTCGGCGTTTCCGAGAACGTGATCGAAGCGAGCTGGCTGGCCCTGGTGGATGCCTTCGAGTACAAGCTCTCCCGGGACGCCCGGCCCCAGGCCAGGGAAAAGACCGTTAAGACCGTCTCGATGTCGCCGGAGCGCCCGGGCGACCCGTCCCCACAGGCCCTTGTTCCAGAGAGGACGTGATCCATGGCAAACTCCCGCACAGATTCCGACCTCGCCCGGCTCACGGGCGACGAGTTCAGCCGCTACTTCGAGCACATGGCCACGCGCGTCGAGAACGCCGTGCGCTCGGTCCCCGCCGACTCGCTCTGGAAGAAGCCCTTCCCGTTCGGCAACAGCGTCGGGCACCTGGTCCTCCACCTGACGGGAAACCTGAACCACTACATCGGGGCCATGGTCGCCGGCAGCGGATATGTCCGCGAGCGCGAGAAGGAGTTCACCAACCCCGACCATCCGCCGGTGGAAGAGCTCCTGGCGCGATTCCACGAGGCGGTCGCCATGGTGGTCCGCACCCTTCACTCCCTCGACGACGAAGGCTTCAAAGTCCCCGTCGAGCATAACGTCCCCATCCAGTCGCGGCTCGGCTTGTTTCTGGTCTGTGCCGCTCACATGAACAACCACATCGGCCAGATGAGCTACCTGGTGGCCGCCTTGAAGCCGGGGACCGAGCAGAAGCCGGTGTGGTAAGTGTCTGCGGGGCGTTGGAGTTTTGGGAGACTGTGGCATGTCGACACAGCTTCGAAAGACCGATGCCGGGCGGCGTCCCTATCGCCTCACCGTCAACCAGGTCGAGCGGATGATCGAGGCTGGCATCATCCCCGAAGGAGACGATCTCGAGTTGATGGAGGGAATCCTCTACAAGATGGTCAAGAAGGAGCCCCATAACTTCGCGGTGGGGCAGGTCGCCGAGGCGCTACGTCGAATGCTGCCGGATACGTTCCACGTCAGAGAGGAAAAGTCCCTCCGTCAAGGCAAGCGGAGTCTGCCGGAGCCTGATGTCGCGGTGGTGCCCGGCCGGTCGACGGATTACCGCCCCCAGCCCCCAGCGGTTTCCGAGGTTCCACTCATCGTCGAGGTGTGTCACCACACTCAGAAAGCCGATTACCGGGACAAGTATCGAAGGTACGCAACCGCCCGTGTCGCAGTCTACTGGATCGTCGACCTGCACCATAGGCGAGTCGATGTCTTCGTCGGCCCTGCCCGGCAGGGAGCCACGGCGAGCTATTCTGGACGTCAATCGTTTGCAGAAGACGGAACCGTTCCGGTCGTGCTCCTCGGCCAAAAGATCGGGGAGATCCATGTCGCGGATCTGCTGCCACCGGTTTCGTCGTCGTGACCAACCCGACCTCAAAACTCCCCCTTCCGAAACCGGTCGATCTCAAGATGGAATCCCCTGCGCCGGCCCCAGATGGCCCTTGTCCTGGAATGGAACCCCATGAGCCTCGCCGATATCCCCAAGCAGTATGACCCCAAAGACGCCCAGGACCGGTGGTACGAGTTCTGGATCAAGAACGGATACTTCCATGCGGATCCGGCCAGCGACAGGCCGCCGTACTGCATCGTGATCCCGCCGCCCAACGTCACCGGGGCCCTCCATCTGGGGCACGCGCTGAACAACACGCTCCAGGATGTGCTGGTCCGGTGGCGACGCATGCAAGGATACGACTGCCTCTGGATGCCCGGCACCGACCACGCCGGCATCGCCACCCAGGCTGTCGTCGAGAAGCGGCTCCTCGAGGAGGAAAAGAAGACCCGCCATGACCTGGGCCGCGCGGATCTAGTCGAGCGGATCTGGGCGTGGAAGGACGAGTACGAGAAGCGAATCCTCAGCCAGCTCCGGCTCATGGGCTGCTCGTGCGACTGGGACCGCACCCGCTTCACGCTTGACGAGGTCTGCTCGCGCGCGGTTCGCCGGACGTTCTTCAACCTGTTCAAGGCCGGCAAGATTTTCCGCGGCAAGCGGCTGGTCAACTGGGACACCCAGCTCCGCACCGCGGTGGCCGACGATGAGATCTATTACGAGGAGATCCAGGGGCACCTCTGGACCATCAAGTACCCGGTCGCCGGCTCCAGCGAGGTCCTCCACGTCGCCACCACCCGGCCCGAGACGATGCTCGGCGACACCGCCGTGGCCGTGCACCCGGACGATCCCCGCTACAAGCACCTGCTGGGCAAGATGGTCGACCTGCCCCTGACCGGCCGGCGGATCCCGATCATCGCCGACCCCGTGCTGGTGGACCCCTCGTTCGGCACCGGCTGTGTCAAGGTCACCCCGGCCCATGACCCCAACGACTACCAGGCCGGCCTGCGCAACGAGCTTGCCGATGATCAACCTGCTCAACCCCGACGGCACCTACAACGAGAATGCCGGGCCGAAGTACGCCGGCCTGGACCGGATCGTCGTCCGCAAGCGCGTCGTCGAGGACCTGAAGGCCCAGGGCCTGCTCGAGCGGGTGGATTCCTACCTCGTGCGGCTGAACCACTCCGACCGCAGCAAGACGGCGATCGAGCCCTATCTCTCGGACCAGTGGTTCGTGCGCATGGGCGACGACCCCGACGGCACGCCCGGCTTCGCCCAGCAGGCGATGGACGCCGTGACCTCCGGGCGGGTGAAGATCCACCCCGAGCGCTACGCCAAGAGCTACCTCGACTGGCTGGGCGAGAAGCGCGACTGGTGCATCAGCCGGCAGCTCTGGTGGGGACATCGGATACCCGGTCTGGTCTTGCGGAGACTGATCCTAGAGGACCTGGAGCGATCTCGCCTCAGGACTCGCCAGACAGGTCGATTGATGCTTGTACCTCACCGACGTGGAGAATCAGATAACTGGCCGATGGCATCCGGCCAGGCTTGACAAGGGTCAGGTGCCGGACTTGAGTACTGCGTTTCAGCCTCAGAGGCAATCCGTGCGATCGAAGGCCCTTGGAGCAGCAGGCTTCGAGCAGGACCCCGACGTCCTCGACACCTGGTTCAGCTCGGCCCTCTGGCCGCACTCGACGCTCGGCTGGCCGGAGCAGACGCCCGAGCTCGCCAAGTATTACCCCACCAGCGTCCTCTCGACGGCTCGCGACATCATCACCCTCTGGGTGGCCCGGATGGTCATCTTCGGCCAGTTCAACATGGGCGATGTCCCGTTCCGCGACGTCTACATTCACCCGGTGATCCAGGACGGACAGGGCAAGCGGATGTCGAAGTCGGCGGGCAACGGCGTGGACCCGGTGGACATCATCGAGATCTACGGCGCCGATGCCCTCCGCTACACCCTGGCCGCGGGGGCCACCGAGACCCAGGACCTGCGGATGCCCGTCGAGAAGCTCAAGCTCCCCGACGGGCGGACGATCAACAGCTCGGAGCGGTTCGAGCAGGGCCGCAACTTCGCCAACAAGTTCTGGAACGTGGCGAGGCTGGCCATGCTGAACCTGGAGGGCTTCGACCCCGACCAGTCCCCCGGCGACCTTGCCGTCGGAGGGAGCGAGGACTTCTGGATCCTCCGACGGCTGGCCAGGACCACCCTGGACGCGACCCAAGACCTAGAGTCGTTCCAGTTCGCCGACCTGGCCCGGCGGCTTCGCGATTTTGTCTGGAACGACTTCTGCGATTGGTATGTCGAGCTCATCAAGGCCCGCCTTCGCGACCCCAACCCCGCGAAGCGGGGCTCGGCCCAGCGCCCGCTGGTGTTCGTTCTCGATGGGCTCTGCCGGCTGCTCCACCCGGTCATGCCGTTCTTGACCGAGCAGGTCTGGCAGGCCCTGAACCAGGCGGCTCCCCGGCGGCACGACCCGACAACCCTGCAAGTCCAGACCGCCCCCGCCAGCGTGTGCATGGCGCCCTGGCCGATCTACCCGGCGAATTTCACCGAGTTCCCCGTCGAGGCGACGATCGCCCAGTGGCAGGAAAAGATCACGGTCCTGCGCAACCTTCGCGCCGAACGCAATGTGCCGCCCGCGGCGAAGATCCGTCCGATCCTCGTGGCCCAGGGCGAGGTCGCCGATCTGCTCCGCAGGGGAATGGCCCATATCCGGAACCTTTCCGGGGCCGAGTCCGTGCAAATCGTCGAGTCGGCCGATCGTCCGGCGGATTCCGCCGTGGCCGTCCTCTCTGACGCCGAGGTCATCCTGCCGCTCGAGGGGCTGATCGACAAGCAGGCGGAGTGTGCCAAGCTTCGCAAGTCCCTGGCCGACCTTGACCGCCAGGTCGCGCCGCTGCGGGCCAAGCTGGCCAACGAAGCGTTTGTCTCCCGGCGCCCGCCGAGGTCGTCGCGGCCCAGCGGGCCAAGCTGACGGAGCTGGAAGCCCAGCTTACCGCTGTCGCCGCCCTGATTGCCAAGGACTGCCCGGGCTGAGCCTCGCCGCGCGTTGACGGCGCGACGCAGCCCCTTTATGATCGAGAGGATATGATCCAGAGGCGACCGCCCGGCGCGGTGATCCTCGGAGCCGTCGCCCGTGCCGCCGGCACCGGCGGCCAGCCCTCCGCGGGACATGGGTGATCACGAGCTCGTTGAGAGAGGTGTGGTGTCGTGCCGGTTCAGATGGAACTCATGAGGATCATCATCAACGAGAACAGCGATCAGCATATCATCTTCCTGAAGGAAGTTGAAGGCGATCGCATGTTCCCGATCGTGATCGGCATCTTCGAGGCCTCGAGTATCGACCGGCGCGTCAAGAACCAGCCGACCCAGCGCCCGCTGACCCACGACCTCCTGGCCAACGCGATCGAGCTCCTGGGGGGTGAACTGCAGGACATCTACATCAACGAGCTCCGCGAGCACACCTACTTCGCCAAGTTGCGGATCCGCCACGACGGCGAGCTCGTCGAGGTTGACTCCCGCCCCAGCGACGCCATCGCCCTGGCCGTGACGGTCGACGTGCCGATCTACGTCGCCGAGGACATCATCGACGAGGTGGGCCAGTAATGCCCCTGCTGCGACTGGTTCCGTCCTTGTCCTCCAGACTCCGAATCGGTCTTTTGTCTTCGTCCTTTGCCCTTTGCCATCTGCCGTTCGCTTCTCTCGACCCGGAGCGTATGATTCTGAGCGGGAGGCCTGAGTTTCTCCGGAGGGGTGCCAGAGTGGTCGATTGGGACGGTCTTGAAAACCGTTGAATGGCTCCGCCATTCCGTGGGTTCGAATCCCACCCCCTCCGCTTGTCAGTAGCCGAATTATCCTGAACAGAGCCGGCCAAAGCCTCTATTTTACTGGGATTCGCATCCAACAAGTTCGGCTCATTTGCACTCTCGGATGCGCAAGCGTTCCCGTCTCTGTCCGAACCGTCATGGCCTTCCCCGGACTCTCCGGTGGGCAAATAGTGGGCAAAGACTTTTCTTATGGGTTGACCATCCGTACCCGTGGCCTTCATGAATGCCCGTTCTCTGGCGGGTTCCAAGGGCATCAGGTCGGGCAGGGATTCGACAGCACCAGCCAGGTCGTGAACCGAGGCTTTGGCATAGATGCCTGGAAATGAGCGCGTAAAAGTGACCCACCTGGGGGCGAAATGAGCGCGTAAAAGTGACCCACCGCAGCCACCTCCGTTACGGTGAACGTTCCCACAGGGATTGTTCACCTCACGGAGGGTCAAGGACGTGCTTACGGTGGACGACTACGGTGCCATTCGGAGGGCGCGGTGCGATGGCAAGTCCATCCGCCAGATCGCTGGCGAATTCCAACATTCGCGAAACACCATCCGGAAGATTCTCAAGCAAGCCGAGCCGAACCCCTTCCCTTCGACCAGGGATCGATTCGCTCCGCTCCTGGGACCGGTTCAGACGATCATCGACCAGATCCTCGTCGACGACGAAATCGCCCCACCCAAGCAGCGGCACACCGCCGCCCAGGTCTTCCGGCGGCTCCGCGACGAACACGACTACCGCGGCGGCTATGCCCAGGTGCAACGCTATCTGCGTAAGCACCGACGCCGGTATAAGGAAACGGTCATCCCTCTGGGGCATCTTCCCGGTGAACGACTCGAAGCCGATTTCGGCCACATCCACGTCGATTTCCCCGATGGCCGCAGGCTCGTGCCGTTCCTGGTCACGACTTGGGCCTACTCGAACGCCCCCTTCGTGCTGGCGCCTCCCTTTCGAGCGCACCGAGGCGATCCTCGAAGGGATGGTCGCCGCGTTCGAGTTCTTCGGTTGCGTGCCCAAGGAGGTCTGGTGGGACAACCCCAGGACTGTTGCCACGCTGATCCTCCTGGGACGCGAACGTCAGTGCCATTCGAGCTACGTGGCGCTGGCCAGCCATTACGTCTTCGCCCCGCTCTTCTGCATGCCGGCGCGGCAACGAGAAGCCCGACGCCGAAGGAACCGTCAAGGCGGTGCAGAAGCGGTTCGCCACGCCCGTGCCTTGCGTCGCCGATCTTGACGAGTTGAACACCGTCTTTCGCAAACGCTGCGAGGCCGAACGCGAACGCGTCGTGCAGTCGCTCTTCGGCTCGTTCACGATCAAGGATCGCCTCGCCGAGGACCGCGCCGCGGCGTCGCCGCTGCCCAAGCATCGGTTCGACCCGTGCGTGATCAAGCCTGCGGTCGCGGTCGACAAGTATCAAAGCGTTGCCTTCGACGGCAACCGTTACAGCGTGCCGCGCTCGTTCGCGTTCCAGATGGTGTCGGTCAAGGGTTACGTCGACCGGGTCGTGATCGTGGCGCACGGCCAGGTCGTCGCCACTCACGAACGATCCTTGGAGAAACAGACGATGATTCTCGACCCGATCCACTATCTCGTGGCGCTGGGCCGCAAGCCTGGCGCTCGACCACTGCGCCGGTTTTCCGCGACTGGAAGCTCCCCGCGTGCTTCGCCGAGGTGCGTGCTGAACTGGAACGGATCCACGGCGCGATGGGCGGTTCTCGTCGGTTCGTGCGGGTCTTGCAACTGCTGGGCGAGCACCCGATGGCACGCGTGACTCAGGCGATCGAAGCGTGCCTGCGCGATCATCTCCACAGCGCCGAGGCCGTGATTCAGCGGACCCGATCGCTGGCGGCGATCGAGGCCACGAAGCGCGATGCCGCGGTGCCTGCCGAAGCGCCCGCCGCGTCTCGTGTCGACGTCCCGCTCCCCGACCTCAGCCGCTTCAATCAGCTTCTGAGCGGCCCCGCTGCCGAGGGCCCTGTCAGCGTCATCTTCGCCTGATCCGGTCTCTTCAACCACGTGTTGGAAAGGAATGTGATGATGGCCGATGCGACGATCGAGTTGCTCAAGACCCAGCTGCGGCAGTTGCGTCTGCCGACAATGGGCCGGGAGTTCGAGAAACTGGCGCGGGACGCCGCCGCGACCAATCAAACCTTCGCCCAGTTCTTGCTCCGTCTGACCGAGTTGGAGCTTGCCACTCGTGCCATCAATGCGGTCGCCACGAGGATCAAGGACGCCGGGTTTCCGGTCGAAAAGGACTTCGACACCTACGATTTCAGCGTGATGCCGCAGCTCTCCAAGCCGAAGATCTTGGAGCTGGCGCGTTGCGAATGGATCGCCCAGAAATCGAACTGCTGCTTGGTGGGGAGTCACGGAACTGGGAAGACTCATATTTCGATCGGGCTTGGCCTTGCAGCGTGTCGCGCGGGCCTGCGGGTGCGGTTCTTCACGGCGGCCGAGTTGGTCAGCCGACTGGAGAAGGAGCAGAAGCAGTACACGCTGGACCGCTTCCTCACCCAACTCGACCGGGCGCACCTCTTGATTTGCGACGAGCTGGGTTACGTCACGATGAGCCGGGGTGGCGTCGAGCTTCTGTTCCGCGTTTTCGCCGACCGCTACGAGCGAGGCAGCATCCTGGTGACGAGCAACCTACCCTTCAGCGAGTGGAGCCAGATCTTCCAGGGCGAGCGTATGACTGCGGCGCTGTTGGACCGCCTGACCCACCACGCGGAGATTTTTGAGATGAATGGCGAGAGCTACCGCTTTCGCGAGTCGATGAAATCGAAGAAGGGTCGAAAGTCCGCGTGAAACAGGCTTGCCGCTCTTGCCCAGAGCGACCATCTTAAAGAACCAGGTGGGTCACTTTTACGCGCTCAGGGTGGGTCACTCTTACGCGCTCATTTCCAGATGCCAATCGTCAGGCTCGGGGTCGAATGCCGGGCCAGGGTTTGGGCGGTCTTGACCGAGGCATCACCCGAGACGATCAGGCTGATGTAACTTCCCCTCAGGCAATGGAAGTCGGCCACCCGGTCGTTGTCGTCCCGGTAGGCGATGCCGGCGGCCTGCAGATCGTGGCGCATCATGTCGGCCGTGTGTTTGGTCAGGCGTCCCCAGAGCGGCCGTCCCGGGGCCTTGTAGGCGATCCAGGAACGAAGGGCGGGAACCATCGTCGGGGGCAAGGGCTGGCGATCGTCCCGGCGGCGCTTGGAGTAGGCGGCGGCCACCGTTACGGCGGGCAAGTCGGAATCCAGGTCGAACGATTCCGGGGTCAGTGATCGCAGTTCGTTGGCTCGAAACCCCGTCACGGCGGCCAGGCGGTAGAGCATGGCGCGGTCAGGGCCGGGAACCTTCAGAACCACCGGGCCGGACTCGGCGGCCGTCATCAAGTCGGCCAGCTCCTCCCCGGTCAAGGCGCGGCGCTCGTGGCGGCGGTCGGAATCGGGGTTCGGGCTGGTCAGGTGGGCCAATGCGTCCACCCGGGCGCGGCCGTCTCGCCAGAGCCAGCGGGAGAATCCTTTGATCGCTCGGGTGTAATGATGGATCGAACGAAGGGAAATCCCACGCCTGTTCGGCACAGCATTTGCACGATTTACTCTGCCAGGCAAAGTGACTGCCATTCTGGCGGAGAAATCTCATGGCGGAGCCATCCGACAGCCCGGTTGCCGGACGTCAATTCCAGGGACTCAAGTACCTCGACAAATTACTGCCGCTCTTCGACCGCCTGCACGATGTCGGCTGTCCACGCGACAAGGCAGGCAATCGCAAGCTTCACTTCGATCATTATTGCGCCTTGATCCTCTTGTTCCTGCTCAACCCGGTCCTCCGCTCGTTCCGGGCCCTGCAACAAGCCACTCTCCTCGAGCAGGTTCGGCGCAAGGTCGGCTGCTCGGGGACCTCCTTGGGGTCGTTGTCCGAGGCGGTGGAGGTCTTCGAGCCGCAACGGCTCGAAGCGATCATCGCCCAACTCTGGGCCGATGTTCCCCCCTCCCGCGGCGTCGGCAAGGAGTATGTCCACC
Organism: uncultured Planctomycetaceae bacterium; assembly: GCA_963816015.1. Classification (GTDB taxonomy): domain Bacteria; phylum Planctomycetota; class Planctomycetia; order Isosphaerales; family Isosphaeraceae; genus Aquisphaera. The sequence continues at coordinate 13,840 of CAWFJM010000027.1, read as the reverse complement.
AGGTCCTGACCGCTGTCGATGGCAGTGTGGTCAAGACTCTCGCCTCATTGGCCGAAGCGGCTTACCTCCGCGACAAGAACGGCAACACGCACTGCGGCTGGCGGTTCCATACCCATTTCGAGATCGGCCGTCAGTTGCCCACTCGCATCGAAGTCACCACGGCGCTCAACGGCGGCAGGACCGACGAGAAGCACGTGCTACGGCGATCCCTGCAACCCGATCACTGCTACATCCTGGACCGCTGGTACGCCGAGTTCGCCTTGTGGAACGACATCGTCGCAGCCGCAAGCAGCTACGTCTGCCGCATCCGCGACAATAGCAACCTCGACGAAGTCGTCGAGGAACGGCCGGTGTCGGAGGCGGCGCGGCAGGCGGGCGTGCTGAGCGACATCGTGGTGAAGCTCGGGACCTCGCACAAGGCCGCCGCGCGGCCGAGCCATCCGGTCCGTGTCATCCTGGTGAAGGCGGAGCCGCACCAGAAGAGGGGCGGTGCAAGGGGGGGACGGCCGGCTCCCCCAGCGATGGCATCCTGCGGATCGCGACCAACCTGCAGGACGTACCGGCCGAAATCATTGCCGATATCTATAAGCATAGGTGGTCGATCGAACTCTTCTTCCGCTTCTTCAAGCACATCCTGGGATGTCGCCACCTCTTGAGCACGCACCCGGTAGGCATCCAGATCCAGGCCTACTGTGCAATCATCGCCTGCCTGCTGATCCACCTCTGGACCGGCGGCAAGCCGACCCTGCGGACCTTCGAGATGCTCTGCCTGTACCTGCAGGAGTGGGCCACCCTGGAGGAGGTGATGGCCCATCTGGAGAAGCTCCAGGCCAAGTCGAGGGAGCCGCCTGCCCGCAGCTGACCGCGCCGCAGGAATGTTACCCCGCTGATTCCCGGAAGAGATCGCCTATCAATGAGGAAGACCGCACGTGGGGCATCTCGCCCCATCGTGCCGTTCGATGCTGCGCAGCGGGGTCTCGCGAGCGAGGGTCGGCCGGGCGCAGGTCCGGAGATTGAGCCGGAAGCCTCGCGTGAGGCCCCGCCGGGAAAAGTCGCCAGGGCGACGCAAACGTCGTGCCGAACAGGCGTGGGGAAATCCCGGTGTCCCGGATCGCCTTCAAGGCAGCCTGGATCTTGGACGGGGCCAGGTCGGAAAGTCGTTCGACGCGGGCCAGCTCGATGATCCGACTCGCCCTGTTGCGGGACAAGAGGGCGTGCTGGCGGGTCGAACCCTTTGCGGTCAGGTAGGAATGCCAGTCGGCGATGTGATCGGCCAGCGGCCGGGCCCGATGGCGGCGGTATGCTTCATCCCTCGGGTCGATCAGACCAGCTCTGATCTTGGCGGCCTCGGATTCGGCCTTGCGGGCGATCTCCTCCGTGGCGCGGCGGTCGGTGCATCCCTTTTCTTCGTGCTTCACGCCATCCGCATCGGAGTATCTGAAATACCAGACGCGGCCGCGCTTGCGATATGATGCCATCGGTTCGTCTCCTGCTCACATCAGAGGCGAATCAGGGGCGGGACCGTTCCAGCGGTCCCGTACCCGTCTCACCCCGGATCATGACTCCGGTTGAGGGGTCGGTCAATGGGTTGACAGGTCGGATTGGGACGCTTCATGACGGGATCGCCTCGGGCTGATTGTAGGCGGTCAAGGTTCATTCTCCTCTTGGATCGCCAGCCGTTCGGCCAGGGCCGACCGCGCGAGCGGGGCCTCCCCGGCGCGCGGGCCCGCGCTTGCGGGCGCGGGTCCCGCGCGGGCAAGGGCGGCCTCGAGGGTCGATCAAGCCTGCCCGGATCTTGGCGGCGGGCATTCTTCCGCGGAGAGCCTGATTTGCGCACCCAGGACCGTCGCGTAGCGGAATAACGTGTCCAGGGTCGGGTTGAGATTCCACCCGTTTTCGAGCCTGCTAATCGCCGCGCGGGTCATTCCTGATCGCTCGGATACGTCGGTCAGGCTCAATCCTTGCCGCTCCCGAATCTGCCTCAGGCGTATCATGAGTTCGCGCAGCTCCATGAATTGCCCGTGGGGAACCAGTTCGTCGAGTTCCCCCCGGTCGATGAGCTCGTCCGGTCCGGGACGCTCGATTTTCGATCGGGCGCGGATCGCCTCCACGGCGGCCTGCTGTTCCGGGCTCAGTGGGGGCTTGGAATCCGTCTGACTCATCGCTTCCTCCCTTGGGGCGGGGGGACTTCGTAGGCTGTGATGGGATAGATGGTCCGGGGGTCGTCCAACACCTCTTCCCAGATGACCGTGATGAACTTCCCGGTCGACGTCGAGCCGAAAACCTGCGGCCGGCCCGTTCGACGGCTCCGACCCGTTCGGCTCCGGGGGTCGCGGAGAACCTCTTCGGCCTCCTCCACCGTGATGCCGTGTTCGGCAAGGTGTTGAACGTTTCCTTCTGGGTCGCCTTCCAGGTCCCAGATGACGGCGAAGTCGATCACCGATACCTCCCATGGGATTTCCCCTGTTGCATTATAGTATAACAAAGGTCATGAGTCGAGCGTGTCTCCGCGTTGTTGTCCATGACGGCAGCCTCTTGGATCGCTTCCCATTTGGTCGGGGCGTTTTCACCTGCGTGCAGGTGCGTGAGCAGGTGGAGCGTTCTCCTGCTGGATCGCTTCGCGTTCGGCCAGCGTGTAGGGGTCGGGGCCATCCTCGGGGGGCTCGGGCTGATCGTTCAGGGCCGGTCCCCATCGCAGCGCGGCCAGCTCCTCCCAGGGCGCGGACATGGGCAGGTAGCGTCCCCAGAAGTAGCGGATCGCGTTTCGACCGGCTTGCCACAGCTCGGTCCAATCCTTCACTCCCTCGGGCGGTCGAACGCGGATCGCACTGGCGGGCCAGCCCGAGGCGGCCTTGTCGCCGGCCTTGTCGGCATCGGTCGCGATAAACCAAGGGGCGGCGGCCAGCATCTCCGCTCGTGTGGCCAGGTCGGGGCGGCTCGATGCCGAACCGAGGGTCACGACGGCGGCCAGGTCGTGGAGTTCCTGACCGAGCAAGAGGGCGTCGAATTCCCCTTCCGACGATGACCAGCGGTTCGCCGGGCTCGATGACGGCGGGGTCGGGGAAGATCCGGGGCCGGTCGCGGAACGCTTCGGCATACTTCGGCTTGCTCCCCTCGGGCTGGCGGATCTTCACCAGTGCCAGCCGGTCCCCGTCGAACCACGGGATAACCACTCCTCGGGCTTGATAGCAGCGGTCCCCCTCCCGGGTCGGGATCGAGACCGAACCGACCACCCCGAGGCGGGCGGCGCGGATCGTCTCATCGGCCAGACCGCGATTGTGGAGATAGGCCAGAGCCTCGGTCCCCTCGGGCATCCAGAGGCGGCCGGCGGCCTCGGTCACGAGAGCCAGGGCATCCGCCAGGGGCAAGCCGGACGATCGCTCTGGCGGCGGGCTGGCGGCCTTGGCGGTCGCCGGCCTCGGGGGCGGGCTGGCGGATCGTCCCGAGGGCGTTACGATGCCGGCCAGCTCCGCCACGGTGCGGACGGCGTCGGGGAATGCCACCCCGTTCAGCTTCATCACCAGCGCCGGGGCGTCCCCTCCCAGGTTGCACGGCCAGCACTTCCAGGTACCGCGCTGGGGGTCCACTTCATAAGACGGGTTGTGGTCATTGTGGAACGGGCAGGGCCAGATCAGGCGGCGGCCTTGTCGCTTGGCGGCCGGACCAAGGAGGGCGGTTGCGACTCGGGCCAGGTCCACCCGGCCTTTGATGTCGTTCCAGTCGATCCGCTCGCCCGATGCGGTCAGCGTCCAGGAAGAGACGGGGGCTTTGATTCCCATCATTGATCCTCGTCGAGACAGAACTGCCAAAACTGGACAGAATAGGGTTTTGTCCGGTTCTTACCGGGGGCCTGGACTTGGGACAGAACCCCAGAACCCTAGGGGTTTGGGGTTTTGTCCGAATCCCGGAGTAGGTGGAGAACCATCTGCTTCCGAGTTCCCTTGCCTCCATCAGTGGCCAACTCCCCAGCGTCGCGAAGTTCATCGACGGCTCGCCAGAACGTCTTGGGATTCTCGTTGCCCTTTGACCATTCTGTACTTTCCGCGATTGACTTCGCTCTCATGCCGCCAGGGCAAGCAACCGCTCGGCGACGGCCCGAATTTCCTCCTCGGTGACCCCGGGGCGTAGAACCGCGCGAATCTCCTCGGCCAACAATTCACGGCGCCAAGCCCGACGCTTGTCTGCGTGGCTTGGGCGACGGTTCGGATCGTCCCATGGCGATGCTCGGCGGTCCACCAAGTCGTCCTCCTCCCGACCCCATGCCCAAGCTTCGGTCATCGTGAACGTCCAGAGGCAGATGTGGAATGCACCGATGTTTGCCCACACGAACCGCACCTGCTGCTGGCCGGCTCCGACGATCTCCTTGCAGTCGCGGAACGCGATCTCTATACTTTACGCGGCCATGAGTGAGACGTCGTCGAATTGCTGGAAATTCAGCGTCATCAACGAGGCCAGTTGCTGGGAGTACTTGGTTGACAAACCGTCGAGAACCTCTTGGATGGCGGCTTGAAAGTCCCGGAACGTCGGGTGGTAGCGACCGTAGAGGGCGCGACGCTTCGTGAACTTCCAGAGTCGTTCGATGAGGTTCAGGTTGGGAGAGTACGACGGCAGGAACAACAGCGTGATGCCCAACTGAGCCGCCCACGCCTGCACCACGGCGTTGCGTTGATAGCGGGCGTTGTCCAGCACCAGCGTGATGGGACCAGTCAGTCCCAGATCCGCAATCTTGCGCAACAATTCACACATCGTCTCGGTGTTGACGACCGTCGTGTTGGTCACAGCGATCAGTTCCCGCGTCACGGCGTTCCATGCCCCCAGGACGTTGAACCGTTGACGCCCTGATGCCGCGCGCACGAAGATTCGAGTGAACGACCACAGGCAGCAGAGAAACGTGCCGAACACGAAGTGAGCGGCGTCCACGAAGAACACGTGACCCTGACCGGCTTGAGCGGCGTCCAGTTTCGGTTTCAGCTTGGTGTCGAGAAACTCGGCTTGGTCTTGAACGTGCTCGGCCAAGTTTTTTTGGGCGGCACGGGGATCGCTCGGATGCGCTGCCACTTCAATCCCAGGCCCTTGAGGAATTTGCGTACCTGGGTGGGACTCCGACGGATGCCAGTCAGCTTCTCGATTCGGTCGCACGCCTCGGCAATCGTACACACAGGTGCTTCTTCGAACGACGCCCGGATGATGTCACGGAAAGCGGCCAACTTGCTGACGGCCTTTGGGACGCTCGAATGCCGCAGCCCGTCCACTCCGCCTTTGCAGTACGCGTCCACGTATCGCTGCACGGTAGCGCGCGACACCCCAACGATTTCCGCAGCCTTCTGACGAGTGACCCCGCAGTGCAGGAGCCAGATGGTCAGCATCTTGTTGCGAACCAGGAGATTGGGATGGCTCGCGCGTTCCTCATTGACGATTCGTCGCTCGTCTTCCGTAAGATGGATACGACACCAAGCCATCGTCCGCCTCCCTGCAGTGCAAACCAGAAGTAAGACCTCCTTGCCGAGTTCGACTCTCGTATACCAGAATCTCCAGAAAGAGGGAATGTCTCATTCAGTCCCCTGCGGAGTATAATGAGAACCGGTCGGCGACCGTCGAGAGAATCTCTGCTACGGTCGCTGACACGTCGGTGCAGAAGAAGGCCACCCATCCACTCGGCTCCTCCACCAACACCACCCGGATTGCCCCGCCGACGGGCCGCCACATCGCCACGAACGTCTTATACCGCTTCTTCGCCCGCTTGCCATACAAGTCGAAGATGCTAGTCGTCCAACCGCGACGCTGCCCGGCCCGTTTGGCCAAGTCAATGCGCGTCTCTCCGTAGACCCGCGGCCTACCGCGCCGACCTGGTACCCGGGGCCCTGGGATCGTCCATAGCGCCGCGTCCTTGCGCAGCCGGCTGACGACCGTCATTCCCAGCAACATCGCCGGTTTGAGGAACGGGGCCTTGGCGTAGGCCCCGTCGACCACCACCCACAGCGGCTTGCCCAGGAACCGGAGCCAGAACCAAGCCCACCGCAGGAGCTCGACTCCCATCTCCAGCTTGGTCCGGAACTCCGGCCGATGCTTTGGGTCGATGCACGGCAGATCCTTGGCCCGCACGTACAGACGGGCCAACAGCGGCAGAGCGATGACTCCCCATGCAGGATGGACCGCCAGGAGCCCGAGCACCACCCAGACGTGGCCGTAGACATGCGGCGAGCCAGCCGGGCCGGGGGTCGGGTTGTGATGGATGCCAGCCCCCTGCACGTAGGGCCCGTACCGCTGTGTCGGCGTGTCGTCTAGCGCCACGGTGAGCCGCGTCTGACCATCCACCAAAGGCTTGACCACCTCGTGGATCAACCGGCCGGCGATGTTGTCCGCCCGCTTGCCGGCTGCTGCGACGGTCGTGTAGCAAGGCTGATACTGTCGACTCAAGCCGGCAGCGCGGATCCAGCTGGTGACGGTCCTTCGGCCGCGGGCGAGGATCGCGCCGATAAAGAGCCACACCAGCCTGACGGCAGATCTGCGATCCAGGGGTGAAGCAAGGCAAGAGAACCACTGGCACGATGTCGCGTCCTGGTGCGATGATGTCACGGCCGACTCCGTCCGGGGTTGATTGGCAGGCTTGGTCACCGCCATCGTCCCGGCCGGACCGGCATTCGTCTACCCGAGTCACGTCAACGACCAAGGGAACCAAATCGCGGAAAGTACAGACCATTCGGAGCACAGATCATTTCCGATTCGGTCGTTCTGTTGGGTCAGGGCATCGCGAATGAACTGCATGGCCTTGTCTCGTTTCTCGGGGGGCCTCCCTCCTCTGCTGGGGTCCGGCCTGTCCGGGGGGTTGGGATCGTAAGTGTTCCCCGACTCCCCGATCGTCATCCCGAGGGCCGGGGGCTTCTTCGCGTAGCTCTTCTCCACCCAGAGGCGCAGCCGCTCGGGCTTCTCGGGGTCGGGGCATTCCAGGTGAATCAGCGTCCGCGTGATTCCCTTGATTCGCCTCCCGAGGGCTTGGCCTTCCCGGTTCAGGTGAAGGGATAGGACGATGTTCGTTTGATACTGCTGAACCAGCCGAACCAGCGGGGCTTTGAGCCCCTTCATCTGGGCTTGGTCGCATAGGTCGCGGCGGGTCGCGTTGGTCAGGGTGTCGATGATGACAAACCCCGGCTTAACGGTCTGGATCGCCGTCTCCAAGACCCCCCCCGGCGCGATGAAGGCGGGCTCGTCGATGTCGGTCCCGTCGTACGGTTCGCCGGGCGGGGCCGGGAACACAACGGCATCGTCGGGCAAACCGAACGCGGGCAACATCTCCGCCAGCTCGTCTTGATGACCATCGGCGCAGAGCCAGAGCGTCCGCGTCCCCGGGGGCAGCGTCGCGGGCTGGCCATCGGGCCATTGCAGCCCGAGGTACATGAGGCGGGCCAGGTCCAAGAGGAACCGGGTTTTCCCGGTTCCCTCGAACGCTGCAACGCCGATGATGCGGCCAGCGGGAAACCACCCCTCCCAGGTCCATCGGGTCTGAGCCAGGATGCGGCGCACATCAGCCACGGTCGCAAACTGCGTGACAGTCGCGATTGGCGGGGGCGGGCCATTCGGGTCGATCCCCTCCATGATCTTGACCAGCTCTTCGCGCTCGGGCAGGGCGGCCAGCATCGCGGTCCAGGCATCGGGGCGGGCTTTCTTGCCCAAGCCGGCCAGGTGCTCGCCCATGGTCTTCCACGGCTCGGGCAGAGCGTCCAGCTCCCCGTTCGCGTCGTGACCGCAAAGCAAGCGACGGAGAACATAGGCTTCGGGGGGGCGGATCGTCATGGGCGGCCACCCTCCCCGATCCATCGGCGAATCGTCTCGGCGCTCCACCGCGGCATCTTGCCGATCTTGATTTCTGCCCGAGGGATTTTGCCGGCGGCGCGCATGCGTTCCACCAGCCGACGGGAACACGACAGGAGCGCGGCCAGGTCGTCGATCGAGAGTAGCGGCTCGACGCCGGCGGGCAACGTTCGACCGGGCCTGGCCTCGGGCTGGCGATCGAACCCGGCGGGTAGGGTCGGGTCACGCTTGGCGTCGGGGCGCGGATACTCGGGCGGGTCGATGGGATTGGCCAGTCTGACGGGGCCAGGATCGGCCAGGGCGGGCTTGCAGCGGGGGGATGGTGTCATTTGGACACCATCCCGTCCGGCGGCCCTCTGGGGGGCGTCCGGGCCGGTCTCTCGGTGCCGCTCTTCGGCGGCGGCCACTGACAGGCGCAGCAAGCGACGGAGCAAGCGGCGCCTCACGGAGGGATCGGGCCAGCCGGTCACGGACGATCGGCGGCGGCGGGATGATTGTTTCTTGCTCGGACATGCTCATGCTCCAGAGTGACTAGATGTCAACGTCTCTGGAGACATTCTGCGGAAGGGCTGGATACGCGCCGGATACTTCTCGGATACTTCTGGGCTACTTCGGGGGGATTTCTCGGAAAACGCGGCCGGATGCCACTCGGAACAACAGGGCGCTCCCAGCTCAGCTAGCGAATCGTTCGTCCGGTTTGCATTCGCGGCACGGGTCTTCTCGTTAGTCTCGGCATTCGCGTGGACGTGCTCGGCGACATCTTCCACGGTCGCTTCTCGTTTGTCGGCCATGTACTCCACGAGGTTCGCTTGCGTGGACTTGCGAGCTTTCCTCAGTTTGGCGGCCAGGGCGGCGAAGTCGGGCAGTTCGGCCGGGGCCTCGCGCTGGGTTCGGGGACCGAAAATCTTGCGGAAGTCACCATCCCAACCGGGACCCCACCCGTGCGTGGGCTTATCCGATACCGGCAATCTCTCTGCCGCATCACGGTGCGGCTCCAGCTCGAGAGGCAGGGCCACCTCGTAAAACAAGAAGACCAGGGCGGCATAGGCGGGTGTCACCTCGTGATATGTTTCCTCCAGCTTGAACGACACGTTGATGTAACACTCCCCTCCCGGTATCTCACCTTGAACGACCCGGCTAGGCCTTATGCTGGATACCCGGCGCCAGACCCATCGGCCCTCCTTAGCGATGTGGTAGAGGATGTACTGACCCGTCGATGTAGGCTCGGTCTCGGGGATTTGTCTTCTCTTCCGGGGGTCGATCCTGAATCGACGCACACCGGGGTCATGCAGATCGAGCGGGACTTCCGCGCCGTCATCGGGCGGAAGGGGACGATAGTGGACGATCAGGGACATGTGGCGGGGCTCTGTGTGTGGAACGGGCCGGACCGAGGCGGAATGGCCACACAGAGAAACCACCCGCCCGGGTCCGCTTTCTGGATGCGGTCCCGTCGAATCGCATCCAACCCATTGAGACCAAGTGTACAGTTCCCACGGGCGGGAGTGAACGTCAGTTCGGGCAGGAAACCAAGGGCTTGATAATGGCCCTTTCCCGGCGCTAGCTTCTCTTTATCACACCGAGGATCGCGGCTTTCAGCTCCGTGCTGCTGATTTGTTCGGCCAGGGGATCAACCCCTACCTCCTCGTCGACGGCCAGATTGCGCAGGGCGTCGCCGGTGGGCTTGCCGCACAGGTAGCCGGCAAGCCAGGCACGGGCAGTGTGGTCCCCCTCTCGGGCCTCTTCGACGGCCTTGGCCACGATCTCTTGCCAGACCGACAAGGGCACGGCCTCGGAAAGCTTCGCCAGGTAATCGATCTCGATGGCGCGACGGGGCCTTCCCGGACCACCCTTGCCACCCTTCTGGAAACGACCATCAGGGTCGCGTTGCGAGTCACTCATAAGATACCTCGGTCCTTGCCGTTTAAACGGTGGGAAAACGGCGTCGTTTGTCAGCGCTAACTGTCCTCTCCCAGCAACCGGGCGATCCCACCGGCCTCATCACGACGATTGTCATCGTAACGTAAAAGAGTCTTGATATTAGCATGCCGTGAGAAGTGATGGACGCGGCGCACGTCGCCAGCGCACAGGTCGAGAGCGCGAGTGATCGCCTCATGCCGAATCCCATGAGGTCTGACCTCCCGGGCGAGTCCGGCCTTGCGACCAAGGGCCTTCACCAGTCGGGCCACGGCGTCCTCCGTCAGGCGGTCCGGTCCCCTGGCGGCACGATCGAGCCGGATAAAGACCGGTCCCGGGGCGCTCCCCCTCGAAGTGATCCAGTCGGCCAGGGCGGCGCGGGCCGGGCTACTCAGCGTCACGCGGGCCGGTTCGGTCTTCGCCTTGCCGACCATCTGGAGGGTGAAGGTGGGTAAGTCCACGTCGGCCAGGTCAAGCGCCACGGCTTCCCCACGCCGCAAGCCGAGATCGTGTAAGAGGCGCAAGAGGGCCAGGTCTCTCCGTCCCAAGGGGCTCGATCGCGCGGCCTCGGTCGCGGCGGCCAGGATCTTCCGCCAGTCGTCTCGTCCGGGGCCGGTCGTGTCGCGGTAGGGTTGCGATCGGGGGCCTTCCACTTCCAGCGTCCTGGTCACGCGGCCGATCTGGCGGGCCAGCTTGACCATCGAGCGGAGCGCGGCCAGCCGGCGGGCGATCGTGGCGGGGGCCAGGTCGCGGTTCGCCAGTTCGGCCTTGTACGCCAGGGCCAGAGCGTTGGCGCGGCCAGCTCCCCCCGAGAAGAGCAGCTCCACGGCGGCCGATGTCTCGGGGGCCTGGACGAACCGGGCGAAGTCGGCCAGGTCGGACGCATAGGCGCGGAGCGTCCGGGGGTTCCGACCGGCCAGGAACAGGGCCACGACATCTCCCGTGCTCGGGAGTGCCGGGGGCGATGATTCGATGACGAAGCGAACCAGCTCTGTGGACATGACAGGGCCAGGGGGGAAGACGGGTCAAACTCCTTGCCAATAGCCTGGCTTCTCAAGGTGGTCAGTTATCAGGCGTGGGGTCGGTCACCTGGTAACAGGTGGAAAACAGGGCCATCCTCTCCCCCCGGGGGCCATTGTCCTTAACGAGAGAACCCATCTTCACGGCGCCGAAAAGGGTGGGCGAGATCGCATGCGCGCGGGGGGCTAGCACCAGCCGGCCCGGGCCATCGTAAGCGATGGTCCCCCGGGGTGTCGTAAGCTTGAGGGGAGGGGCTTCGTCCGGGCACTTTCGACCGGTCCCGCGAAGAGGAATAACGGGGAATGAGCCGAATGCCATTGAGCTAAGCGTAAGCCCGGAGCCTCTTTGTACTTGCGATCAATTCCGCTGGAACCCATCGTGTTTAATATAGATATTTTCACGAGATTGCAATAGCGAAAAATTCCCAAATTCTAGCCACATGGAGCAAACTAAATATCACTATAATGTCCGCATTGTCGGGCGCATGAAAAACACAAGCCATTTGATGGAAACGACTTACACCTTCCCTTAATGCCATTCGGGAATGAGCTTGTTTTTAACGGGCCGAAAACGGGGCGTCAGGATATAACGAGGCGCGATCACCTCACGAGATTCAAGGCGGGCAATCCCGGGGGCCCGGGCCGTCCCAAGGGGGGACGTTCCGCGAGCATCTTCGCCGAAAACTCACCGAGGCAGATGCCAAGATTCCGACCCAAAGTCTCTTCGAAATCCTGGATCGAACAACTGATCAAGGAAGTGAATCAGGGGAAGCGCAACCGGCTCGAGATCATTAAGTTCCTCGACGGCTCGTCACCACCGGAAACGATCCCCGATCTCGATGGCGATCAGCCCATGCCTAGAATCCGAATCCCCGGTGCCTGGCCCACTCGGAAACAGAGGAAATGACAGACGGTCCCCCCGGCCGACCAGCCGGGGGTTAAGCGGAGGGAGTCTCCCGGAGTGCACATAGTCCAGACCGCAACCGACCCGACGCGCGTCTCCGGGAATCCAAAGGTCCCTCAGTCGGTCGCCCTTGTGATCTCCTGCAACTCCTCGTCGGTGATTTTGTATTCGGCGTAAAGATACGACTGGTTCTTTGCAAACTCACGGCAGCCTGTGTAAAAATGGGGAAGATGGAGCCGGTTTTGACCGTTTTTCGCCTGGCGCAAATGGACTGTGGAGCATCTGCTCATGCCAGGAATCATCGAATTTCCCCAGGTCGTGCAGGACGCCTTGGCCCAGTACGGTGGTCTCTTCGCCAACGAATGCCAGCGGCGACACTTCGCTGAGTACCTCACGGGACTGATGGTGGCCGAGCGTAAGACGGTGCTCGGGATCAACCGCGAATTCGCCGAGACCACAGACCAATCCTGCCTCAACCGATTCCTCACCGATGCCCAGTGGGACGCCGGAGCCCTCAACCAACGACGGCTGGATGAACTCCAGAAAGATCCCTCTACTCGGTACAGCGACCAGGGGGTCATCCCGATCGACAACACCCTGATCGATCGTGATGGCTTGCTGATCCCCGACGCCGGATGGTACTGGGACCACGCCGAAGAACGGAACAAGATTGCTCAGGACTACCTCTTCGCCAGCTATGTCGGCACCAGCGGCAAGCATTATCCCCTCGAGTTCCGGCTCTTCCGCAAGAAGGAGGTATGTGAGGCCCTGAAAGAGCCGTTCCGCAACCACACTGTATTGTGCTGTGAACTGATCGACTGGGTTTGTGAGGCCAGATTCCCGGCGACTTCGCGATGGACTCGTACTTCACCTGTGCCGAGATCCTCAATCACATTCACGGCAAGCAGGATCGCTTGGGACGGCCTCGGGGCTACGTCGGCGACCTCAAGAGCAACCGCAAGCTGGAGTGGAAGGGACAGATCATCAAGGCCAGGGACCTGGCAGCCTCGATCTCGGCGACTGACCGCAAGGAGATGCGCATCGGTGACAAACGGCAGTGGTACTTCACAGTGACCGTGCGGATCCCCGACGTGAAGCACAAGGCTCGGATTGTGATTCTCTGGCGGTATAGGAACGATGACCAACCCCGCAAGATCTTGGTGACCAATCGGATCACCTGGGAAGTGAGTCGGATCGTGCGGGTGTACCGGCATCGCTGGACAGGTACGGAGACCTTTCATCGGGACGGTAAGCAACAACTCGGCCTCGGCGACTGTCAGCTGCGTGATGCCCAGGGCCAGACCCGGCACATGTATCTGGTCATGCTGGCGTATAGTCTCTTGATGAGCCAGTTGCGGCAGAGCTGTGCGCAGTGAGTGGGCGCTCCATCGACTGACGACAATCGGCGAAGCCTGTCGAGCAATGCTCCGGGAGAACCTGCCGCACGACGCTGGCCTGGGCAATCCAGCAAGTAACAGAGAGGGAGCGGCCGTTTGGTCATGTGATTGCCCAATTGGGCCTAGCCTGACTTTGCAAAACTCCAGATACGACTTGAATCTCTCCAGTTCCGCCTGCTTTTCCCTGTCGGTCAGTTCAGGAGATTGACGAGTTATATTTCCGGGTTGCAGTTGATCATCACGGCCTCGTACCCGAGCGACCTGAAAGTCTGCACGGCGTGCACGCAGCAGTAGTCGAACTCGATGCCCTGTCCGATCCGGTTCGGACCGGAGCCGATGATGACGACGCGTGGCTTCGTCACGGGCGGGAGAGCTTCATCGTCCTCCCCCCACGTCGAGTAGTAGTAGTTCGAGCCGGCCTCGACCTCACCGGCGCACCAGTCGACGCGACGATAGGACGGCCTGATGCCCTTTGCGTAACGGACCCGGCGCACGTCGTCGCCGCTGGTGCCCCAGGCGGCTCCAATGAGTCGTCGCCCCAGCCGGCACGCTTCGCACGCAGGATGTCGAGCGAAGCCAATTCGCGACGGGCGTGGGCGAGCTGCTCCTTGAACGACGGGTGAACGCCGTCGGGAATGTCGTCGAACGTCGCCCACGGGGTCCGAGCCGATCGAGCTCGCGCGAACCGAAGCCCTTGAGGAAAGCCTCGGTGAAGGTACGACCGATTCCCATCGCTTCGCCCACCGATTTCATCTGCGTTCCCAGAGTCGCATCTGCTCCCGGAACTTCTCGAACGC
>CAWFJM010000026.1:0-61178 GCA_963816015.1 uncultured Planctomycetaceae bacterium | reverse complement strand
AAGTCGAGGTTGAGCGGGTCTCTCCGTCCGGTTATTTTACTGCTCAGACGAGACACGTCGATGGGCCTGAGGAAGGATCTTCCGGGCCGGGAGCCGAAAGGGGTCGGAGATGGGGATGTTTTCGGGGAAAAAGGGGATGGTGCTGGGCGTTGCCAACGATTTCAGCATCGCCTGGGCGATCACGCGCAAGCTGCTCGACGAGGGGGCCGAGGTCGGGTTCACCCACCTGCCCGGCGAGAAGATGGAGCGACGGGTCCGCAAGCTCGCCGAGCCTGTCGGGGCCAAGCTTATTGTGCCCTGCGACGTCCAGAAAGACGAGGATGTGGCCCGGATCTTCGACCAGGCCGGCGAGACCTTCGGCAGTCTGGACTTCGTGCTCCACTCGATCGCCTTCGCCCCGATCGACGACCTGAAGTGCGCATTCGTGGATTCCAGCCGCGAGGGCTTCAAGACCGCCATGGACGTCAGCGTTTACTCGCTGGCCATCGTGGCCCGGCATGCCGCGAGCGTCATGCCGCAGGGCGGCTCGATCCTGACCTTGACTTATTTCGGCGGCGAACGCGTGGTTCCCGGCTATAATCTCATGGGCGTCTGCAAGGCCGCGCTCGACGCCTCGGTCAAGTACCTGGCCTATGATCTTGGACCCAGGAAAATCAGGGTCAACGCGGTCTCCGCCGGTCCCGTCAAGACGCTGGCCGCCTCGGCCGTGGGCGACCACGATGAGCTGGCCAGGCTGTACGATGCCGTCGCCCCCTTGCGACGGAACATCACGCGGAGGAGGTCGGGGCCGCGGGAATGTTCATGCTCTCCGACCTGGCCAGCGGGATCAGCGGCGAGATCCTCCACGTCGATTGCGGGTACAACGTGATGGGGTCGCTGGGCAAGGCCGTCTTGGCGGCCCAGGCGGGCACGCTCTGAGGGGCCCGGCGCGGCCAGACCCCGATCCCCGCTTCAGCTCAAATCGACGACACCTAGCCATGAACCAGCCGACCGAACCCCAGCCCGGTCCAACCCTCGTGGGAATCGGACTGATCCGTCGCGGCGACCATTTCCTGGTCAGGCTCCGGCCCGAGGGGACGGTCTATGCCGGCTACTGGGAGTTCCCTGGCGGCAAATGCGAGCCCGGGGAATCACCGGCCGCAGACGACGGCCCGCGAATGCCACGAGGAGACAGGGCTTCACGTCGTGGTCGGACGCCTGAGGAGAACCATCGAACACCACTATCCCCACGGGCACGTCCGGCTTCACTTCTTCGATTGCCAGCCGGTCGACCGGTTCGCCGAGCCCCAGCCGGCTCGGGGTGCCGCTGGGTCCCGGCCGGCGAGTTGAAGACGCTTCGCTTCCCGGAGGCCAACGAGCCGATCCTGGACGAACTCGGCAGCGGCCGGTGATCGCGAAGTGCTGCACGTCGTCACCGGCTGGCCACCGGCGAAAGTCCGATCAGATGCGCTGCGGATTCGCGGGGAATGCCGGAGCGCGATCCACCACGTTATCGATGAGGCCGTATTCGCGGGCCTCTTCGGGGCCCATGAAGCGGTCTCGATCGGTGTCTTCCTGGAGCCGCTCGAGTGTTTGCCCCGTGTGCCGCTGGTAGATGGCGTTGAGCTGCTTCTTCATCCGGATGAATTCTTCCGCATGGATCAGGATCTCCGTCGCGGTTCCTTCCATGCCGGCCAGCGGCTGGTGAATCATGATCCGGCTGTGGGGCAGGGCATTCCGCTTGCCCTTGGCACCGGCGGCCAGCAGCAGCGAGCCCATGCTGGCACACTGGCCGATGCAGTAGGTGGCCACGTCGCACGGCACCCACTGCATGGTGTCGTAAATCGCCAGGCCCGAGGTCACGCTTCCCCCGGGGCTGTTGATGTAGAGGTGGATATCGGCCTTGGCGTCTTGATGGGCCAGCACGAGCATCTGGGCCACGACGAGGTTGGCGACCGTGTCGTCGATCGCTGTGCCCAGGATGATGATGCGGTCCTGAAGCAGGCGGGAGTAGATATCCATCGCCCGCTCTTCACGACCGCTCCGTTCGATGACGATGGGAACCAGTGGCATCGGTGAAAAACCTTCCCAGTAAGAAAAGTCGGCGGCCCGCGGCGATCGATCCAGGTTACTTGACTTCGGTGGCCGGCGGCGTGGGCGTGGCGTGGTGACCACGGACGAACCTGGTCCCTTCTCGCGCGCCCTGGATCCGCCCCACCACCTCATCGACGAGGCCATATTCCTTGGCCTGCATGGCAGTCAGGTAGCGGTCGCGCTCGGTGTCCCTGGCGATCCGCTCGATGGGTTGACCGGTGTGTCGGGCCAGGATCTCGTTGATGACCTGCCGGCTCTTGACGATCTCCTCGGCCTGGATCTCGATGTCCGAAACCTGGCCGCCAACCTGCCCGTAAGGCTGGTGAATCATGATCTTCGAGTGCGGCAGGGAAAAGCGGCGGCCCTTGGATCCGCCGGCCAGGAGGACCGCGGCGCCGGAGGCTGCCAGGCCGATGCAGTAGGTGGCCACGGGGCATTCGATGAACTGCATGGTGTCGTAGATGGCCAGGGTGCTGCTGACGCTCCCGCCCGGGCTGTTGATGTAGAAGCTGATGCCCTGCGTCCGGTTCTCATATTGCAGGTACAAGAACTTCATCACGGCGAGATTGGCAACGGCATCGTTGATGACTCCCTCGAGAAAGACGATGCGGTTCTCGAGGAGCAGGTCGCCCAGAGTCATCTGCCGCTGGCGGGCGTAGTCGCGGTAGCGCTGAAGTCTTGGTTCCGCGAGTGGATGATCGAATGCCATGGAACGTTCCTAAGAGAATCATGACCCCGGGCGATCGGTGGCGGATCGGCCGATCGATCGCTCAGGCCAGGGGCGCAGAGTTCATAAGTAACGATAAGGCAGGGGGACCTGATCGACAAGAGTTGCTCACGATGAGACCCGAGGCCAGGGTATCGCCATCGTCCCGATCAGACCGGACCGGTAAGCGTCGGTCATTCGGCCGAAGGCTCCGGCTCACCGCCCGGGCTCGCGGTCTGGTCCAGGGTCTCGACAGCCGTCTCCGGCTCGTCGAGCGGCACGTCCTCGATCTCGACCGAGTTGAGGATGTGGTCCAGAGTCTTGCGTTCCAGGATCTGGGTGGCAAGGGCGTCGCCCAGCCCCTCCTTCTCAACCCGGGCGCGGATCCGCCGCACGCTCTCATCGGTGCGAGCGGCCATTTTCTCGATCTCCATCTCCAGGTCTTCCTCCTCGACCTTGATGCCCTCGGCCTCGGCGATCTTGGCGAGGATGAAGAACTCCTTGAGCGAGCGGAGCGTCATCTCGTGGGCATTGGCGCGAATCTCGGCCTCGCGGGCGCGGATGTCGCTGTCCGAGAAGCCCTGCTGCCGCAACTCCATGATCAGCCGGCTGACGGTGCTCTTCTCCTGACGCGAGACCAGGTCGGGGGGCAGGTCGAAGGGGGTCTCGGCCATCAGTGCGTCGAGAATCTGGCGGCGGACCGCCTGTTTCTGCTGCGATTCGTTCCGCCGCTGGAGCGCTTCGCGAACCGCTTCCCGCAACTCCTCGAGGCTGTCGAAGCCGATCGACTCGAGGAATTCGGGGTTCACCTCGGGCAGCCGCAACTGCTTCAGATCGTGAACCAGCACCTTCACCTTGACCGTCTGGCCACGCAGGGATGGATCGGCCACGGAGGAGCCGAGCTTCGCCTCGATTTCCCGCGTCTCACCCGGCTTGACTCCCTCGAGCGCCGCGCCGATTTCCGGAACGTGCCCGTCCTGGAACCTCAATTCGGGCTGAAGCCGGAACTCGGTCTCCTTGACCTCGCTGAGCACGTTGCCATCGGGCTTGAAGAACGTGAGATCGGCGGTCAGATAATCGCCGATCCTCGCCGCCCCTTCGAGCTTGGGGACGATCTGGGCATACCGCTCCAGGAACCGCGAGAACTGTGCCTCCACATCTTGCTCACGGATCGCTTTCACGGGCCGCTTGACCTTCAGCCCCTTGTATTCCGCGACCTGGAACTCGGGACGGACCTCCACCTCCATCTCGAAGGTCATCGGGCCGTCGTCGGGGAGGCTGATCGCCTCGACGTCGAGCTTGGGCTGAGTGATCGGATTGAGCTTGTAGTCCTCGTCGATCTGCTCCAGCGAGGCCATCAGCAGAGCCGACTTGACCTGATCGCCCACTTCCTTGCGGAACCGCTTGATCACCAGTTGACGGGGGGCACGGCCGGGCCGAAAGCCCGGCACCTGGGAATCGCGCTGGAATCGTCCCAGCGAGTCCTCGAACTGTCGCTCGATCTCGGACCGGGGGACCGTGACCTTGAGGTGCTTCTTGCAGGGGCCGACGTCCTGGATCAGAACGTCGATCTCGAGCTTCCGCTTGGCTTCCTCCTCTTGCCCTTCCTCGGTCTGTTCCTCGACGGGCTGATCCGTCACCGAAAGAGAGGAATCGCGTTCTTCTTCACCAGTACTCATCTCGGGCTTTCCCTCGGATCACATCAGGCTGGGACGGCTTGATCCGCCATCACGCAACCCGCGCTCGAGCGAAAGCGGCCAACCCAGGAGGCAAGACATCAAAGCGGGAGATGGGATTTGAACCCACGACAACCACGTTGGCAACGTGGTGCTCTACCCCTGAGCTACTCCCGCGAATCTCGAAGCGAGCGGCCCTGGCCCGTCATCAAACCCTGACGGTCAGCGTGCGTCGGCGACTTTCCCAGTATAGCGCTGTCACCCGGGATTGCAAGGCGCTTCCGAGGGAACTCCCCGGCGACCCGGCGATGCCCGCCACCGGCTCGGAACCTCGGAACTGTTTCCGGCTTTCCATTTGCGTGCGGCGTGCGAGAAGGTAGCTTGAAGAGAGGGCTCTCAGCCTCCTTTCGCGACTCGTCACCACATGCGTTTCGACCAGCCAGCCAGCCGGGATTGCCCAGATCATGAACTATGTTCTCCAGATCGTCCGGGGACGCAGCGAAGCCAACACGCTGAAGCTGATCGACGGAGTCAATAGCATCGGCCGCCACGATGATTGTCTCATCAGGATTCGCTCCGCCCAGGTGAGCCGCCGGCACTGCGAACTCTACGAGGACGGCGAGCAAGCTCATGCTTCGCGATCTCGGCAGCTCAAACGGTACGTTTGTCAATGGGAAACGCGTCCTCGGGCAGCAGAGTCTCAAAGCCGGCGACGTCCTGACCATCGGCGGAGTGACCCTGCGCGTCGACCCGATCAAGCTGGCGACGAAACCCGATGCACAGCCGGCTCCGGAGTCCAAGCCCACCGACACCGCCGAACTCGACGCCCTCCCCGTCGCCGAAGACGACCTGGAACTGGAAGAATTCGAGATTGCCATCGACGATGAGCCGGAACACATCGACATCATCCCGCTCGACGACGAACCTGCACCCGCCCCACCGAAGAAGGCCGCCAAGCCAGCATCCCCGACGCCGGCCCCTCAGCCGCCGCCGAGAAGCCGAAGAGCGCAGGTGAGGACAAGAAGGTCGCCGAGCCCGACCAACCTCCTTCGGGCTCACCCGAAGAGGAAGATGCGGTCGCCCAGTTCCTCATGGATCTGAAGCTCGACGAGGATGACTGAGCTCCCGAGCCCTGATCGCGAGGGACCCGTTGCTGCGAAGAGGTTCCGCAGTCCGGACCGCAGGTTCTGATCTCGCTCCACGGCGATTCGGAAGAGCTCGACTACGTGAGCTCCGGCTCGTGACCTGTCACTCTTGTTGCACTTTTCGCATTCTTCCCGGGATCAACACATTGATTTTTTTCGGCGAATGGCCTTAAATAGCTATATAGCCGTCCGAGTTCTTGCTCCATCGTGGTCCCTGGCTTGGACGCGTATCTGCCACACTCGCGGCGATTAGGATGACCCTCATGGCTCGTCGGAAGACCTTACCCGAGTCGCTTCGTGCGAAGCTGGCCCTCGCCGAGCGACTCTCAACCTTGCGTCTGGAATTGTTCGGTGAGCGCGGCGGCCCCGAGATGGCTCGACGCCTGGGGATCCCCGTGCGGACCTGGTACAACTACGAGGGCGGAGTGACGGTCCCCGCCGAGGTCGTCCTCAAGATCATCGAGCTCACCGCGGTCGAGCCGGTCTGGCTGCTCCACGGCAAAGGCCCGAAGTTTCGCCAGCAACAGCGACTGGACCGCCATGACGTCGACCTCGAAACCGGCGATGACGGTGGGTGCCCTGCTGCGGACAGCCCTTCAACTGCTCGAGAATGATGGAACGCGCCGGCGAGCGGTGACGACGAGGCGGTTGACCGCTCAGATTCCGCCCCTTTTGAGCTCCCCTGGCCCCACCGGCCAGGAAGGAATGGCTCGAGGCCCAGCACGAGAATCGGTGCATCCAGGTCACCGGAAACGCCATGGCGCCGATCCTCGCGGACGGGGCCTATGTCGCCTACTCCAAGGAGAACGAGGACCCTCGCCAGCTTGACGGCAAGATGGTCGTCGTCTGGCTGGAGCAACCAGCCAACCATCCGCTGGTTCCGGGACTGCGGCCGATATGCCCTCTTGCGGGCGGAAAATCCCGAGACGATCCCCCAGCAGCAGCTGATCGACCTCGAATCCACCGCGGA
The DNA here is from genome assembly GCA_963816015.1 of uncultured Planctomycetaceae bacterium. GTDB lineage: Bacteria > Planctomycetota > Planctomycetia > Isosphaerales > Isosphaeraceae > Aquisphaera. The sequence goes on along the minus strand of CAWFJM010000026.1, from coordinate 54,608 downwards.
GCAGCCCCGCATCCGGCGCGTCCTCTGGATCGACACGCCCCACTGAGCGGCCAGTCCTGCGGACGGCCACCACGCCGGCAATTGCGTCGTTCATCGGAGACCCACGGTCGATCGTCAGACCCAGCAGGTCGGCCTGTCTTCATCTCGGACTCGGCTCGAATCGGATCGAGCCGGCCGCTCACCAGCTCAGGCTCTCGCCCAGACAAGGCAACACCAGCACCTTCCCATCGCCGATCCGACCCGTTCGCGCCTGGCCCACGATGGCCTTGATGACGGCCGGCACGTGCTCCTCCTCGACAAACACCGTCAGCTGAACCTTGGGCAGGAACGAGGTGTTGTACTCGCTTCCCAGGTACTGGCCCAGCCGGTTCTTCTGCCGGCCATAGCCCATCGCCTCGCGCACGGTTCCCCCCAGGATCTCCACGGATTCCAGCGCCGAGAGCACCGCCTGGGCACGAAATGGCTTCACCAGGGCGATGATCTTCACCGGCCGCCCGATCCGGACCGGGCTCGATTCGGAGGCTGCCTCGCTCCCGATCTTCGGTTCGCTGCCTGAGTCCATGGATCTCCACGCTTCCATCGAACCTGTGCTAACTGGTGCTCCAAGCTGCGGAACACTAAGATTGAACCTACCAGGATCGGCATGAGGTCCGAAAGGTCGGTCAGGCATGAACCAGGAAACCCCGGTCGGGCAGGCGGGATCCGCTTGCTGGGAGCGTGATTCATGAGACGGGTGGCAGCGATCGTGCTGAGCGCGGGTCTCGTTCTGGTCGTCGGCTGCGGAACCCAGAGCTACGAGTACCGCCTCGAGAAGACGCTCGAGGAGATGAGGTACCAGAGGCGGCTCAACGAGAACCTGAGCGAACCGGCAACCAAGGGCAAGCTCGAGGAGCTGCAGATCTTCGTCCGGCCACCCAAGAACATGACCGGCCCGGCTCAGACGTTTCAGCTGGCTGCCGTCGAGCCGGGAAGGTTCGACGTCGAATCCAGCTTCATCGAACCGGAAAAGCAGAGCCTGCACGTGCTGGCCCGGGTCAATCGGCCCAAGACCCCGGCCAAGAAAGGTGCTGCCCAAGCCCGAACCGCCCCCGCGCGGCGACTTCAACACGAGTCGTGGACCTCATCAAGAATGTCTATGGCGCCGATGAGTCGACCGTCGCAAAATTCAAGGACGAAACGAAGGGCAAGAACACGCTATCAAGCACAGCTGCCTCGACCTGAACGCAAAGAACGTGCAGATCTACCTTTACGGCAGCAAGAACAGCCCCTACGAAGTCGCCCTGATCTTCGAGTACCCCAAGGCGGAGGACAACACCGTCAATCCCAAGATCGGGCTCTGCCTGGAATCGTTCGCCGTCGGCGAGAAGGCGAAGCGAGCCTTCGCGGGAGGAGAGACCGAGGAAAGTGGTGGGGAAGGGGCCGGCGAAGAAGAGCACCACCGCCGATTTCGATCGGCTCGCGGTGTTGATGCCATCAACTCGGTGAGATCCGGCCATGCGCCGAGACCGCGTGACTCGCCTGCCTGCATCGGCCAGCCAGCATCGCACCGGCCAGCCGCGGTCTCGGCTGCTGCCGGAGTGCCCGCTCAGACGGAGACGGCCTGGATTCTCGGAAGCGGCTGCGCCTCATCCTCGGAACCGGCCGGCCCGGACGGGATCAACTCGTCTCGAAGGATCGTGACATCGCGAGGCGCCTCGATCCCGATCCGCACCTGGTTCCGCTCCACCTTGACGATCGTGATCTTGATGTCTGGTCCGATCGTGATTGACTGCAATGGCTTGCGACTGAGAACGAGCATCTTCGCCTCCCTGGCATCCCGATGTCATCGCGGAAAGCCCATTGACATCCCTTGGTTCAACCGACTGACTAAGCTCTCGGATTTTCGTGATCTCAGGCGACACGCCCCGAGGAGCTGCGGGCCTGAACTTGAGAAAAATGCTGGGGACCAGCAGTAGCATGCATCATGTTGACCATGGCCACTCACCAGTCCGATCGATGCCCCTGATCCCCCGCGGCTGGGCTGTCCTCGGGCTCAACACTGCAGATCCGCGGCCTTGGAGAGTACCGGGATTCGTTTCTCGACCACCCATCCTGGCTGGACGAACTTCCGACGACCGACGATAGTAAGGGACATCGTCCCTTCGGTATCGATCGGAAAGACGGAGCCGCAGATGTCCTCTGTCGATTCGCGGACAGCCCGGGCCAGGACCTGGCGGGCCGGTCTTGTGCTGGCGACCGGCCTAGTCCTGATCCTCTCTCCGGGTTCCCGGCGCGGGCCGACCTGCTGTACTTCCAGAAGGGAGGCGAGGTTCAGGCCAGCGCCACCGTCGACGGAGATCGCGTCTTCATCGAGCTCCCCGAGGGGAAGTACGAATTCCACCGCGGAGATTTCCGGAAGCTGGTGCCCGGATTCGTGCCGGCAGAGCAATGGCACGATCGGCTCAAACAGGCGCAATCCGCCGGCTTCGCGGCCCGGTTCGAGGCCGCCTGGTGGGCGATCGAGAACGGACTCATCGACGAGGCGGCCGCGGTGCTGCGCGACCTGCACAGGGAAAACCCGAAAGACGCCCCGACCGCCCGGATGGTCGCTGCGCTGGAACGCCTCGAGCGACCCTGCAAGGATCCCGAACTGTCCGAATTCCGCAAGACCCTGGGAATTTCCACCAGTCTCGCTCGAGGCCCGCACATCGTGTTGCTCCACGAGCCGACCGGGGACGAGGACGAGGCCAGGGAGCGTGTGGCGCTGCTGGAGAAGCTGATCACCGGGTATTACCTCGTCTTCGCCGCCCAGGGGATCGAGCTGCCCGTCCCCGCCCGCCGGCTGATCCTCGCCTGGTTTGCCGACCAGAAGGACTACCTGGCGTTTCTTCACAACCAGAACGCCGACGCTTTCGCCACGACCCGGGGCTATTTTCATCCCACCTGGAACGCCGTGGTCGCGTTTGACGCCCGGAGCTCCGACAAGCAGCGTGAGGGCCGAGAGAACGCCATCGCCCGGCGCGAGGAGCTGCGGCGGTTCCAGACGACGGTGGACGAGCTGCCGCCTCGGGCCAGGCTCCGCGTGACGCTGACCGGCGAGTCAGCCCGGACACTCGGCCGCGCCGAGGCTCTCGCGCTCCTCGACCGGCTGGAGCGGGAGGTCCGCCGCGAGGAGCTCCTGCTCGACCTGGAGCGGCGGGCGATCAACGAGGGAACCGCCACTCACGAGCTGATTCACCTGCTGGCCGCGAACAGCGGATTGCTTCCGCGGCACGACGCGTTCCCGATCTGGCTTCAGGAAGGCCTGGCCATGCAGTTCGAGGTGATCCGGGGCGGCCGCTGGGCGGGCATCGGCCGCGTCCACGACATCCGCCTCTCCGATTGGCGACGAATCCAGCCTCTCCCTCGCCTGGAACCTCTGGTCCGCGATGCCGGCTACGGCCGCGGCTACCAGCGTGATCTTTACGCCCAGGCCTGGTCGCTGGTCTTCTTCCTCCGCTCCCAGCACCCCGAGCAGTTCCTCACCTATCTCGACCTGCTCCGCAGTCCCGACGCGACGCTCTGCGGAGCTATCCCCGTCCGATCGCTTCTTCACCGCCTTCCAGCGTGCCTTCGGGACCGATCTCGAATCCCTCGAGCGCGACTGGCACGAGTTCATGGCCTCCCTCCAGACCCCTCTGGAACGCCACGCTCCCGATCCCCAGCCCCCGCCACCATCTCCCGCCTCATTCAAGCCCTCCGCACCCCGCCGCCCCACAACGGCTCGAGCCAAGAATTGATGGAATTGACAGAATCGCCGTGATCGTTAACAATCAGTCTTCACGCTGACGGGGCGTAGCTCAGCTTGGCTAGAGCGCACGGTTCGGGTCCGTGAGGTCGGAGGTTCAAATCCTCTCGCCCCGACTGCAAGTCATTGAAAATAAAGAAGTTACGAAAACATCTCGCATAAGGCATAGTCCGCGCCGTGCTCGTGCAGAGCTGACCCCTGTTTTTGAGGGCAGGGCATAGTGCCGCATCCACGCTAAATCTTGGGGTTGGCGACCCCCGCGAGTTCAGGGACACTCCCAGGCACAAGGAGGTGTCCCATGAACAAGAAGTATATCGTCCGGCTGTCGGATGATGAACGTGGTGTCTGCCAGGATATCGTCAAGCGGCTCAAGGGGACGTCGGAGAAGGTGAATCGGGCCCAAATCCTGCTCAAGGCGGATGCGGATGGGCCGAGTTGGCCGGATGCAAAGATCGCGGAGGCGTATGGTTGCTCAGTGCGGACCGTGGAGAATCTTCGTGAGCGATTGGTCACAACAGGCTTTGACGCCGCGTTGGAACGCAAGAAACGTGCGACGACGCCGACGCCGCGCAAGCTGGATGGCGTGGGCGAAGCGAAGCTGATCGCGATGCGGTTGGGGAAGCCGCCGGCGGGGTATGGCCGGTGGTCGTTGCAGTTGTTGGCCGATGAGCTGGCGGTCTTGGAAGTGGTCCCTTCGATCTGCGCGGAGACGGTCCGCAAGACGCTAAAAAAAATGGCATGACCAGCGCAAGATCGAGTATTGGGTGATTCCGCCCGACCAGGATGCCGAGTTCGTGGCCGACATGGAAAACGTGCTCGAAACCTATGCGGAAGCGTATGATCCGCAGCAACCGGTGCTCTGCATGGACGAGCAACCGGTGCAATTGCTGAAGGAGACGAAAGTGCCGATCGCCGCGACGAAAAAGCATGCGAAACGTGTCGATTACGAATACGAACGCAACGGCACGGCGAGCATTTTCATGTTCGCGGAACCGCTGTCGGGCTTTCGACAGGCAACCGCCCGAGAGCGTCGGACCAAGGTCGACTGGGCGATCGAAGTGGCCCAATTGTTGGACACACGTTACGCCACTTGCGCGAAGGTGACGCTCGTGTGCGACAACCTCAACACCCACACGAAGGGGGCGTTCTACACGGCGTTCCCGCCCAAGCAAGCGCGGGCGTATATCAAGCGGATCAACTATTGCCACACGCCCAAACACGGCAGTTGGCTGAACATCGCCGAATGCGAGTTGAGTTGCCTGACGAGCCAATGCCTGAGCGGCCGCCGCATCGGAGAACTGCCACTACTGCAATCGGAGATCGGGATCTGGGCCGACAAGACCAATGCCAAACAACGCGGCGTGGACTGGCAATTTAAAATCGACGACGCCCGAACAAAACTGAAGCGGCTGTACCCGAAGATTAAGAGTGGATGAGGCAATAGTTGCTTTTCACGCAGATTTCCCGATCCTCCGTTCACATTTAAATCAAGTTAACAAACTTCACGCCCGCGATTCTCCCCCCGAAACAGTACCCCAAGGTGCGCTGCGCAACATTTCTGCCTGACCGCCTTTCCTACCGGCGAGGAGGGAGGGAGGAAGAGCATGGCCGTGACAAATGTAAAATTGTGCCTGACGGCCTCTTCCGCCTAGCCAGCGGCCATCCGATCCCTCGCCCCACGACTCAGACGCGGTCCCGATCCGCCACGACGTCCACCGGGATCGCGTCGATCCCGTGCAGGGCGTATGAGCCGATCGTGCGATGCATGGCGCGAGTATAAACTAACGACGAGGCTACCGGGCACGTACCCGGCGGTGCCGCGAGGGAATGGCGTCAAAAAACACCCTGTGGTGGGGTTCATTTCGAGTGTTCGCACCTTACTCATTCTTCAGGGTCTCGGCATCGAGGTTGGTCGCTACCGCTAATCCAGGACACCAGTTTACCGCGGACGATCGCGATCTCAAGGACGATGGCAGGGGATCGGACCGAGTCCTCAGCGAAGTTATAGCGTCTCGGGTAAGTAATGCACGGGGCAACGGGGTCCGACCTGGTGGAGGAACCTGTGCTTCGCACACCGGCACGCCATTCAAAACCAAGGGGCCGAGCGTGCTTTACTTACCTGAGATTCTATACCTGTACTTTCCGCGATTTGGTTCCCTTGGTCGTTGACGTGACTCGGGTAGACGAATGCCGGTCCGGCCGGGACGATGGCGGTGACCAAGCCTGCCAATCAACCCCGGACGGAGTCGGCCGTGACATCATCGCACCAGGACGCGACATCGTGCCAGTGGTTCTCTTGCCTTGCTTCACCCCTGGATCGCAGATCTGCCGTCAGGCTGGTGTGGCTCTTTATCGGCGCGATCCTCGCCCGCGGCCGAAGGACCGTCACCAGCTGGATCCGCGCTGCCGGCTTGAGTCGACAGTATCAGCCTTGCTACACGACCGTCGCAGCAGCCGGCAAGCGGGCGGACAACATCGCCGGCCGGTTGATCCACGAGGTGGTCAAGCCTTTGGTGGATGGTCAGACGCGGCTCACCGTGGCGCTAGACGACACGCCGACACAGCGGTATGGGCCCTACGTGCAGGGGGCTGGCATCCATCACAACCCGACCCCCGGCCCGGCTGGCTCGCCGCATGTCTACGGCCACGTCTGGGTGGTGCTCGGGCTCCTGGCGGTCCATCCTGCATGGGGAGTCATCGCTCTGCCGCTGTTGGCCCGTCTGTACGTGCGGGCCAAGGATCTGCCGTGCATCGACCCAAAGCATCGGCCGGAGTTCCGGACCAAGCTGGAGATGGGAGTCGAGCTCCTGCGGTGGGCTTGGTTCTGGCTCCGGTTCCTGGGCAAGCCGCTGTGGGTGGTGGTCGACGGGGCCTACGCCAAGGCCCCGTTCCTCAAACCGGCGATGTTGCTGGGAATGACGGTCGTCAGCCGGCTGCGCAAGGACGCGGCGCTATGGACGATCCCAGGGCCCCGGGTACCAGGTCGGCGCGGTAGGCCGCGGGTCTACGGAGAGACGCGCATCGACTTGGCCAAACGGGCCGGGCAGCGTCGCGGTTGGACGACTAGCATCTTCGACTTGTATGGCAAGCGGGCGAAGAAGCGGTATAAGACGTTCGTGGCGATGTGGCGGCCCGTCGGCGGGGCAATCCGGGTGGTGTTGGTGGAGGAGCCGAGTGGATGGGTGGCCTTCTTCTGCACCGACGTGTCAGCGACCGTAGCAGAGATTCTCTCGACGGTCGCCGACCGGTTCTCATTAGAGATCGCGTTCCGCGACTGCAAGGAGATCGTCGGAGCCGGCCAGCAGCAGGTGCGGTTCGTGTGGGCAAACATCGGTGCATTCCACATCTGCCTCTGGACGTTCACGATGACCGAAGCTTGGGCATGGGGTCGGGAGGAGGACGACTTGGTGGACCGCCGAGCATCGCCATGGGACGATCCGAACCGTCGCCCAAGCCACGCAGACAAGCGTCGGGCTTGGCGCCGTGAATTGTTGGCCGAGGAGATTCGCGCGGTTCTACGCCCCGGGGTCACCGAGGAGGAAATTCGGGCCGTCGCCGAGCGGTTGCTTGCCCTGGCGGCATGAGAGCGAAGTCAATCGCGGAAAGTACAGTCTATACGAAATAAGGGCGATAGTTCCTTGCGGTGGGCCCTCGGAGACCATATAAAGACTTGTGATAGATCTCGCTCCGGCCGGCGCCTCATCAATTCGCCGCCGGTCCCTTCGCCCCGACACATCGTCCGAGGACCGTTCTCTAAATAAGGAGGATAACTATGGCAGCCCGGTCGGTCTTGGTTTCGATAGCCGTGCTCGTGATCTGTTCTTGCTACGGATGCTCGGGCGGCCGAGGCACGGAGGGACAGCCCCCCACGACGTAGTCAGGAGGCAGCGGGACCAAGACAAGCCCCAAGCCAGCGGGAAAGGTGGAGAAGCTAGCGTTGCTGGTCGGCATCAACAAATACAAGGCCGTCAACGGCCTCTCCGGCTGCGCCGCCGATGTCCGCAACATGCAGGGTCTGCTCCAGGGCAAATTCGACTTCCCTGACGACTCGATCCGGGTCCTGACCGACGAGCAAGCCACCCACGCCGCCATCATTCAGGCCTTTAAGGACCACCTTATAGGCCGAGCGGAGGATAGCGCCGTCGTCGTCTTCCACTACAGCGGCCACGGCTCGCGCATGAAGGACCCCTCCGGCAAGTCGCCCTCCGGGGAGATCAGCACGATCGTCCCGCACGACAGCCGCACCGAGGGGGTTTACGACATCAGCGCCGACGAGCTGAGGGGATTGTTCTCCCTCCTGGCGGAGAAGACCAAGAACGTGACGTTCATCTTCGATAGCTGCCACTCGGGAATGGTGCTCAAGGACGTCGCCACGGCCCGAGCCCGGGTTGTTGCCCCCGACCTGCGCGACCCGCCGCCCCCGCCGCCCGAGGCACGGCTCGCCCCGCGCGGCGTCGGAGACGCCAGCGAGGGGCTCAAAAGCCGCGACTACGCCCTGCTGTCGGCCTGCCAGGCCGACGAGGTCGCCTTCGAGTACACCGACCAGAAGGGTAACCCTTGCGGCACGCTGACGCACTTCTTCGTCGCCGAGGTGCTCGGCTCGGGCAAGGCCGAGGCCACCTATCGCGACGTCATGGACAAGGTCAAGGCGAAGGTCACCGGCACTTACAGGCGGCAGCACCCGCAGCTGGAGGGGGCCAACTTAGAGAACTACCTCCTCAGCGACAGGTCGAGCCTGCCCGAGCCATTCGTCCCGGCTTCGCCCAAGGGAGACGGGATCATGCTCGAGGCGGGACAGGTTCACGGGATGACCGAGGGATCGGTCTTCGACGTCTACCCGCCCGGGACCAAGTCGTTCGACGACCCGGCCAAGGCGACCGCGCAGGCGGAACTGGTCACCGTCGGTTCCTATCAGTCAGAAGCGAAGCGGGTCGGGGGCAAGCCGATCCAGCCGTCTTCGCGGGCTGTCGAGCGGCGGCACAACTTCCAGGACCGCAGAATCCGCCTGCATATCGCCGGCGCGGGCGCCTCGGGCGTCCTCGGCAAGCTCCGCGAGGCGGTCGCCGGCGGGGACCGCACCGACCCGGACAACCCAAAGTCGCCGACCTTCGCCCAGACCTTCGAGGCGGCCGCCAAGCCGGCCGACGCCCAGCTCCTGCTCAAGGAGACGAAGACCAAGCAGGGGGCCAGGTCGATCGCCCTCTTAGGTGGGGACGGGACGGAGCTTTCGCCCCCGGCCTCCCTGAACGAGGAGGGGGCCGTTGAGCTCATCCTGGAGCAACTGGCGAGTTGGGCGAGGCGGCACAATTCGGGGAGCAGCCGGACCCGCCTGCACATCGCCGCTACGGACCAGTCGGGCGTCCGCGGCAGGATCCGCGAGGCGGTCGCCGGCGGGGGCCGAACCGAGCCGGACAACCCGAAGTCCCCGACCTTCGCCCAGACCTTCGACGCGACCGCCAAGCCGGCCGACGCCCAGCTCCTGCTTGAAAAGAAGAAGACCCCAGCGGGGGCCTGGCTCCTCGTCCTCTCCCAGAATCGCGAGGATGGGGATCGGCCCGAGGTGCTGTTCCAGACCGCGGCCGATGAGACGGGGGCCGTGCAGCTTGTCCTGGAGCGGCTAACCGCTTGGGCGAAGTGGCTGAGCCTCTTGAGCCTCGACAACCCCCGTCGTGGCCTGGACGTCGAATTCGAGATTCGTTCGAAGACGCGCGACGCCTTGGATCCCGCACTTGCGAAGAGGCCGGACCTAACCTTGGTCGCGGGCCAGAAAGTCGAGTACATCGTCACGAATAAGAGCGGCAAGGACGTCTACTTCGCCATCCTGGACCTCGCGAGCGACGGCAGCGTGGACGTGCTCTACCCGGGGGAAGGCCGTAACGAGGCCCTGGCGCCCGGTAAGCCCTATTCGGGCTCGGCCCAGACCGTTTTGCCCGAGGGTCAGATGGTCATTCGGGATCACCTGAAGCTCGTCGTCACCCAATCCCCGGTCGACTTCCGCTTTCTCAGGCAGGAGGCGATTAAGGAAGTGCCCCGGGACGTGGAAGACCCCTTGTCCCATCTCCTGGGCCAGGCCGCCCTGATCGAGCGGCAGGTGCGACCCATCCCGGCGAAGCTGGACGGCTGGGTGACGAAGATCAAGACGCTGGAGGTCGTCGACAAGCCCTGACCCGATCTGACACATAGGATTCACCATGCGCAACGCAGATTCCGAAAGTCGAGCAGTGCTGGTGCTCGTTCTTGCTTGATTGACCGCCAAGCCCGCCAGCATTGTGCCCTTCGTTCTTTCCAGGGCGTGAGGCCCGGGACGTTGCCATTTCCTCGGAGAACCCTTCCGTGCGCCGATGCATCACCTTGCTGATCTTGCTGACCTGTAAGCATGTCGGGGCCCAGGAACCGGCGGCGGCGCCACCCATCCTGGTGCTCGACTCCGGCGGGCACACCTCGAAAGTCTGGAAGGTCCTCTTCACGCCGGATGGTAAGGAGCTGATCTCCGTCTCCGATGATAAGACGATCCGGATCTGGGACGCGGCCAGCGGCGAGCCGATCCGCGTGCTCCGACCGCCGATCGGACCCGGCGATGAGGGTAGGCTCTACGCCGCCGCACTCTCCCCGGACGGCCGGACCCTGGCTGTCGGCGGATGGGGACTGAAGGATGCGATCGGATCGATCTACCTCATCTCAACGGCCACGGGGCGGATCGAGCGGGTGCTCAAGGGACACACGCGCACCATTCAGTCGCTCGCCTTCGCCGTTCCACTGGGAGGTCGTCTCCTCCTGGCCTCGGGATCCCACGACAACACGGCGCGGATCTGGGACGTGGCCACCGGGGAGTGCCGGCGCGTCCTCGATGGACACACGAACGCGGTCTACGGTGTTGCCTTCGCTCCCGACTCCAGCCGGCTGGCCACTGCGTCGTTGGACAAGACGGCGCGGATCTGGTCAGTGGCCGACGGCAGGTGCCTGCAGACCCTCCAGGGGCACACCAAGGAGGTCAGGTCCATTGCCTGGAGCCCCGATGGGAAACTCCTGGCCACCGGCAGCTATGATCGGTCGGTCCGACTCTGGAGCCCGGACGGGACCTTCTCGCGAAACATCGAGAATCTGGACAACCACATTATCTCGGTCATGTTCACCGCTGACTCCCGCGAGCTGCTCTACACCTGGGGCGGGCCAGAGGCTGGCGGTTTCGGCTCGGCGGTCCTGCAGGTTTCCTCCGGACAGGAGCGGCTGCGATTCACCAAGCATGACAATACTGTCTTCGCGGGAGCCATCTCTCCCGACGGCACGATGGCGGCCACGGCGGGGGGCGAGTCCCACGAAATCTACCTCTGGAGATTGGCCGACGCCTCGTTCTTGCATCGCCTGGCCGGCAAGGGACACGCAGCCTGGTCCGCCGGCTGGAGCCCGGACGGCAAGTCGATCGCCTGGGGCAACACGTATAAATTCACCTCGTACAACGACCGGGGCCCCCTGGAGCGGAGCTTTTCGCTGACGGACCTCGAATTCGGCCCAGCGCCCGACGCCAGCTATTGGCGGGCTCGAGAGTCCCGCGGCTCGCTTTCCCTCCAGCTCACCGGGGGGAAGAACCTAGAGGTCATGCAGGCGGATGCCGTGGTGGCGCAGATTGCTACCCCCTATGCTCACCAGACGATTCACAGCTTCAGCTTCGTAACGGGCGACCGCGTCGCGGTGGGCACCGAGTATGGAGTCTACCTCTTCGACGCCCAAACGGGGGAAATGATCCGCGAATTTCGAGGCCACACTGGCGCGGTCTGCGCCGTCGCTCCCTCGCCCGACGGTCGGTACCTGCTGTCGGCCTCGGGCGACCAGACCGCGCGGATCTGGGTCCCCCACCGCGTCGGACCGCTGCTCTCCCTCTTCGTCGCCGGCGATGACTGGATCGCCTGGACGCCCAAAGGTAACTATCCCGCCAGCCCCGGCGGCGAGAACCTGATGGGCTGGCAGGTCGGCAACGGACCCGAACAGGTCGGGACCTTCGTGCCCGCCAGCCAGTTCCGCAAGTCGCTCTACCGCCCGGACGTGATCAAGCTCGCGCTCAAGACCGACAGCGTCGCCACACCCCTGGACCGGCTCAACGAGCCCGCCAAGGTCGTCAAGGAGATGCTGCCCCCCCTCGTCATGATCACCAGCCCCGACCCCGACCTCTCCGGCATGCGACTCGACAAGCCTGAACTGACCGTGAGGGCCAAGGCTCTCGCCCAGCCTGGACACCCCGTCACCGCTTTCCGCCTCATGCTCGACCACAGGCCGTATGAGGGCAACCTGGGCCGGAAGGACGTCCGCGACGAACCGGCTAGCGGCAGAGTCAGAGCGGCAAGCTGGCAGGTGACTCTCGATCCTGGCCGGCATCGCCTCGCCGTCGTTGCCGAGTCGGACGTCAGTAACGGCCGCTCCGATGAGGTCGAGGTCATCTACGATGTCCAGCGCACCGCCGAGCCCAGGCTCTACGCGCTCCTGGTCGGCATCGCCGACTACGAAGATGAATCGCTCAGGCTCAAGTATGCCGCCGATGACGCCGAACTGCTCGAGCGAATCCTCAGGGAGAAGGCCGCCAGGGCCTTCGCCGGTTTTGAGGTTCGGCGGTACGTCGACCGCAAGGCCACCAAGAAGGCCTTTGTCGAGGGGCTCAAGTGGCTGAAGGACGACATGAAATCCCAGGACGTCGGGATCATCTTCTTCTCGGGCCACGGATACGGCGACGACGATGGCCTCTTCTACATGCTTCCCGCCGAGGTCGAGCGGCAGAGCATCGTCGCGACCGGGGTGGCCGGCGCGCTCTTCAAGCGCAAGCTCGCGGGCATCAAGGGCAAGCTCGTGGTCATGCTTGACGCCTGCCACTCCGGGGCCGTGGAGAAGGAGGCCGGGGGGCAGCGGCAGCTTCGACCGATCACCGACGACTTCGTACGCGACATGGTCCGGGAGGACTCCGGGGTCATCATGATGTGCTCCTCCCGCAGTCAAGAGGTGTCGCTCGAAGACCCCAACCTCGGCCATGGCTTCTTCACCCAGGCCTTGACCGAGGGCCTCTCGGGCAAGGCCGACTACAACAAGGACGGGTTCGTGTACCTCACCGAGCTGGACAATTACCTGTACGAGCGGGTCAAGGAGCTCACGAACAAGCAGCAGCACCCTGTGACGGCCAAGCCCGCCAGTGTCGAACCCTTCGCCCTGTCCAAACCGTGAGGCCCGGAACTGATGTGATTTCCTGGGAGATCCCTTCCATGTTTGGGGTCAGAGCCCGCGAAGCCAGTTCCGTTGCTTGACTCTTGGCCCTTCACGCTCGATTTCCCATTCGCCACTTTCGGACATCGTGGCAATTCCGGCAGCCATGGCCGAAAACGGCGAGACTCGATCATGCGAAGCGTTTATAGTGCCTCCATGAGAATGGACATCGAGACCTGCTACCGAGCCCTGGCCGCCCGCGACGTGCGCTTCGACGGGCTGTTCTTCGTGGGCGTGACCACCACGAAGATCTACTGCCGGCCGATCTGTCCTGCGCGAACGCCAGGCCGCGATCGCTGCCGGTTCTTCCCGAACGCCGCACTGGCGGAGCACTCGGGGTTCCGCCCTTGCTTGCGGTGCCGGCCTGAGCTGGCCCCGGGGCACGCGCCGGTGGATGCGGTGGGGCGTACCGCCCGGCAGGCCGCGGCCCGGATCGAGGCCGGGGCCTTGAACGATGAGGGGAGCCTGGAGAGCCTGGCCTGCGAGCTTGGCCTCAGCGCGCGACAGCTCCGCCGGGCAATCCGGCAAGAGTTCGGCGTCTCGCCGATCGCGCTCGCCCAGACCCGCCGCCTGCTTCTGGCCAAGCAACTGCTCACCGAGACCAGCCTGCCGCTGATCGACGTCGCACACGCCAGCGGCTTCGCGAGCGTGCGCCGGTTCAATGCGCTCTTCCGGTCGCACTATGCCATGACGCCGTCGCGCGTGCGAAAAGCGGCCGGCGCCGGCGGATCGGGAGAGAGCCTGAGGCTGGCCCTCAGCTATCGCCCGCCGCTCGCCTGGGAGGCGATGCTCCGGTTCCTGGCGGCTCGCGGGGCGACCGGCGTTGAGTGCGCCGTGGGCAACAGCTACCTTCGCACAGTCCGCCTGGGAAAGCATGCAGGCTGGATCCGGGCCGAGCCCAGGGCGGGCCGCAACCTCCTGATGGTCGAGATCTCCACCTCGCTCGCGGCTGCCCTTCCTGTCCTGCTCCCGCGGCTTCGCAGCCTCTTCGACCTCGATGCCCGGCCGGAAGTGATCGCCGAGCATCTGTCGTGCGATCGCGGGATGGCCAGAAGGCTCCGGGCAGTGCCCGGCCTTCGTGTGCCGGGTTGTATCGACGGGTTCGAGCTGGCGGTCCGTGCCATCCTCGGCCAGCGGGTCTCGGTGCCTGCGGCGACCACGCTTGCCGGGCGACTGGCCTCGACCTTCGGCGAGCCGGTTCCGACCCCGCATTCCGTGCTCGTCCGGCTCAGTCCCCGACCCGAGACGCTGGCCGAGGCCGAGGTCGAATCGCTCGTGGCCCTGGGCATCGCCGCGCCGCGGGCCCGGGCCATTCGCGCGCTGGCCCAGGCCGTCGTCGACCGGCGGCTCAGCCTCGAGCCGGGCTCCGATCCCGAGGTCGCGATCGAACGGCTCAAAGCCCTTCCCGGGATCGGCGACTGGACCGCCCACTATATCGCCATGCGCGCGCTCCGGTGGCCCGACGCCTTCCCCGCCGCCGACCTCGGCTTGCTGAGGGCCGCGGGGCTGAAGACCGCAAGTGAGCTGGCGCGGGCGGCCGAATCCTGGAGGCCCTGGAGGGCCTATGCGGCGTTGATCTTGTGGAACAGTCTCTCCTCGTCTCTGGAGCCTCCCAGCCATGGATCCGACGATCTACTACCGACAGCTCATGAGCCCTCTCGGCAAGCTCCTCTTGACCTCTGACGGAGCCGCCCTCACGGGGCTGTTCATGACCCGGCTGGCCGAGGAATCGGCTCCGGAGCCGGGAGCCCGCTGGGTCCAGGACGACGGACCCTTTCGCGCTGCGTGCGAGCAGTTGACCTCCTATTTCGAGGGCGGCCTCGTGAGCTTCGACCTCACCCTGGCACTCGCCGGCACCCCCTTCCAGCGCCGTGTCTGGCAAGAGCTCTGCAACATCCCCTACGGCTGCGCCATCTCCTACGCCGAGCTGGCCCGGCGGATCGGCAAGCCGGGGGCAAGCCGGGCGGTGGGCAGCGCCAACGGCCGGAACCCGGTCTCAATCATCGTCCCCTGCCACCGGGTGATCGGCGCCGACGGCGGCCTGGGCGGTTATGGTGGTGGCCTCGACCGCAAGCGATGGCTGCTCGAGCACGAGGCCGAGGTCCTGGCGCGCCATCCCGAGTGGCGCACGAAGCGGTTCGCGGGAGCGATCACGCCGAGGCTGGCCGTTGTGTGATCTCGCCGTTTCGAGTGGTCGTTCCATCCATCCCTGGGACAATAGTAAACAGATATCTATATATGTTATCTAAGGCATAAATGGGATCTAGCATTCTCTTCTTTATTATCAGTGACAGGATTGGAATCTTGTTCCACGAGGATCTGGGCTTCGCACGGTCTCGGGAACGACCCACGGCTTGCGGTAGGTGCGGTTGACCAGCCGGTTGGCCTCGTCGTCGGACACGAATCCCTCGGTCTGTCGGATCGATGGTCAGCTTGCGGCCCAGCCGGTACGAGATGTTGCCGTAGTGGCAGAGCAGGGTGGAGTAGTGCAGTTCCTCGATGTCGGCATTGGGGGCCTTGCGGCTGCGGATGCAGTCCACGAAGTTCGCCACGTGCTCGTCGTTGGCCTGCCGCCCGAATTGGTGGGCCACCGACTTGAAGTCTCCATCGAAGACCTCCCACCCGTCGCCGTGCCGCCCGAGCATCATCCACTGCTTGCTGCCGTAGATCTCCACGCGAGTACCGTTGAAGGGCCATTTCGGCAGGACGTCGCGATCGCGGAGGTTCATCGGCGTCTTCTGCTGGTACGGACTCCAGAGCGATTGCTCGAAGGTCATGGTCAGACCGTCGTAGTCCCAGGTGACGATCTGGGTATCGGGCGTGTCCTGGGCGTCCTTGAAGAAGTGGAGGCCCCCCGTGGAGTAGACGCTCCTGGGGTGGCTCCGGCCAGTGCACCACCGCGTCAGGTCAAGCTGGTGCACACCGTCGTTGACGAGGTCGCCGCCGGAATAGGTCCAGAACCAGTTCCAGGCGTGAAAGTGGTTCTCGTTGAAGGGACGCATCGGGGCCGGGCCCAGCCACATGTCGTAATCGACCCCGGCGGGAACCGGCTGGTCGGGTGGGTTGCCGATGCGTGAGCGCGGCTTGCTGTTGAAGACCTTGACGAGATGAATCTCTCCGAGCTTGCCCGACTTCAGGTACTCGATCGCCGCGGTGACATAGGCGCGCTCCGGCACTGGGCGCCAACCTGGACGACGCGGCCGTGCTTCCGCGCGGCCTCGACCATCTTGCGGCTTTCCCAGATGCTGTGGCTGGTCGGCTTCTCGACATAGACGTCCTTGCCGGCCTGGCAGGCCCAGACGTGCCCAGGGCGTGCCAGTGGTCGGGCGTGGCGATCACAAGTGCGTCGACGCGCTTGTCGTCGAGAACGCGCCGGAAATCCTGGACGGTCCGGGGCTCGCTGGCCGCGCAGCGACTCGACCTCGGCGGCCCGCCCGGGGAGCAGGCGCGCGTCGACGTCGGCCAGGTAGGCGATCTCCACGTCGGGGCGCTTGGCGAAGTAACCGATCAGCGAATTGCCTCGCCCGCGCACGCCCATAAACCCAACGGTGACGGTGTCATTCGCGCTCGTGCTGGACCGGGCCGGCAGGCCGGCGGCCGCGGCCAGCGAGCCGAACAGGAAATGGCGTCTGGGTGCCCGCATCGTCGCACCTCCTCGGAGGATGTCCCTCATCATATCAAGGCGGCCTCGATCGTGTCCGACCTCCAGGATCAAGCGCGCGGCCGGGTTTTGCAAGCGACCATCGGGGTTCCTCGTGCAGCCGCAGAGGAGTCCCTGGTGCCCGAACCAGGCCAGTGGCAATGATGGAGAGGACCGAGGATCCCCGAGTCATCGCCGCGAGCGAAAGGAGCCCCCGATGCCGATGCCATCCCACGCCCCCCCGACGATCGAAGAGCGTCATGGCTGCTCTCCTGGCCCTGGCCCTGATCGCCGCCCGGGGCTCGCTGGCGGTTTCTCAGGTCGCCGGTCCCGCGGCGAAGCCGAAGACCGAGGCTGCCGCCGACCCGCTCTTGACCCTGAACAACGCGTCGCGGGTGCTTTACACGCTGGCGAAGCAGAACGCCCTGGCGCACAGTGGTCCCGTGATGATCGTGGTGGGCGACGACCTTGTGCTCAGAAATGGCGAGAAGCGGAGTACAGGCCCGGGTGACTCCCGAGATCTACCATACGCTCAAGACATTTGACCACATTGCCCTGGCGATCGACGTCACGCTTGCCGCTTATGGTGACGGGACTCCGATCCCGGAGGATGTCCTGCACGACCTTCGCGAGTACCGGGCGCTGCTGCCGGCTGCCAGGGAGCGGATTCCCGCGTTCGGCCTGGACGCCGAACAGCGTGAGCGGCAGAAGACGATCGTCGATGCCTGTGCGGAGTTCCTCGATTCGGTCCTCGATCAGCGAAAATGCACGGCCGCGAAGCGCATCCACTTCACGCGGCGGATGACGACCCTGGTCATGGCCAATGCCGCGGCCGCGGCCCGGGCCGCTCTCGACGCGCTGCACCACCAGGTCATGGCATGGAAAGCCGATCTCTCCCCGGAGGAATGGAGCCGGCTGACCGTGCTGGTCATCGGCCGCCAACTACCCCGCAAGGACAACCTCGCCGTCCAGTACTTCGCGCGGCTGCTGGGAGAGTCCAGGTTCCTGCTGGGACAGCCCGGGGAAGGGAAGCGGATCATCTACGCCGAGGGGCTCGCCGAGGAGCCCCGGGCACTCGACCTGCTGGCCACTTACCTGGTCGACACCCAGGTCGGCATCGACTTTTTCAATGACCCGAGCCGGATGACTCGCGACCTGCTGTCCGATGGCGCACGCGAGTACCTGCCGCTGCTCTTCGACCAGCCCGAGTGAGCTCCTACTACGCCGAGAGGAGGAACTCCATGCCAAGATGGAACTCTCGACCACGGCCCTCTTCCCGCCTAGGGTTCTCGCTCTTGTTCGCCGGGGTTTGTCTTCCGGCGTTCGGTATCCCGTTCCAGGAAGCGTCCGGCCAGCAACTCCCTGGCGTGGACGGGGGTCAGAGGCGGCCCGTCGATTCCGGTCAATCCCGGGAGCGGACCTCGTTTCAAACGCGTGCCCCCTGGAACCCCATGCTCCAGCTTCCCGCCGACGTGGCGATGTGCTACGGCGTAGGGCCCGACCTGAGACCGCGAATCCAGCAGTGGAAGGACCGGGGACTTCTTGTCCATGTGATGACGGGAGTGGCCTGGGGAATCACCAGGATTACCTCTACGGCCGGTTCGACGGGAAGAAGCACGTCGATGAGGCCCAGACCGACCGCTGGGGTAAGGTCATCTCCCACGGCGACGACGACTACTACATGTGCCCCGGACCCAGCTTCGGCGACTTCCTGGCCCAGCGGGTTCGCGGGGCGATCGAGGCCGGCGCGTCGGCCATCCACCTGGAAGAGCCGGAGTTCTGGTCCAGAGCCGGGTACAGCGAGGGATTCAAGCGGGCCTGGCAGGCCGACTACGGCGAGGACTGGGTTCCTCCCCACGCCTCGGCCGACGCCCAGTATCGTGCGTCACGCTTGAAGTACGATCTGAAGTTTTGCAAATATGATGAACTCACTGCGAACAAAACCCCAGATCGCTCATCTTGGCGACCCAAATGCCCGGCGCAACCTGTGGGCATCCAGGGCTAGTGGATCATGTCATGATGTAGTGGTAACTACGACTGAGTGCCGGTCCCTCGGGAAATGCCGCCAAACAAAGGGTTCGGCCTAATATCAACGTTTCGGATGGTCGTCCTATGTCGATTGGTTGTCCGAGTCCTTGCCCGGCATTGACCGGGGTGGTCCCCTTCCGATGCTCCACCGCACCCCCAGATTTTACGCAGGTTGCGCCCGCTTTGCAAAAGACCACTACGATCTCTACCGCCAGGCCTTGAAGCAGGTCTTCGACGCGGTTCGCGCCGAGAACGCGCGGACCGGCCGCCATATCAAATGTTACGTTGCCACGCATAGCCTGATCAATTACGCCCACTGGGGGATCGTCATCCCCGAGTCCAGCCTCCTTCAGGTCGGCGGGGATGGTTTCATCACCCAGGTCTGGACGGGGACGGCACGCACCCCCAACGTCTACGAGGGGATGCTCCGCGAGCGGACCTTCGAGACCGCGTTCCTGGAATACGGCTCGATGGTCGCCGCCACTTGTGGCAGCCAGGGGCGGCTCTGGTTCCTCCACGATCCCGTCGAGGACGACCCGAATCACTCCTGGGAGGATTACCGGATCAACTGGGAGTGCACGGTCGTTGCCTCGCTGCTCTGGCCCGAGGTCGCCCGCTACGAGGTCGCCCCCTGGGCCCGAGCGGGTCTTTCACGGCTCCTATCCGACGGTTGACGTCAAGCACCGGAAACGCGGCGAGCCGGTGAAACGAGAAGGGATTCCGCGAGACTACGCCACCGAATTGCTCACGGTCATGAACGCCCTCAACGACATGGATCAGGCGTCACTCCCATGGGACCGTGGAACTCGTGGCGTCGGCTTGGTCGTCTCCGACCCGATGATGTTTCAGCGCACGGCCCGAATCCCTCGGATCCGCACCTCAGCTCGTTCTTTGGCCTGGCACTGTCCCTGCTGGAGCGAGGCATGCCCGTCGAGCCCGTGCAGTTCGAGTCGGCGACTATTCCCAGGAACCTCAGCCGGTGCAGGGTGCTGGTCATGACGTACGAGGGGATGAAGCCGATGACCCGAGACGCCAGCCAGGCGATTGCTGACTGGGCCAAGGCCGGTGGATCGCTGGTGTTCATCGACGACGAGCGCGATCTCTACAATTCGGTCAAGGGCTGGTGGAACCAGGCCGGGACGCAGGGCTTCCGTTTGCCCCGCGAGGCCTTCTTCGCGATGATGGGCATGCCCCGACACACCAGGCCCGGTTCACACCCGGTCGGCGAGGGCACCCTGGTGTTCGACGCCTCCAACCCCGTGGCACTCGCCTACCACAAGGAGGGGGCTGCGGGGGTGCGCGAGCTGGTGCGCCAGGCATGTTCCGCGGCGGGGCTCGAGTATCGCGAGACCAACCACCTCGTCCTGCGCCGCGGCCCGTATGTGATTGGCGCTGGCCTGGAAAGCCCGACGTCCCAAGAGCCTAACGAGCTTCGAAACCGCTTCATTGACTTGTTTGCCCCGTCCCTCCCGGTCGTCAACTCGGTGAGGCTGACTCCCGGCCGGCGGGTCCTGCTCTATGATGTCGATGGCATTCAAGGTTCGTCCCCGCGCGTCGTTGCCTCCGCGCGTAAGGTCCTGGACCAGTCGTCGACGGCGAAGCAGCAGTTTCGGTTCCGCGCCATCGATCCCGGCCAGACCGAGGCGGTCCTCCGCATCGGCCTGGCCAGGCCTGCGGTGCACCTGACCCTTGACGAGCAGCCGCTCGAGCCGCGGCCGTGGACTTGGGTTGAGGCCTGGCGCACCCTGCCGGTGCGCTTTCCCAACCGGGCGGCGGGAAGATGGATCGTCATCGAGTAAGAGGGCTGCATGTTCCTTCACGGAGCCGCGGCCTGGTGATCGTGCGTCACGATCAAGGTGGTGGAAATCATGAATTCCCTGGAACGCCTTCGCTGGGCAGCACACCTTCAACGCCCCGATTCGACGCCCGTAGCCCCGTGCATGGGCAATCATGGCGCGCACGTGGCCATCGGCGACTATTGCCGCGCCGGCCGTCTCATGGCCGAGGCTCAGCACCGCGCCTGGAGACTCTATGGACAGGATGCGGTGGTGCCGCAGTCCGATAACTACTAAGCGGCTCGCCGCGGTTTCTTTTCACTTTTTGACATCAATTTCCGTCGGTGCGTGTCGCAGCCGGCGTCGACAGCCGCACGGAGTCCCGACCGACTGGTGTAACTCCGTTGCGGCATGTCCTGGTACTTAACCGCAATGTCACATAACTTTTGTCGGAATTATTGTCACCGACTCTGTTAAAATAGGTTGAGCCTCACTCCTGCGGAGGTTCAGCCATGTCACGTCCCTCGACCGTGCGGAAGCCGACCGCGACGGAACTCCGCCGGGTCCATCGCTGGCTCGAGAAACCGTTGCTGCCCTGGCAACGTCGTCGCGCCGAGGTGCTCCTGCTCCACGCTGCAGACCTGTCCGCCACCAGGATCGCCCAACTGCTTCAGGTGCATCCCAACACCGTGTACGCGGACCTGCATGACTTCGCGGCGCCGTCTGTCCTGCCTGGACGGCCCGCGTGCCGTCGGGGCTCCCTCACGCCTATCCCGCGAGCAGATCGAGACCATCTGGCGGCTAGCTGGGCAACCGCCCACCGCCTTGGGCTTGCCGTACGGCCGCTGGAGTCTGGCCAAGTTGCAGGCGTACCTCATCCGACAACGGATCATCAAAGCGATCAGCCGCGAGCACCTCCGCCGGGTGCTGAAAAGGGGGGATACCGCCTGCGCCACGTCCGCCGCAAACTCGTTTGCACCGATCCCAACCGGCCGGTGATCCTCTACCGGTTGCGGACATGGTGGCGTCACCGGCCCCGCCGCGCCCTCCTGGCCTTCTTCGACGTCCAGCCGATTACGGTCAAGGCGTACGGCGGCCGTCGCTCCACGAGGGCTCAGCGGTTGGTCCTGGCGCGGAATCAGAAGACCCGCGGCCGGTTCTACCTGTTCCTGCTCTACGAGGTGAACCGGGGCTTGGTCCACGGGACCTTCTTCCCCGGCAAGGGGGCCGTGTACGTCTGCCGGTTCCTGCGGCGAGTACGCCGGTGGTATCCCGGGCAGTCGGTACGGATCGCCTTGGACCGCGACCCGGCGCACCCGATCAAGGCGCAGGTCACGCAGTCGCTGATGCGGCGGCTGCGGCTGAACTGGACCAGCCTGCCCAAGCGGAGCCCCGACGATAATCCGTGTGAGACGATCTTCAGCGACATCCAGCAGAACCTCCTGGACAACAGCGACGACCCCGATGAGTGGACGACTCGAAGGCGGATCAGCCGCCATCTGCGGGCGCGCAATTGACGACCCGACCGGTTCGTGCAGATCGGCTACCTAGGGGAATACTCACAAAAAATAGGTGGCGCATTTTGACAAAAATTCTGTGACGCTACGCTTAACCTGTGGGAACACTGGCTCGATCTCGTTGAGTTCTGGGGAATACGGCGGCAGGATGTACAGGTAGATGCCCTCTGTAGCCAGCCCCCTACGAGCCCGGCGAATGACGTGGCTGGTGTGCAAGCTGGCGTTGTCCAGCACCACCACCCGTGGGACCCCAGCCCGCGGCAAGGCCCCGAGGAACCCCAGCAGGTCGTAGGAATCCCAGGTCCGCTCCGCGGTGAAAACCTCCAGGCGGGGCGAGACATCGTAGGGCCGGTAGGCGGCCATGGCGTTGACCCGCCGGCCCTGCGGGTTCTCGTAGCGAACCCGCTGGCGCTGCCCCGGAAGGGTCCAGGTAGAGGCTGTCGGCAGCGTCGGCGAGAACCCGCATTCGTCGAGGTAGTAGAGCTTCAAGCGGCCGACGGACGCTTCTCTTTTCAAGTGGTTCAGCACCCGTCGGGCCCGGGCGACCTGGGCCGGATCTTGCTTGTGCCGCAGTGAGTCGGCGGTCCGCCTCCAGCCGGCCTTGAGCATCCCCAAGTAGCGGCGAACCTGCCGGGCACTCAGCAGGATGTCCCGCTCGGCCAGAGCCGCGGCGAGCTGCGTGCTGGTCCAGGTGCGATCCTGACCGAGCAAGTCGGTCAGCGACTCGGTGACTTGCCGACGCCGCTCGACGTCGGGCGGGGGACCGGTGCGGCGGGGGAAGAATGCAGCGGTCCCCCGGGCCAGGAAGTCCGTCAGGAGGGCACGGACGGTAGGCGCACAGTAGCCCAGATGGGCGGCGATGCGGTCGGGCGACCAAGCGACGGAGGAGAGCAGGACCATCTCCAGGCGGTCGCGGACTCGGGGCGGTAATTCCTGGCGGCGAAGGGTTTTGAGTTCGTCGCGAGTAGCTTCGTCGAGCTGGATGAGGATCATGCATCATTGATCCGGCTGTACCCTGCTGTAGGCAAACTACGGCCAGGTGCTTAGCGGTTGACGCCACGGAAAACAGTCGACTGCGGCGAGTACTGGACAGCAAGAGTCTGCGGGCGATTGGCAAATACAGCTACGCAATCTACGTCTTTCATGGCCTGATCTGGCACTGGACAGTGAGGCTGCTTCCACCATTGTCTCGAGCCCTCGGTTACATCGCCGGGCCGGTTGCCACGGTTTGAGTGCTAGCGGCGAGCTTCGCGGCGGCCTGGCTCGGCTATCATCTGTACGAAAAACACTTCCTGCGATTGATGCGGTTCTTCGAGTATCGAAAGTCGGCGCCCCCGACGGTGCTGATCCCTTCACAAAGGGGTAGGCATCGCTTTCTTTCGTTGTGGAAGCAAATATTCAGTTCCAGCGCGGATGCCAGTAGGCGTCAGGGCTTATTCCGTCGCGGCTCTTGAAGAAATGATGAATCCATTCAACTATGCTATGCTTTCTGTTTGTCGAAGCGAGGGTGTTGACTGCCTTGATCTGGCCTCTCGTTTGGAGAAGGATACGTCCGTGTTTTTTGACGACGCCCATTTCAATGCCTCCGGCTGTGAGAAGGTTGCCGGGATCGTTTGTGATTATCTCGTAAGTCATGTACAAGAAGAGGCGGCTTCACCGCAACACCCCGGAAAAGATATCGGCAGCCCACATAGCATTGAGAGACGCCGTCGCAACCAACATTGAAATGACGTGGACCGGCACAAACGTCAGCGGCCGTTAACTATTGTGCATGTGCTGCCGGCATCACCACCGGCACCGGGTTGCGTTCCAAGAACACGATCGACTGGAGCAATCGGCGCGACATTTGACGGACCGTAAGCGTAGGAGCTTCGCATGACCACGATCCTCGGCATTTCCGCCTTCTACCACGACAGTGCCGCCGCTCTGGTGGTGGACGGAGAGATTGTCGCTGCGGGGCAGGAGGAGCGCTTCACGCGCAAGAAGCATGACCACGGTTTCCCTAGAGCGGTTTGCATTCGGGTTGCGGACAGAAACAATTCACATAGAAGGACACGATCGAGGAAGGAGACGGCAACGGATCAGGAGATACCTGCCATGCGTCCCTCTTCGATAGACCTGCGGGAGCGGGTCGCGGCGGCCGTGGATGAGGACGAGGGCCCGCAGCGCGAGATCGCCCGCCTCTTCCGAGTCAGCGTCTCGTTCGTCTCCCGGCTGCTGCAGCGGCGGCGTCAGAAGGATACGTTGGCCCCTGAGCCGCACGGGGGCGGCCCGACCCCCGTGCTGAGCCCGGACGACCTGCGGCGCCTGGAAGATCTGGTCCGGGAGCACAACGACGACACCCTGGACCAACTGAAGCAGCGGGGCGGCTTCAACTGCAGCCTGACGACGATCTCGCGCGCCCCTGCGGCGACAGCGATTGACCTGCAAGAAGAAGACCCAGCACGCCGACGAGCGCGACCGGCCCGACGTCCAGGAGAAGCGGCGGTCGTTCCGGAGGAAGGTGAAGCGGGTCGAGCCGAAACGGCTGGTTTTCGTGGACGAGTCGGGGGTGACCACGGCGATGACCCAGGCCTACGGCTGGGCCCCGCGCGGCGAGCGGGCCGTCGGCTCGGCCCCCGGCTCGTGGGAATCGCTGACCGTGATCGCCGCGTTGGGTCTGGACGGGGTACGTGCCCCCCTGGTGTTCCCGGGGTCGACCGACACCGCGGCGTTCGAGTCGTATGTCGAGCAGGTGCTGGTGCCGGAGCTGCACGCCGGCGACGTGGTCGTATGGGACAACCTGTCCCCCCATCAGGCCTATGCCGCGGCGGCGGCCATCAGGCGGGCGGGTGCCAGGCTCCTGCCCCTGCCGCCCTACAGCCCGGACTACACGCCGATCGAGAGACTCTGGTCGAAGGTCAAGGCGTACCTCCGCCGGGTCGCGGCGCGGAACAAGGATGCCGTCTACGAGGCCCTGGGAGAGGCGCATCGAAAAGGTGACCACTTAGGACATCATCGGCTGGTTCCAGCTCGCGCAGCTGTGCGCAACACATGGGTAAACCGCTCTAGCCACGCGATCGCGTACTGCCTACGGCAAGGGGGACTGACAGCCGACGAACTGGATTACGTGGCCTTTTACGACAAACCGCTCCTGAAGTTTGAGCGGCTGCTGGAGACCTACCTGTCGTTCGCCCCGGTCGGGTTGCGCAGCTTCCTCATGGCCATGCCGCTATGGATGAAGGGAAAACTGCACATGCGGAAGACCATCCGGCATGGGCTGCCAGGGCCGAGCAAGGCCCCCTTGCTCTTCATGGACCACCA
Source organism: uncultured Planctomycetaceae bacterium (assembly GCA_963816015.1). GTDB lineage: Bacteria > Planctomycetota > Planctomycetia > Isosphaerales > Isosphaeraceae > Aquisphaera. The sequence continues at coordinate 29,336 of CAWFJM010000026.1, read as the reverse complement.
TGAAAGCCACGCCGCCAGCGCCTTCTTTCCCAGCCCGTTCGAGGAAGCAGCGATTCTTACTCTCGACGGGGTCGGCGAGTGGAGCACGACCACGTATGGGACGGGGCGCGGTAACAGGATTACCTTAACCCACCACTTGCAGTTCCCGCACTCGCTGGGCCTCCTCTTCTCCGCGTTCACCTACTACTGCGGATTCAAGGTCAACAGTGGCGAATACAAGCTGATGGGCCTGGCGCCGTACGGCCGCCCCATCTACCAGGACCTGATCTACAAGCACCTGATCGACCTCAAGAACGACGGCAGCTTCTGGCTCAACATGGGGTACTTCAACTACTGCCAGGGGTTGACGATGACTAACAGCCGTTTCCACCGGATGTTCGCCGGGCCACCGCGCCACCCGGAATCGGCCATCGAACAGCGGCACATGGATCTGGCCGCCAGCATCCAGGCGGTCACCGAAGAGATCATCCTGCGGATGGGCGCGACCTGCACCGTAAGACTGGGATGAAATACCTGGTCCTGGCCGGGGGAGTGGCGCTGAACTGCGTGGCCAACGGCCGGTTGCTCCGCGAAGGCCCGTTCTCGGACCTGTGGATCCAGCCGGCCGCGGGGGACGCTGGCGGGGCTCTGGGCGCGCGCGCTGTTCGTTTGGCACCAGTTGCTGGAGAAGACGCGCCACCCTAACGGCCGCGACGCCCAAAAGGGCAGCTTCCTCGGCCCGGAGTTCTCCCCCGAGGAGATCCAGCTTCTCCTCGACGAGAAGGAGGTCGACTGCGAACGCATGGAGAACGAGACCGAGCTCGTTGCCTACGTGGCCCAGCTTCTTGCAGAAGAGAAGGTTGTCGGCTGGTTCCGGGGTCGGATGGAGTTCGGCCCGCGCGCCCTAGCCCGGATTATTCAAATAGAGGCCAACGAAGAGCCCCCGTTTGACGTATAAACTGTTGTAGACATACAAGTTACACGCCAAGCAAGGGGCTTAGGGGTCATCCAAGAACAGCTTCCAACTTTCGCTCGAGCTGACCAGGGCAAGACCACGACCACAGTTGGACGTTGATCCTTGATGGCCCCTTACTATGAGTTTACAGTCTGTTCCACGTTTGTCATTCGATTTCTTCCCATCGCGGCCGGTTCACGTCGAACTCTCGACTTCTCCTCTCTCGACGGATGCCGGGCTCCTCCCGATCCGGCAGTTCGATGAGCGGATTCGGCTCACCGAGCAATTGGCCGCTGCTCTCCAAGACAAACGGGATCCCACCTTCGTTGAGCACCCACTGCTCACCATGGTTCGACAGCGGATCTATGGCATCCGGGCCGACTACGAGGATCAGAACGACCACGACACACTGCGATCGGACCCCATCTTCAAGCTCATCGCCGACCGATTGCCGGGCGATGCCGATCTTTCCAGCCAGCCGACCCTCTCGCGGTTCGAGAACGCCGTCTCAATCCCCGACCTGTACCGTTTACGCGACGTGCTGGTCGAGCAGTTCATCCAGTCATTCGACCGACCGCCACGGCATCTCACCCTGGACATCGACCCCTTCGATGATCCCGCCCACGGCGCACAACAACTGATCATGTTCCATGGTTACTATGAACAATATCAGTATCTTCCTATATTGATCACGTGTGCCGAAAACGCCATGGTGCTTTTGGTCGGTCTGCGCCACGGCACCTGCGAAGCATCCCTGGGGGTTGATAATGATCTGCGATACCTGGTGGCCCGACTACGAGCCGTCTGGCCCGACGTGCACATCCACGTCCGCGGCGATAGCGGCCTGGGCGTGCCTCGCATGTACATCGTTTGCCGGGAGCTGGGACTCTCTTACACATTCGGCATTGGCATGAACTCGCGGCTCCGGGATCTGAGCGAGTGCCTCCTTAAGGGAACGAGCAACGAGTACGAGCGAACGCGTCAGCCGCAACGCCGGTTCCTCGCGACCCGCTACCGGGCCAGGAGTTGGGCGGCAGCGCAGACGATTGTCATCACGGTCGAGGTCCATGCCCAAGGGACCAACCGCCGGGCTGTCGTGACCAACCGACCTGGCTGGTACGCCCTACCCTCAGCGGTTTACGACGAGTATGCCGAGCGGGGCGAGAGCGAGAATCGCCACAAGGAGCTGAAAACCGAACTGCATGCCGATCGCCTCAGCGACCATCGATTCCTGGCAAACTTCTTTCGGCTATATCTTCATGCAGCGGCGCTGAACTTGTGAGTGCGGCTACGACATGCCATCGTCCTGCCGTCCCCCACCACTGAGGAGTTGGGTCTGCCTGCCGAGTTGCCCACTGCTGCGATCGACGAACCGCAGCGCAAGAAGTTCTTCAATCGCCGCCGCCAGCGTGATCCCCTGGGAGAAGGGTTCGCCTGCACGTGACGCACTCGCCTGATCAAGGTCGCCGCTGAGGTGATCACCCGCGCTCGCCGCGTGATCGTGCGGCTCTCAGCGAGCTGGCCGCACCTGGATCATTTCCTGGCCGTGAGCAAGCTCCTGGCCGAGCCTCCTTCCGGGTAATTCCGCTCTCAGTTAGCAACTCCTGCAACGGCCGAAACAAGAGAAGATCACACCGGGGGTAGGCGTTACTCTCCGCGCTGACCAGGACGCGTCAGCCTCGGCTGCTTCCATAAGCCGATGGGGCCAATTGCTTGAATGGGTGCGAATTATTCGGGCTAGGGGCCCGGAGCATTCTCGGCGACGCCCGCTCCCCTCAAAATGCAGGCCACAATGAACCTCAAGATCAAGTTCCGCGAAAGCTTCCGCCCCTTCGCCCCCGCCGTTCTCCAGGAGCACGCCCACGAATGGTTCGATATGCGGTCCGAACAGGAAAGCCCGTACATGCTGCTCGTCGCCCCCGTCCTGGAAAAGCAGCGCGTCCCGATCCGGCCTGGCCAGCTCCAGACGATGGAGAACGATCCTGACCTCCGCCACCGAGTGAATGTCGTCCGGTCCAGCGTGCCGGCCATCACTCATGTGGACTACAGCGCCCGCGTTCAAACAGTGGACCGCGACAGGAATCCCCGCTTACATCGGCTGATGCAGGTTTTCTACGCGCTCACTGGCTGTCCCGTTTTGGTCAACACCAGCTTCAACGTACGGGGCGAGCCGATCGTCTGTACACCACGGGACGCCTACCGGTGTTTCCTGGCTACGGACATGGACGCCTTGGTGCTGGAGGACTGCGTCATCCTCAAGAGTAACCTCAAGGAAACGGTTGATGCCGCGGCCCGCGAAGAGTACCTGGCCCAGTTCCAGCTTGATTGACGGTGCGTTCGACAGCCTCCCCAGCAAGCGGGGGCCTGCCTCATCCTCGTAGGAGTCTTCCCCATGCAGGCAACTGAAAGCCCCTTTGCCCCGTCGGCCCGGACTTTACGACAATTCGCCGGGCTGTGGGTCCTGTTCTTCGGCCTATTGGCTTGTCAGGCGGCGTTCCGGTCTGATCACCCAACCGTCGCCCTGGCGTTGGCCGGCCTCGCCGTGACCGTCGAGCCGCTCGGCTTGGTGAAGCCCGCAGCCTTCCGTCCCGTCTTCCTGGCCTGGATGGGCCTGGCATATCCGACCGGCTGGGTGGTTTCACACCTCCTCCTCGGGGCACTCTTCTATGGCCTGTTCACACCGTTGGGCTGGCTGTTCCGGCTCATCGGGCGCGACGCTTTGTGCCGCCGACCCCAGGTCGGGGAGATGACCTACTGGACCGCCAAGCCCGTCGCGGCCGACCCTTCACAATATTTCCGTCAATTCTGACCCGAGGAGGAACGATGAGCGAGCAGCACGTGAGCGCCTTTGAGAAGGCCACCCAGGAGAATGCCGAGAGCACCTTGCTGGGCGAGATGTGGTCTTTCCCTCGCCACAACAAGAAATACTGGTGGCTGCCGATCTTGATCGTGCTCGTACTCTTCGGCGCTGATCCTGTTGTCCAGCACTGGGCTTCGCGGGGTCAGATACTATGTAGGGGCGTAGTTCAAAACGTGAGCCGCTGTAGGTAAGCGCCTTTTGATGGGTTGTCACGACTCTTTCCAACGGAGCCTAGCCATGACAGCGACTCACAACACGAATTGTACTGCCTCCTGTGCCCCTGTGCTCTACCTGGCTCTGGATCTGGGCGCCGGCAATTGGAAGCTGGCCTTCACCGTCGGGCTGGGCCAGAAGCCCAGGCTCAAGACGATCACGGCCCGCAGCACTTTGGGTCTGCTCTTGGAGATCAAGGCCGCCCAGGAACGATTCGGCCTGCCGGAGGATGCTCCGGTGCTCAGTTGCTACGAGGCAGGACGCGACGGTTTCTGGCTGCATCGCTTCCTGCTGGCCCATGGAGTTCAGAACCAGGTCGTCGACTCCTCTAGCATCGAGGTGAACCGCCGTCAGAGAAGGGCCAAATCGGATCGTCTCGATGCAGTTAAACTCGTGGAGATGCTCATTCGTTGGCACAACGGGGAGCCCAAGGTCTGGAGCGTGATTCATGCCCCTTCCGTCGCGCAGGAGGATCAACGGCAGTTGCACCGGGAGATGATCAAGCTGACGGCGGAGCGGACCGCGCAGTCCAACAGCATCAAGGGGCTTCTGGCCGGCTTGGGGCTGTGCGTGATCGTCGATGAGACGTTGCCCGCACAGTTGGAGAAAGTTCGGCCGTGGGATGGCGCCAAGCTGCCGCTGCGGCTGCACCAGCGACTCTTGCGTGAATTCGAGCGGTGGCAATGGATCGACCGCCAGATCCACGAGCTGGAAACGGAGCGGATGGCGAAGATTCGGGACGACCAGACGCCGCATGTCGAGAAGGTGCGGCGACTCTTGAATCTCAAGGGGATCGGCGACAACGGAGCCTGGCTGCTGGTGTATGAGTTCTTTGCCTGGCGGACGATCACGAACCGGCGAGAATTGGGAAGCCTTGCGGGATTGACGCCAACGCCTTATGTCAGCGGAGAGAGCCGGCGGGAGCAAGGCATCAGCAAGGCGGGGAACCGGCGGGTGCGATGGATGATGACCGAGTTGGCGTGGGGCTGGTTACGGTACCAGCCGGCAAGCGAGCTGAGTCAATGGTACCAGAGGAGATTTAGCCGAGGCAACACGCGGTTGCGGAAGGTCGGGATTGTGGCGTTGGCCAGGAAGCTGTTGATCGCGTTGTGGAAGTACCTGGAAGGGGGTGAGGTGCCTGCGGGAGCGGTGGAGGTTGGTTGGGATAACAAGCCCAGGTTCAGGGCGGTGAAGTCGAGGCGAAAGAAGGAGGGATCGCGGACCGGATAGGATCAAGGACGGAAGAGCCTTGAGAGGGAAAACCAAAGCAGGCCTCTGGAGTGGATCACGAGCGGACAGGGCTGGCGGGAGCGACCGAAATTCCCGCCCGGGCTTCCCGTGAGGGGCCGTGGGTCAGATGGGTACGCTCCCCCGTCCTGGCTTTGAGCGTCGGAAGACGTAAAGAGTATTGTGTTGTTGATCATGTAATATGATCAAAACGGATAGAAGGTCGTGCCGACCCGACGAGGTCGCACACCTGACGAAGCCACCAGCCCGAGAGCTCGAGAGACACTGAAGAGGCCGGGAGGAAGCATGAGAACAAAATAGTGACGCGGGGTGCGAGGGACGAGGACCTCCTGGTTCCCCGACTTGCCGCAACCGGCGAGTCGGGGAACCAGGAGGTGGGATCGACACGTGGAAGGTGTGCCCCGGAGAGGAGAAACACGACCCGAAGGAGAAAACTGAACCGTGGAGCTTGACTTCGGCGAACTCATTGAAGGGCCGGTTTCCGGTTTTCGTCGGGTGGCTGGGGTGGAAGCTCGCGCAGCGAGACGACACCCTGGGAGCACCCCCAGCCGAGCATGGGCGAACGACCGCAGGATGAAGAAAAAGCGCCGATCGAAGCCAATTGCGAATTGACTCAACACATGATCCAATCTGGGGTTGAGTCATCCTCGAGGTAATGATTCGCCCAACCTGTTTATGCCATAAACATGATTATGTATATATAATCTGTGCTTCTGTGAATCTTTCTGCAGTGTGAGCGCCGCCTACCGATCCGATCTTCTTTGTGGCAAGGACGTTAAGGCTGGTTGGCCTTGCCCACCCTACGAAAACTCTTTTGGCCGAGGATTAAGAAACTATCTCAACACCGGAGCAGGATGGCGGAAAACAAGGGATCCGAGCTGGGTTTTGAGATAGTTTCTAATACTACTCCGTTATGTTTCAGCAGGAACCCGATATACATGCATGCTATCGAGACGGGCGACCCCTGGCGAGTCCAGGGTTTGCGTCAAATCAAACACATGCAATCACCAAAACCCGATCACCGGTTAAGAGCCATAAGACATTTCCGCAAAACGACTTGTGAGACGTAACGGAGTGATACTAAGGACTTACGTCGAGAGTGGTGAGTGTACAAACGGGTTAGGCGAATTTTTACTCCTCGATCAGGCCGGAGACTAACGAACGAAGCCAATCCGCAGCAGGAACGGAGGTCGCCCTCGAGGAGGGGGAATCGGCTCTCCGACTCGCGTGATCCGGAAGGGGATGGCCGCGGGGGGCGGGGATGTTGCGGAGAGACGCAGTTCGGCTGAGCGGGAACCGGGATGCTGGACGCCCGGGCGCAGGCCGTCGACCGGCATTCCAGGACTTGGCAGCTCTCTTCTCGGCGTGATACCATGGCGATTCTAACGTCGTGGGAAATCGAACCTAGCAGTCAGATGACGGCCTGTCCGTCTGCCGCCCGGGTGGATGGGCTGCTAGCGATGCGCCCGGGAGAACCGGCGCGAGTCATCGGCGTGATCTGGGTTCGGGATTACCGTTCGAGGAGTTGAGATCATGATCAGGTTCATGCGATGGCCAGGATGGGCCCCGAGATGCCTCTCGCTGCTCGCGGTGGCGGGATTCCCCGGCGGAGCGTGGGGCTCATCATCACCTGATCTTGCGCAAGCTCAGGCGGCGCCCGCGGCCGGGGTGAAGCCCGACGTCGCGAAGGTGTTCTCCCAGCCGGGCGATGATCCCCCCCGTCCCTTCGTACCCCTTCGCGCCAGCACGGTGGACGATCGCCAGCGGACTGAGGCCCTCAGGCTCTACACGGCCGCGCGAGCGCTCGAGGATCGCGGATCCTACAACGATGCCGTGGCCCTGCTGCAGCAGGCGCAGAAGCTTGACCCCGAGTCCGTCGCCATCCTGCGGCGGCTGAGCCGGATCTACATCGGCGCGCTGGGACGTCCCGACCAGGCCGTCGACCTCGGCAAGAAAGTCCTGGCCGTGGAGCCGGGAGACACCGATACCCTCGGCCGGCTGGTGGAGTTCTACACCAAGAAAAACGATGGTCCGAGCGCCGAGGCCCTGCTGGCCTTGCTCAAGGACGTCCTGGCCAACCCCAGGCTCGACGCCCACGCACCGGGACGCCTGGTGGCGCTGAACGAGCTGGGCAAGCTCTACTCCGGGCGGATGCGGAACCAGATCGACAACGCGGCCAAGGCGTACGCCGAGGTGATGGGCGGCCTCGACGACAAGACGGCCAACAAGCTCTCGCCCCTGGACCAGGCCCGGATCCTGGGCAACGAGCCTGCCACGGCCTATCTCAACTTCGGAATGGTCTTTCTGGCCACCAAGCAGAACAACCTGGCCGTCAAGGCCTTCGAGCGGGGACTGGTGTACGACGAGGAGAACCCGCAGATCCCCCTGCTGCTGGCGGAGACCCTCCTCAAGCTGAACAAGGGGCAGCAAGCGCTGGCGCTCGTGGAGCGGTACATCAAGCGGCAGCCTCAAGCGCTCGAGGCCTATGAGCTGATGGCCAAGGTGCTCACCGCCTTGAAGCGGGAAAACGAGATCACGCCGCAGCTCGAGGAGGCCGCCCGGCGCGACTCCAAGAACGTTCCGCTCCAGTATGTGCTGGCCGATCGGTACCGGGAAACCGGTCAGGTCGACAAGGCCGACGCGCTCTACAACTCGCTCCTGACCTCGGAGCCCACGCCCCAGACGTACCGGGCGCTGGCGGCCTCGCTGCTCAAGCGGAAGAAGGCCGGAGACCTGCTCAAGGTCATCTGCGAGGCGATGTCGCGCCCCAACGGGCTGGAGGCCATCTCGGCACAGCTTCAGGCCGCCGCGGCCGACGACCCCCTGTCCGAGCAGATGCTGGACGCGGGACTGGAGCAGCTCAAGGCCAAGCCCCCGACGCTTCCCAAGACGGCCTTCTTCGTCCTCAGCTTCATCGCCAACCCCGAGCGCGGGGCCGACAAGACCGGGCGGCTCGAGCGCCTGATCAAGCTGCAGCGGCTGCTGTTGGAGCAGAACCCCAGCCCCCAGATCTATCGCGAGATCGCCGACACCCTGAGGAGGATGGACCAGAACGGGGAAGCGGCGGCCACGATTGAACAGATGATGGAGAAATACCCGACCGAGAAGTCGGGGCGGCACTTCGGCGTGCTGGCGGAGCTGCTTCGCCGCGCCGGCAAGACCGACGCCGCGGTCGCCGCGGCGCGACAGGCCGCCCAGCTCGATCCCAACGACGTCGAGGTCCAGATCATGCTGGCCGACCTCCTGGGCGACACGGGCAAGGTCGACGAGGCCCTGGAGATCTTCCGCAAGGCCATTCAGCACGAGCCGGACAACGCCCGCTACCGGTTTCTCCTAGGAGGCATGCTGACCAAGTTCGGACGCAACGAAGACGCCATCAAGGTCTTCCAGGAAGTGCTCAAGCGGTTCGCCACCACCGACGAGGTGGTCAAGCTCGCCCACTCTAACCTGTCGATCATCTACGTCAACCAAGGCGATTACGCCAAGGGGGAGGCCGAGCTGGAGATCCTGTTTCAACGGACGCCTGAGGATGCGGGCGTGAACAACGACCTGGGCTATCTCTACGCCGAGCAAGGCAAGAACCTGGAGAAGGCCGAATCCATGATCCGCAAGGCTGTTCAGGAAGAGCCCGACCGGCCGGCCTACCTGGATAGTCTGGGCTGGGTCCTGTTCAAGCGGGGCAAGACCAAGGAGGCCCTGGAGCCGCTGCTCAAGGCCGTCGAGCTCCAGAAGGTCGAGGAAAAGAAGGGCGCCTCGCCTCCCGACACCACGATCCGTGAACACCTGGGCGATGTCTATCTCAACCTTCAGGAGGTTGATCGCGCCAAGAAGATCTGGGAAGAGGCCGAGCACATCGCCGCGAAGGCCGTTCCCGTCGACAAGCGGCTACCGGAGATCCGCAAGAAGCTCGGATCGCTCAAGGCCCTGGGCTCCCTTCCCAAGTCCTCAACAACCCGGACCCCCTGACGGACGGAGCCGACGCCCCGAACCGTCCGGACCGGACCAGCCCAGATCGGACGCGGCGTGGGCCACCGGACGGGCGACAATCCGATCCGATCCGATCAGTGCAGTCGAGTCCAGCGGTCAGCGTGGCCCCACCTCGCTGACCAGGAATGAACGAGAGGGAGGACCGGGCGCCCTCCGGCGGTTGTTTGCGAAATGCCAGACGTTCTTGAGGAGTTGTGAGAGAGATGGCAGGACATTCCCACTCGGCCAATATTGCTCATCGCAAGGGGCTCGTCGATGCCCAGCGAGGCAAGCTGTTCAGCAAGCTCTGCCGCGCGATCTACGTGGCCGCACGCACGGGCGGCGGCGATCCCAACGCGAATATCAGGCTGCGGTACGCGATCGACAAGGCACGATCGTTCAGCTGTCCCAAGGAGAACATCGAGCGGTCGATCAAGAAGGCCACGGGCGAGCTGGGTGCGGAGAATTTCGAGGAAGTGGTCTACGAGGGCTACGGTCCCGGCGGCGTGGCCGTGCTTTGCGAGGCCCTGACCGATAATCGCAACCGCACTGCCGGCGAGCTGCGGCGCGCGTTCGAGGCGGCCGGCGGAAACCTCGGCGGCAGCGGCTGCGTCAGCTACCTGTTCAATTTCAAGGGGCTGTTCGTCGTCGACCCCAAGCATGTCGGCGAGGACCACCTGATGGAGGTGGCCCTTGAAGCAGGGGCCGACGACGTCGAGCTCGTCGAGGGGTATTTCGAGGTCACCTGCGACCCGAAGATCTTCGAGACCGTGCGCAAGGCCCTGGAAGACCAGAAGATCCCCACTGCGAGCGCCGAGACCAGCTACATCCCGACGACCTATGTTGACCTGGACGTCGATGCGGGGAAGAAGATGCTCAAACTGCGGGACGTCCTCGACGAGAACGACGACGTGCAGAACGTTTATGCGAATGACAACCTCCCGGAGGAGATCATGGCGGGATGAGCCGTCCCGGCCCGGGTGCGCAAGCGGCGTTGTTTCACGGATTCCTGAACGATTCCCCTGAGGGCTGACGGTTCGATGGCGACCACCCCGTTTGTGAAGTCGGAGCGGCTCCAGAAGCTTCCGCCGTATCTCTTTGCCGAGATTGACAAGAAGAAGAAGGCCGCCATCGCCGCGGGCCGCGACGTGATCAACCTGGGGGTGGGCGATCCCGATCGCCCCACGCCCACGCCGATTATCCGGAGCCTCCAGCACCACGTGGAAAACCCGGCCTTTCACCAGTATGCCCTCGACCAGGGGGCGCCGGAGCTGAGGCGGTCGATCGCGGCCTTCTGCAAGGCGAGGTATGGAATCGACCTCGATCCCGACTCCGAGATCCTCCCGGTGATCGGGTCGAAGGAAGGCATTGCTCATCTCCCCCTGGCCGTGCTCAACCCGGCGGAGATCAGCCTGGTGCCCGACCCGTGCTATCCCGTCTACCGGTCGAGCAGCATGTTCGCGGGGGCCGACGTTTACACGATGCCCCTAGAGCGATCGCTCGGCTTCCGTCCCGACCTGGAGGCGATTCCGGGCGATGTCTACGCGCTCGCCCGGCTCATGTTCCTGAACTATCCCAACAACCCGACCGGCGGCACGGCCGACCTGGCTTACTACGAGAAGGTGGTCAACCTCGCCCGGTCTCATTGTTTCCTGGTCGCGCAGGACGCCGCTTATAACGAAATGTACTTCGAGCAGCCCGTTCCGAGTGTTCTCCAGGTTCCCGGGGCCAAGGATGTGTCGATCGAGTTTCACAGCCTGTCGAAGACCTTCAACATGACAGGCTGGCGCGTCGGCTTCGCGATCGGCGGCGCCCCCATGATCGCAGCGCTGGGGCAAGTCAAGGCCAACACCGACTCGGGCATCTTCACGGCCATCCAGTTCGCCGCCAAGACGGCCCTCGACGAGTACGCCACGCTGACCCCGCCCATCCGGGCCCTTTACAAGGAACGCCGCGACGCCTTCGTCGGGTCCCTCAAGAAACTGGGCTGGGACGTGCCGACCCCCGGGGCCACCTTCTACGTCTGGATCCCCTGCCCAAAGGGCTATACGTCGACCCAGCTTTGCAGCCGACTGCTCGAGGAGGCCGACGTGGTGACCACCCCCGGCCTTGGCTTCGGCCGTACCTCCGACGGCTACATACGCGCCGCGCTCACAGTGGAAACGCCCCGCTTGCTCGAGGCCGTCGATCGTATCGGCAAGCTTTCACTTTGAAATTTCTTGACCCGAGGTCCTGATGAGTACTCTGGCGCTCATCGGTCTGGGATCGAACCTGGGGGATCGCAAGGCGATCCTCGACGAGGCCGTTGCGGCATTGAACGAAGGGCGTGGGATCACGGTGCGGGGAATGAGCGCGTATCACGAGACCAGGGCCGTGGGAGGACCCCCGGGGCAGGGGCCATTCCTGAACGCCGCGGTGAGCCTGGAGACGACGATCGACGCGCTCGCATTGCTGCGCCGGCTTCAGGAGATCGAAACCCGCGCGGGGCGAGTCCGGATCGTCCGCTGGGGCGAGCGGACGCTAGACCTGGATCTGCTGCTCTTCGGCGAGGAGATCATCGACACGCCCGAGCTGACCGTGCCTCACCCTCGGATCGGCGTGCGACGGTTCGTGCTGGCTCCGCTTGCGGAGATCGCACCTGAAACGAAGGACCCGCTCTCAGGTTGTCCGATTTCGGAGTTGCGATCCAATCTCGATCGCCGCCCGAGCTGTCTGGCCCTCAAGGGCTGGTGGGAAGAGCCTGTGAGCTCTGCCGGTTACGAGCACATCGTTCAGGAGCTGGATGGCATCGGCCTGAGCCTGCGCCAGAACCTGCAACTTGGAGATCGGTACGATCCTCTTCTCCCGGCGGAGTTGGAGCCTCATGACCTGCTCAAGCAGATCGTCGAATGGCTCGATCCGAGACAATGGTACGCGCTTGGGAGCCGATGGTTGATCACGGATTTTCACCTACGCGAGATCGTGATCAATGCTGCGGAGCATTGGAGCGAAGAGTTCGAGGGTCCTTTCTGGCCGTTCGTCCATTGCCTCGAAGAGCGGGAGGCCTCGGTGATCAAACCCACGTTCGTCGTCCACAGGTCTATTCCGGGCAGCTCACCTTTTGCGGGATACACGAGCCGTGGCACAGCGTGTCTCCGGTTGGAATGCAACACCGTTGATGAAGAGATCTCGGAGATACTCCATGCCTGTGCGGCGACCCGCAACTGAACCGATTCGATAGGGCTCCCTGTATTCGTACTGCTGTGCTACGCTCGATCATCTGTAGGGCCGGCTCTGCCGGCCGGAATGCGGTGAGGCGGCGTCAAAAGACATGGCCAAGAAAGACGCGGGGAAATCGGGTTCCAAAGGGAAGGCCCAGGCCGAGGATTCGAGCATCAAGATCGTTGCCCGGAACCGAAAGGCTCGTCACGAGTATGACCTGCTCGAGAAGGTCGAGGCCGGGATCGTGCTAACCGGGACTGAGGTGAAGAGCCTGCGCAACGGCAAGGCGAACCTCGAGGATGCCTACGCCGAGATCGACAGGGGCGAGGTCTGGCTCCAGGGCTGCGACATTCCCGAGTACCTGCAAGCCAACCGGATGAACCACGTGCCAAAGCGGGCACGCAAGCTCCTGCTGCACCGCCGGGAGATCGACAAGCTCGCAGCCAAGTCGGGGGAGAAGGGGCTGACGCTGGTCCCGCTTTCGATCTACTTCAAGAAGGGGATAGCCAAGATAGAGCTCTCGGTGGCGCGGGGCCGCAAGACCTATGACAAGCGGGAGGCGATCAAGAAGCAAGACGCCAAGCGAGACATGGACCGGGCCCTGCGGCGAAGGTAAGTCGAGAATTCTCCGGCCGACCCGCGGGGACTTGACAGGGTGCGGTATACTAAGAGTGTAGACAAGCGTTTGCAACGATGACCATCAGGGGGCGAACCAGGATCGACCGGATGTCCGAAGTGAACGGTGGCGTGTCGAGGTTGGTCAGCGGGCCTCGTAAAAAGCCGACCAAAACTTAAGTGCCAACAACACTGTTGGTCTCCGTCTCGCTGCCTAAAAACCAGCAACGGCCTCGCGCCGGGCCTTCTCCCGAGAGATCCGGCCGTGGACGCCAATTCGGGATCGCCTAAGCCTAACCTCTTGTTGCGGCTTGGGTTAAATTCATGACAGGATAAGCCGAAAGGGACCCTGCCGACCGGGGCTCCAAGGCCGACAATCAAACGATCGGCTACACACGTAGAAGCCCTCATTGACGCTTCTCGGGACGCGGGTGCAATTCCCGCCGCCTCCACTTTGAGCCCGCTTGCGAGAAATCGTAAGTGGGCTTTTGCATTGACCTTACGTCGAATTGCCTGAGAGAAGACGGCACAAAATCTGGTCTGGACGCCGTTTTATTGTCTAGTTTCAGCGGGTAATTTGTCTAGTTTCATCCTTCACGCCATCTCATGACGCAGGTATCATCCTCGAAAATAGACGTGCTATCCACGTCTTCGGGGAAGTGTCATGTACGACAAGAAATTAAAGCGGGGCAAGGGCGGTTCGTTCATCCGCTATATCGGGCGTAACCCAAAGGGCACGCCTGAGAAGTTCCGACTGGGCTACGACCCTCTCGTTGCCGAAGGGAGAGTGCGGCTCATCGCCGCCCTCTGGCGGGAGATCGAGAACTTTAGAAGCGAGAACCTGTTTTGGGACAGGAAGAGCCTGGAGGCGGCGAAGGCGATCGCCAAGGGCATGGCCGCAACGTTGCCGAAACGAGACTTTGAAGACCCGATCAAGTACGTCCGCCGACTTTCCGAGATCAGCCAAGCGACCGGGACTCACTTCGAGCCCACGGACCAGGAAGGCTACCAGTCCGGGTTGAAGGACCTTCAGCGGCAGATGGAGGGCGCAAGACAGAGCCTCTCAGCCTCCCTGGAAGTCGAGAATGCGACCGGGATCGTCGTCCGTCAGGCGATGGAGGCTTACGGGGCGTCCATCGAGCGGTCGTTTATGTGACGGCCGGCGAGAAAACGTAGCGCGGGACGGCGGCCGGTGGTCGGTCAGAAAACGTAGCGCCCATGGTCTTGCTCACGGCCGTGGAGCCACGATGGAGCTTTCGCTAACCCCATCGAGGTCCCCCAGTCGTGAGGTCTATGGGTGTACACCGACATGGAGATCTGGGCCGAGATCCGCCGTCGCGTTCTCGTTGACGGCCTGAGCAAACGCGCCGCCTGCCGCGCATACAGCATCCACTGGGACACTCTCCAGAAGATCCTCGAGCACGCCGAACCGCCTGGCTATCGCCGTGCGGTCCCACGCCCCAGGCCCAAGCTCGATCCGTTCCTGCCCGTCATCCACCAGATCCTCGAGGACGACAAGAAGGCCCCGAGGAAACAGCGGCACACCGCCCGCCGCATCTTCGAGCGGCTCCGCGACGAGCACGGCTACACCGGCGGCCTGACCGTCGTCAAGGAAGCCGTCGCCGCCTGGAGGCTCCGCTCCGCCGAGGTCTTCGTCCCCCTGGCCCACCGCCCTGGCGAGGCCCAGGTCGACTTCGGCCAGGCCGAGGTCACGCTCGACGGCCAGACCACCACTGTCGCCCTGTTTGTGATGACCTTGCCGTACTCCGACGCCACCTTCGTCTGTGCCTTCCCCCGCGAGTGCACCGAGGCGTTCCTCGAGGGGCACGTCCGGGCCTTCGCCTTCTTCGGGGGCGGACCCCGGCGAATCAGCTATGACAACTCCAAGATCGCCGTCGCCCAGATCACCGGAAGCCGCGACCGGAAGGTGACCGATGCGTTCCTCAGACTCAAGAGTCATCATCTCTTCGAGGATCACTTCTGTCTGGTGCGGCGGCCCAACGAGAAAGGGCACGTAGAGACGCTTATCGGCTTCACCCGCCGCAGCTTCCTGGTGCCGGTGCCCGTCGTCCACGGCGGGCTCGAATCGCTGAACGCCGACCTCCAGCGGCGGTGCCGCGAGGACCTGGCACGTCGGCTCTGGGGTAAGCCCGCATCCAAGGCCAAGCTCCTCGACCAGGAGCGGCCGGTACTGCTGCCCCTACCGGGTGAATCCTTCGTCGCCGCCCGGGTTGAGCCGAGGTGTGTCGACTCGCTGTCCCTGGTCAGTTTCGACGCCAACCAGTACTCGGTCCCCACCGAGCTGGCCCACCACCCGGTGACGGTCGTCGCCTCGGTGGACACGGTGCGGATCGTCGCCGGCAATCGCGTGGCCGCGGTCCATCTGCGGTGCTGGAGCCGCGAGCAGGTGTTCTACGACCCGGTGCACTACCTGGCGGTGCTGGAGCGCAAGCCCGGGGCGCTGGACTTCGCGGCACCTCTGGAGGGCTGGCAGCTGCCGGTCTGCTTCGGCGTGCTGCGGCGCCGGCTGGAGGCCGAGTTCGGCGGGCCGGGGACGCGACAGTTCATCAAGGTCCTGCGGCTGCTGGAGTGGGCCGACCCCACCGAGTTGACCCGCGCCGTCGAGCGGGCGTTGGAACTGGGTGTCGCCGACGCCGACGCCGTGCGGCTGATCCTGGAGCATCGGCGGGAGCAGCCGGCGGGGCTGTTCTGCCTGGACGGCCGACCGCACCTCCAGGCGGTGACCGTGCCGGCGCCCGACCTCTCGGTCTACGCGAGCCTGGCGGCGGGGGTGACCCCATGAAGAAGCTGGCGACCCAAAGCGCCGTGCTCCTGAAGCACCACCTCAAGGCACTGAAGCTGCCGACCATGACGGCCGAGTGCGAGAAAGTAGCGGCGCGGTGTGCCAGGGAGAACGTCGACCACCTGGGGTTCCTGCTCCAGCTGTCGGAGCTGGAGCTGCTGGACCGCGAGCGGCGGGCAGCCGCCCGGCGGCTGAAGGCGGCCCGGTTCCCGACGCCCAAGAGCCTGGACGAGTTCGACTTCACCGCCGTGCCTGCGGTGAACAAGCCGCTGGTCCTGGAGCTGATGCGATGTGAATATATCAACCGCCGTGAGAACGTGCTGTTGATTGGGGGAAGCGGCTCGGGGAAGACGCACCTGGCCACGGCGCTGGCGAGCGAAGCGTGTGCCCGGGGCAAGCGGGTGCGGTTCTTCCGGGTCACGGAGCTGGCCACGCTGCTATTGGAGGCTCGCGAGGATCGTCAGCTGACGCGGCTACGCGCGCAGCTGGCGAAGCTGGACCTGCTGGTGCTGGACGAACTGGGCTACGTGCCAGCCAGCCAGGTCGGCGCCGAGCTGCTGTTCGACGTGATCAGCACGGCATACGAGCGTTCCAGCATGATCGTGACAACGAACCTTCCGTTCGAGGAGTGGACGGAAGTTTTGGGCAGCGAGCGGCTGACGGGAGCAACCCTCGACCGTCTCACCCATCGATGTACGATCCTCGAAACCGGCCGGGAGAGTTACCGGCTGAAAGAGGCTCGCAAGCGGCGTCGAAGTCCAGCGGCAGAGTCACCGACTTCGACTGTCGACGCAGGATCGAGCGAAGGGTAATCTGACGGTCCCGGGCGCCACGTTTTTCGGCCGTCCCGCGCTACGTTTTCTCGCCGGCCGTCACACGGTGGCGGTCGATGAGGAACAGGGCCAACCGGGGGTCGCGGAAGCACCAGGCCCAAGCGGTCTGGCCGTTAATGCGCCAGCCGGTCTCGTCCCCGCGGACCACGGGAGATTGACGGAGCAATTCGAAGCGTTCCTCGACCACCGGGGCGAACAGTTGGCCGCCCCAGCGCAAGTGACCGAGCAGGCCCGCTCTGCTGATGCTCAGGCCGAAGAAGTCGTGCAGCAAGTTCTGGGTCTTTCCCAAGGAGATGCCCAGGTGGGCGCGGCCGTAACAGGTCAGCAAGCGAGCCCGCGGGCCGATGTGCGAGCCCGGGAGTTCCAGGTCACCACGGCCCTGGCAGGTCTGCTGACAGCAACGGCAGCGGTAGAGGTGGCGGCGATAGCGATGCCACTCAATCCTGGGTTGGGGAAGATCGGCCACGAAGTGGCCTTCGAATTGGCCGGTCGGTTCGAGATCGCTCGCACCGCAATGGGAACACTGCTGGGGATGGACGTCGTGGTCGACAAAGTCAGTGCCTGGGGGCGGCTCAGGCCGAAAGGAGCCGGGGTAGAATGGCATTAAGCGAAGGTGTAAGTCGTTTCCAGTACATGGCTTGCGTTTTTCGTGCGCCCGACAATGCGGACATCGTAGTGATATGTAGTTTGCTCCATGTGGCTAGAATTTGGGGAATTTTCGCTATTGCAATCTCGTGAAAATATCTATACTAAACACGATAGGCCCCAACGGAATTGATCGCAAGTACAAAGAAGTTGCGGGCTTACGCTTAGCTTAATGGCATTCGAGCCGGGGTACTTTCGATGCTCTTTGCGACGGTGGTCCGTACGGGGACCTTTCGGGTCGTTGCGGCCGTTGTGTGGGCGTTTGCCGCGCTGGCGGATCTTCTGGAGTTCGTGCTCCAGCTGCGCCACCCGACGCCGCAGTTCTGCGTTCTCCGCTTCCAGCTCAGCGATCCGTTCTCGTAGTCGTTGGTCGTCCATGATGGCTGCAGTTTGCCCGACAACCCCAAAACGGGCAACCTGAACTGCTTAACAGTTACAATTCGGGACGTAACCAGTCGTCGCTGGATTCTAGACGGCTTCCGCATCGTCATGGCGGTAGATGCTCAACTGGTACGATCGGGGTTGTCTTTGTCGTAAGTCGTGGCTGATTGTCTCCGGGAATATGACTCGCAGCCCGGCTCTCCGTCTTGTCGGCTTGGTTGGCGTCGAATTGTCGGTTGGCTTCAAGTCCCTGGCTCCGTTGCATCGTGGGTAGTTTGAGCATCCCAGGAAACGCCCGTATCGACCGCTCTTCTCACGCATCTCGGCACCGCACTTCGGACACTTCATAGTTGTCACCTCCTTGGATTACCAGTCGGTCTGACTGGGAGTAGTTCTCGCAGCGCCCAGTCGTCTTGGCATGAGTTGTTGTCTTCGACCTTCATTTCTGCCTCAACCTGCCTCTCTCCTCATGTCTTTGATGCTTCCACCCCAGATCAATCCGATCTCTGGAGCCATTGATTGTCTGAATTCGATGATCCAGTCACTATGAAACGGGTTGTCATCGTCTTGTTTTTCTATCTGTTCCAGCAAAGCTCCCCCCCCCTGGTATCCAAGGGCAATGAATTCTCAACCTGAACGTGATTTCCTTGTACTTCTTGTTCCAGCAAAGCTCCCCCCCTTGACTGATAGGGCAAAGAATCCTGAACCTCAGACTGGTCTTCCTGATTCCCAAACTCAGCCATCACATCCAGCTTCTCGATGAGCCAATCCGCCATCTTCCACTTGGCAGCCCTTCCTTTGATCTCTAACCCCTGGTCGTTGACGAACCCCGTGTAGAAATGACGATCCTCCATCTCCAAGCCACCCTGGATCTCAATCAAGTCCCTGACCACTCTCCACCTGTGATAATCAAACGCCCGCTCAACGTCGCCATTCTCGAACATCCGATCCCAGATCGCCTTGATCCTCGCAGTCGGCATGGTGCCATCGGGATTGAGTCTTTGGGAACAGAACTTCAAGATCGACAACGATATCGCCAGATCCTCCGGTTCGACTCTGGCTCTACTTGACGTTCCGACCGGTTCCGTAACCCATGTTCTGGCAAACTCAAGGTAGGGACCACCGATAGCCTCAACCTCGTCCTTGGTGATCGGGTGAGTGGGCGTGGAACCCTTCACCTTGAAGATCGACAACTTCTTGGGACTGGGGATCACGATCCGATCAACCTTCTCCTCCAGTTCATCGATGTCCTGGAAGCTCAAGACCCTGGTGTTCTTGAACTCCTCAAACCGACCCAGGATGTCCCTCAGCAATTTGGCAAGAGCACCTGACTTCATGGTCTCGATCTGTCGCCTTGCGCCCTTCACCCAGGTAATCACATGGGGTGTCCCTTTGATCTCAACGTTCTCGATCTCGTACTGAGAATGTGTGTGAGAAGCCGGGTTTCCGGCCTAGTTTGTGCAGTCTAGTCGGTCATGAGGTACCAACGTTATCCAACTGACTTGACTGATGAACAGTGGAAGCTCGTCGCGCCGTTGCTGCCTGCGGCCAAGCCCGGCGGCCGGCCCCGTAGCGTTGACCTCCGTGAGGTCCTTAACCGTAGCGTCACAGAATTTTTGTCAAAATGCGCCACCTATTTTTTGTGAGTATTCCCCTAGGTAGCCGATCTGCACGAACCGGTCGGGTCGTCGATTGCGCACCGCAGATGGCGGCTGATCCGCCTTCGAGTCGTCCACTCATCAGGGTCGTCGCTGTTGTCCAGGAGGTTCTGCTGGATGTCGCTGAAGATCGTCTCACACGGATTATCGTCGGGGCTCCGCTTGGGCAGGCTGGTCCAGTTCAGCCGCAGCCGCCGCATCAGCGACTGCGTGACCTGCGCCTTGATCGGGTGCGCCGGGTCGCGGTCCAAGGCGATCCGTACCGACTGCCCGGGATACCACCGGCGTACCCGCCGCAGGAACCGGCAGACGTACACGGCCCCCTTGCCGGGGAAGAAGGTCCCGTGGACCAAGCCCCGGTTCACCTCGTAGAGCAGGAACAGGTAGAACCGGCCGCGGGTCTTCTGATTCCGCGCCAGGACCAACCGCTGAGCCCTCGTGGAGCGACGGCCGCCGTACGCCTTGACCGTAATCGGCTGGACGTCGAAGAAGGCCAGGAGGGCGCGGCGGGGCCGGTGACGCCACCATGTCCGCAACCGGTAGAGGATCACCGGCCGGTTGGGATCGGTGCAAACGAGTTTGCGGCGGACGTGGCGCAGGCGGTATCCCCCCTTTTCAGCACCCGGCGGAGGTGCTCGCGGCTGATCGCTTTGATGATCCGTTGTCGGATGAGGTACGCCCGCAACTTGGCCAGACTCCAGCGGCCGTACGGCAAGCCCAAGGCGGTGGGCGGTTGCCCAGCTAGCCGCCAGATGGTCTCGATCTGCTCGCGGGATAGGCGTGAGGGAGCCCCGACGGCACGCGGGCCGTCCAGGCAGGACAGACGGCGCCGCGCGAAGTCATGCAGGTCCGCGTACACGGTGTTGGGATGCACCTGAAGCAGTTGGGCGATCCTGGCGGCGGACAGGTCTGCAGCGTGGAGCAGGAGCACCTCGGCGCGACGACGTTGCCAGGGCAGCAACGGTTTCTCGAGCCAGCGATGGACCCGGCGGAGTTCCGTCGCGGTCGGCTTCCGCACGGTCGAGGGACGTGACATGGCTGAACCTCCGCAGGAGTGAGGCTCAACCTATTTTAACAGAGTCGGTGACAATAATTCCGACAAAAGTTATGTGACGTTGCGCTTAACGGCATCTTCTACGTCATCCGCGGTGGCGTACCCTGGCGGATGCTGCCGCATGACCTGCCCCCCTGGGGCACGGTCCACTACTACTACCGGCGCTGGCGGCTGGACGGCACCTGGGAGAAGATCCTCAAGGTGTTGCGGGCCCGCCTGAGACACGCCGACGGCCGCAAGAAGAGTCCCTCGGCCGCGATCGTCGACACCCAGACGGTTCGTACTGCCTCGGGAGGCGAAAAGGGGTACGACGCTGGCAAGCGGACTCCCGGAAGGAAGCGACACATCATCGGGGACACGATGGGGTTGCTCCTGGCGGTGGTGGTCCATTCGGCCAGCCTCCAGGACCGTGACGGGGTGAAGCGGGTGGGGGAACGGGTCAAGGGCCGGTTCCCCCGGTTGAAGCTGATCTGGGCCGATGCCGCCTATGAGGCGGCAGTCGGTTGGGCGAAGCAGTTCGGCAACTGGGTTCTGGAGCTTGTCCGCAAGCCGGCGGGCCAGAAAGGCTTCGTGGTCCAGAAAAGGCGCTGGGTCGTGGAGCGGACGTTCTCCTGGTTGGTCCGCAGCCGCCGGCTGGCCCGCGACTACGAAAGGCGGACGGAGTCGAGTGAGGCGATAGTCCAACTGGCTATGATCCATCTTATGCGCAAGCGTCTGAAACCCGTATAGCTACCTTCTCACACACTTTCTGAGGATGGGCCGCCAGGAACAACCGGAGCAGCTTCTTCAGGGTCTTGTCAAGACGCTTCAAGATGTTGACGACAGCAACGTCGCCAAAGCCAGGCTTGAACAAGACGAACTACCCGTGCCTGCCTTTCCCATGGGTTGAAGGCTCGTGGTAGAGGTTGGGGAGATAATTATCTGTGAGCCAATCAGCGAAGGCTTTAGCTGACTGAGGGTTTCCCCTCTCATGACAATCAATATCAATCATGCTGATTGTTTCAGCTTGGTTCTTTCGTCCATTAGCCCAGAAGTAGAGGGTGGTTTGCCCGGCGAGGTGGGCGTAATAGTCGCTGTTGTTGGGGGAGCCCATGTAGCCGAACGAGTTGTAATAGCGGATCAACTACTCATTGGTGTATCGATCCACGCCACCTGGCTTTTCCCAGCCGAAGCCGTAGGGGCTGATCAGCTTTCTCAGGTAAGAGCAAACTGGGCCTTTGATGCGTTTTTTCTTAAACTTTGTTTGTAACATTCCTATACATAAGTGGCATAAGTTGCATTTTTTCTGCAAACTTTGGTTTTAACATTGCAACGAGGGCTGGGAGCAATCCCAGCCTTCGTTGTTTTCGTAGGGAGAGGATCGGGACTTGATGGGAACAGCCGTTCACTGGTCGCTCTTTCAACAAAAAAGCCGGGGTAAGCCCCGGCGTAAGCGGAATCAGTTTTCGGAATCCAAAGAGATCAACCTCGGGTCAACGCTCCGTAAAGCAGCCTTCTTGCTTGTCTCAACGTATCCTCGATCTCAGTAAGGTCACCAATTGCCATCGCCTTGAAAATCAGCCGATCGATGTCGGCTTCAAGGTCGGTGAGTGCCACCGTCCGGGCGCTGTCGCTCCCTCGTGGCTGCCCAAAGACCATAGCCGTGGTCTCCTTACGAGGTCTTCCTAGTTTCTTACCAGAGGGAATCGCCTTCCCCTTTGTGGATGTCCTGGTCTTCTTGGACTTGCCACGCTGATTCCCCGTCAGTCCCAACAATGCTCTCGTCTTGTCAACGAGGGTGCGGCTGATCGTCCCCTCGAATCCGGCAGCCTGCCAAGCCTCGTTCACGGCTTTGGTGTTTCCTTGGGGATGGTCATTCAGGAACTCCTTGACGAAGCTCGTTTTGCCTGGAGTGGTGGCTGTTTTTGACATGTTGGAGGCTGCCTTTCCCTTGGCGGCTTTCCTGGTCTTCCCAGGCAGTTTGCCGGTCAGCCCCAGTTGCTTCCGTACCTCACTGATGACGGGATGACTGATCGTCCCTTTCATCCCGGCAGCCGTCCACGCCTCGTTCACGGCTTTGGCGTTGGCTTGGGGATTGTCGTGAAGAAACTCCTTGACGAAGCTGGTTTTGCCCTGACTCTTGGTTGCTGTTGCCATGTTGTATTCTCCCTGGTTACAGAATCTTAACGACACGCTCACAGTAGACCAGAAGAGCAGCTTGTTTTGAATACACAAGCGAGTCTATCGGTCAGGGAAAATGGGCAGTATTCGAGAATCACGGACTCTTACACTCCCGGCTGATCGCTACGCTGACCGAATACGTCTGAGAGAAAGGATGAGGCATCTCGTCCACGGATATTGAGCCAGCCCTTTCGTGGAGATCCCCAACGTGCGTCGTCCAGCCATCATCGCTATAACCGCTGTAGGTTTCTTGGACTTGTGCCAGCTTGTGACTGTGGCACAGGGGCTCAAGGGCGAAGCCGTTGAACACTCTGTTACCGTTGACGGAATCAGCCGGAAGTACCTCGTCTTCGTCTCGAAGGGGTTTGAGAAACCGTTACCGGTCGTCCTGGCTTTTCACGGAGGTGGCAGCAATGCCCGCCAGATGGAGCGGTACACCCGGTTCAACGATCTGGCCACGAAAGAGGGCTTCCTGGTTGTCTATCCCGAGGCGGTGGATGGGAACTGGAATGATGGTCGGGGCATCGCAGGGGTGAGGTCGCAGCAAGAGAACATCGACGACGTGAAGTTCGTGCGACTCATCGTGGATCGCTTGAGCAAAGTCTACAAGATCGACCGCAGCCGAGTCTTTTGCACGGGCATCTCCAACGGTGCGTTCATGTCTCACCGCCTGGCAACGGAGGCGTCGGACCTGATCACCTCCATCGCTCCTGTGGTCGGGGGTATGGCACCGTCGATGGCGAAGCAGTTCCACCCCACTTAGAAAGTGTGTGAGAAGGTAGCTATACGGGTTTCAGACGCTTGCGCATAAGATGGATCATAGCCAGTTGGACTATCGCCTCACTCGACTCCGTCCGCCTTTCGTAGTCGCGGGCCAGCCGGCGGCTGCGCGCCTTTTCTGGACCACGAAGCCTTTCTGGCCCGCCGGCTTGCGGACAAGCTCCAGAACCCAGTTGCCGAACTGCTTCGCCCAACCGACTGCCGCCTCATAGGCGGCATCGGCCCAGATCAGCTTCAACCGGGGGAACCGGCCCTTGACCCGTTCCCCCACCCGCTTCACCCCGTCACGGTCCTGGAGGCTGGCCGAATGGACCACCACCGCCAGGAGCAACCCCATCGTGTCCCCGATGATGTGTCGCTTCCTTCCGGGAGTCCGCTTGCCAGCGTCGTACCCCTTTTCACCTCCCGAGGCAGTACGAACCGTCTGGGTGTCGACGATCGCGGCCGAGGGACTCTTCTTGCGGCCGTCGGCGTGTCTCAGGCGGGCCCGCAACACCTCGAGGATCTTCTCCCAGGTGCCGTCCAGCCGCCAGCGCCGGTAGTAGTAGTGGACCGTGCCCCAGGGGGGCAGGTCATGCGGCAGCATCCGCCAGGGTACGCCACCGCGGATGACGTAGAAGATGCCGTTAAGGACCTCACGGAGGTCAACGCTACGGGGCCGGCCGGCCGCCGGGCTTGGCCGCAGGCAGCAACGGCGCGACGAGCTTCCACTGTTCATCAGTCAAGTCAGTTGGATAACGTTGGTACCTCATGACCGACTAGACTGCACAAACTAGGCCGGAAACCCGGCTTCTCACACACATTCTTACTCAATGACCCGACAGTGAGCTAGAAGTTCGGCGTTTCGCGATAGCGTCTTTCAAGCTCGGCTAGAAGAATGGGCCGTTTCTTCTTGGATCGTGCTTTCCTCATGACCTTGCGTCGGTTCAGTGCCTCACGTTGGCAGGGTGGTTCTTGGGCGGTTCGGTACGGCAACAGCTCCTCGGCGGTAAACAGCCCGGGATGTGCAATGTGCGCATCCAGTGCGAGGACCAATGTCGGCCCGTCTTGGACGATTCGCACCCCCGCGTGGCGATGACCATGAATTCGTCTCTCATGGCTTTTGGGCAAGCGGAACCATCGTTCAAGATCGAGATTGTCCTTGATCTCCTCGAACTTTCCCGCGCCGACAAAAAGGCCGGCCAGGAAGCTGATCATTAACGTGGCCATGTGCCGGTGAATTGGATCCTCATGCCGCTCGAATCGATCGATCAACTTCTCGAACTTCTTCTGGCGATCCTCGCAACTCTCCCCTCCAGGTTCGAGGGTCGCGGCTACCTTCTCGATGTCTTTGACGTACCCTTGGATTGACTCTTGCTCGGCTTGGACATGCTCCAATCCCCGGTCGATGCAGCCGGCCAGCCTACCGAGTTGCTTGTCTGCGAATCCCCTTTTTTCGCGTCCAAGTTCCGTTGGATCGACTCGCGAACCTCATTCAACGCCTCGGCCATTTGCAGGCCGGGAGGCTGGAGAGGGCCTCCCTGATTGCCATTGAGAATTCCACGTACAGCCGCGCAATAGTCGAGCACCACGGCGTTGGCCGAATCGGACTCGAGAGAAGTGCATTCGCGGGCCCTGTGATCACTGTCAAGGTTGCCTCAGGGCCGTCTTCTGTGAGTCTTTTGGGCGCCTCGGCACTCTGCTGTTTGAGCAGGGCTTGTTCGATTTTCCGCAGGCCGCGCACCTTGCGTCGCATCTGCACCTTGGCGTGACTGTCGGCCTCCAGCACGGGCTTGGCCAGATCACGTAGAAAATGGTTGTCGCAGTAGCGATGCGGCACGTCAGGAAACTCCGCCGCGATCCCCGTCACGAACGCGTCCTGCTTGTCTGAGATCCAAAGGCCGACCGTCTTGTCCAAGGATCTGGCCCACTCCTTGGCCTGGGCGATCAACCGCTGAACCTCATCGGCTGTTGCGGAGATCAAGGCCTCGGCAAACCACACCCGCTTCTGGGTTAGTTCCCTCACGACGTAGAGGGTCTCATGCCCCTTCTCGGGTTGTAGCCCGTCGATCGAAAGGACGATCTCCTTAATCGATTCATATTGGCGACGTAGGGCTTCGGGATCTTGCTGACGTGCGGCGAGCATCACCTGGTAACGCTGAATATACTTGGCGATGGCATCGTCCGAGAGCTTGATCGCATAGTCGTCCTGGAGCTCGGATTGGATGTGGGGAATCGACATGTGGCGCGAACACCGTCGATGTCCAATCCAGCAGAAGACATCCCAGCCAATCGCCCAACTCGGCGGGGCGATGGTAACTTCGAGTTCGGGACTCTTGGTCTTGGCGTGACCGGGACAGAGACGATCAGGGCAATGGTTGAGCTTGCAGACCAATTGCACCGGGCCGTCCAGTGTATGGAGGCGGCGATACCGGTGATCGCAGATGTACATCATGCGACCGCAGGCCGGACAGGCCCGGTCAATGACGTCAAGTTCCCAGAGGGCGAAATCAGTATCCGCGGGCCATTTGAAAGGCATCCTGCCGACCTCCATGTCCTGGTGTGATCCATCGATTGCGAAAGTGCGGCAAGAGGATACGCGAAAAAACCCAGTGCTTCTAGCTCACTATCGGGTCGTTGTTCTTACTGGTCTCGATCCTGATCATCCAGGGAGATGCCGATCCCCTGGTCCCGGTTCGTGGCGGCATGGTCGGGTTTACCAGGGGGAGGAAGCGGGGGGAAGTTCTTCCGACAGAGGAGACAATCTCCCTCTACCTGCGGCGGAACGGCAACCAGGGCGATCCAACCGTGACGACCTTCTGTACTTTCCGCGATTGAGTTCACTCTCATGCCGCCAGGGCAAGCAACCGCTCGGCGACGGTGTGACGGCCGGCGAGAAAACGTAGCGCGGGACGGCGGCCGGTGGTCGGTCAGAAAACGTAGCGCCCATGGTCTTGCTCACGGCCGTGGAGCCACGATGGAACTTTCGCTAACCCCATCGAGGTTCCCCAGTCGTGAGGTCTATGGGTGTACACCGACATGGAGATCTGGGCCGAGATCCGCCGTCGCGTTCTCGTTGACGGCCTGAGCAAACGCGCTGCCTGCCGCGCGTACAGCATCCACTGGGACACTCTCCAGAAGATCCTCGAGCACGCCGAACCGCCTGGCTATCGCCGTGCGGTCCCACGCCCCAGGCCCAAGCTCGATCCGTTCCTGCCCGTCATCCACCAGATCCTCGAGGACGACAAGAAGGCCCCGAGGAAGCAGCGGCACACCGCCCGCCGCATCTTCGAGCGGCTCCGCGACGAGCACGGCTACACCGGCGGCCTGACCGTCGTCAAGGAGGCCGTCGCCACCTGGAGGCTCCGCTCCGCCGAGGTCTTCGTCCCCCTGGCCCACCGCCCTGGCGAGGCCCAGGTCGACTTCGGCCAGGCCGAGGTCACTGCTCGACGGCCAGACCACCACTGTCGCCCTGTTCGTGATGACCTTGCCGTACTCCGACGCCACCTTCGTCTGTGCCTTCCCCCGCGAGTGCACCGAGGCGTTCCTCGAGGGGCACGTCCGGGCCTTCGCCTTCTTCGGGGGCGGACCCCGGCGAATCAGCTATGACAACTCCAAGATCGCCGTCGCCCAGATCACCGGAAGCCGCGACCGGAAGGTGACCGATGCGTTCCTCAGACTCAAGAGTCATCATCTCTTCGAGGATCACTTCTGTCTGGTGCGGCGGCCCAACGAGAAAGGGCACGTAGAGACGCTTATCGGCTTCACCCGCCGCAGCTTCCTGGTGCCGGTGCCCGTCGTCCACGGCGGGCTCGAATCGCTGAACGCCGACCTCCAGCGGCGGTGCCGCGAGGACCTGGCACGTCGGCTCTGGGGTAAGCCCGCATCCAAGGCCAAGCTCCTCGACCAGGAGCGGCCGGTGCTGCTGCCCCTGCCGGGTGAATCCTTCGTCGCCGCCCGGGTTGAGCCGAGGTGTGTCGACTCGCTGTCCCTGGTCAGCTTCGACGCCAACCAGTACTCGGTTCCCACTGAGCTGGCCCACCACCCGGTGACGGTCGTCGCCTCGGTGGACACGGTGCGGATCGTCGCCGGCAATCGCGTGGCCGCGGTCCATCTGCGGTGCTGGAGCCGCGAGCAGGTGTTCTACGACCCGGTGCACTACCTGGCGGTGCTGGAGCGCAAGCCCGGGCGCTGGACTTCGCGGCACCTCTGGAGGGCTGGCAGCTGCCGGTCTGCTTCGGCGTGCTGCGGCGCCGGCTGGAGGCCGAGTTCGGCGGGCCGGGGACGCGACAGTTCATCAAGGTCCTGCGGCTGCTGGAGTGGGCCGACCCCACCGAGTTGACCCGCGCCGTCGAGCGGGCGTTGGAACTGGGTGTCGCCGACGCCGACGCCGTGCGGCTGATCCTGGAGCATCGGCGGGAGCAGCCGGCGGGGCTGTTCTGCCTAGACGGCCGACCGCACCTCCAGGTGGTGACCGTGCCGGCGCCCGACCTCTCGGTCTACGCGAGCCTGGCGGCGGGGGTGACCCCATGAAGAAGCTGGCGACCCAAATCGCCGTGCTCCTGAAGCACCACCTCAAGGCACTGAAGCTGCCGACCATGACGGCCGAGTGCGAGAAAGTAGCGGCGCGGTGTGCCCGGGAGAACGTCGACCACCTGGGGTTCCTGCTCCAGCTGTCGGAGCTGGAGCTGCTGGACCGCGAGCGGCGGGCAGCCGCCCGGCGGCTGAAGGCGGCCCGGTTCCCGACGCCCAAGAGCCTGGACGAGTTCGACTTCACCGCCGTGCCTGCGGTGAACAAGCCGCTGGTCCTGGAGCTGATGCGATGTGACTATATCAACCGCCGTGAGAACGTGCTGTTGATTGGGGGAAGCGGCTCGGGGAAGACGCACCTGGCCACGGCGCTGGCGAGCGAAGCGTGTGCCCGGGGCAAGTGGGTGCGGTTCTTCCGGGTCACGGAGCTGGCCACGCTGCTATTGGAGGCTCGCGAGGATCGTCAGCTGACGCGGCTACGCGCGCAGCTGGCGAAGCTGGACCTGCTGGTGCTGGACGAACTGGGCTACGTGCCAGCCAGCCAGGTCGGCGCCGAGCTGCTGTTCGACGTGATCAGCACGGCATACGAGCGTTCCAGCATGATCGTGACAACGAACCTTCCGTTCGAGGAGTGGACGGAAGTTTTGGGCAACGAGCGGCTGACGGGAGCAACCCTCGACCGTCTCACCCATCGATGTACGATCCTCGAAACCGGCCGGGAGAGTTACCGGCTGAAAGAGGCTCGCAAGCGGCGTCGAAGTCCAGCGGCAGAGTCACCGACTTCGACTGTCGACGCAGGATCGAGCGAAGGGTAATCTGAAGGCCCCGGGCGCTACGTTTTCTCGGCCGTCCCGCGCTACGTTTTCTCGGCTCTTCCGCACTTCTCGTGATGCCGCTACCCGGCTGCGAGAACGCGGGCACGAAGCAGGTCGAACCGCGCGCGGCCGAACATCGCCCGCTTGATCGCCTTCAGCCGGTTAATGTGCCCCTCGACCGGGCCGTTGCTCCAGTCCAACCCGATCCCCGACCGGACCGCCGCCCCGTCCTGGCACAGGCGCTGGGCGAACGACTTGAGTTCCGACACCGACGACTTCCACGCCCGGTCTGACCAATCCTCGAGGTCCTGCGGGCGCCTCTGGCGAATCAACGAGGCAAACCCCTCGATCGTCTCTGCCACCTCGCGGATGACGGCATCTCCGGAGCACAAGGTCGCAAGAGCGTGCTGGTCCTCCTCGTCACGGTCGGCGGGGCGACGCACGATCGTGACGGCCAGTTGCCGGAAGGACGGAAGGGCCGGGCGCTCCTGGACCGCTGACACGGGGCGAGGTAGCCAGCGGGATCGGCCTCAGCCTTGAACCGCCGAACACGCTGCTGGACCACGGTCTCCGCCCCGGTACCCATTCCGTGCAACTCGCGAAGGATCTGGCGGGCGTTGCCACATCCCTCGGCGAGCCGACGACGGATGTAACCATCGAA
>CAWFJM010000025.1:0-86013 GCA_963816015.1 uncultured Planctomycetaceae bacterium | reverse complement strand
CAAGGTATGGTGGTGCCCCGCCTTCCAGGCCAGCCATGGCAGTCAGCCACGCACCTGACGAGCCTCTGGCCTTCGCTTCTGGGTCCTTCTACACTCTACAATGCCCGGTCAGTTCCCGTAGCATCTCCTTAGTCGTGTGGTGCAGCCCAGGGCTGGTTCTTTCTCAGGGTGTCTAAATCATGGCTTCCGCTGATGAGCTAATTGCCAGTTGCCGCGTACCGGAGAGCGGAAACGTCCACCTCAAGGACTACGATCCCGACTGGGCCGGCGATCCCAAGCTTCCCAAGGAAGAACGCAAGGAATTCGCCGAGCACTCGCTCATGCAGGATGTTTCCGCCCTGGCCGAGGCCCAGGATCGGCTCTATACGCTGATTCCTGGTCGATCCTGCTCATCTTCCAGGCCATGGACGCCGCCGGCAAAGACAGCACGATCAAGCACGTCATGTCGGGCGTCAATCCCCAGGGCTGCCAGGTCTACAGCTTCAAGCACCCTCCGCCGAGGAACTCGATCACAACTTTCTCTGGCGCTACATCCGGGCCCTGCCCGAACGCGGCCGGATCGGCATCTTCAACCGCTCGTACTACGAGGAAGTGCTGGTTGTCCGGGTTCATCCCGAGCTGGTCAACGCCGAGCGAATACCTGCCGACCAAGATCGACGACCTTCTGGACCGACCGCTACGACGACATCAACGCCTTGGAACGGCACCTGACCCGTAATGGCACGGTGGTGCTCAAATTCTTCCTCCATGTCTCCAAGAACGAGCAGCGGAAGCGATTTCTGAAGCGGCTGGACGACCCCGGGAAACACTGGAAGTTCTCTGCGTCGGATCTCACCGAGCGGGCCTCTGGGACGACTACATGAAGGCCTACGAAGAGGCCCTCAGCGCCACCAGCACGAAGTGGGCCCCCTGGTACATCATCCCCGCCGACCACAAGTGGGTCAGCCGCGGCCTCGTGGCGCGGATCATGGTCTCCACCATCGACAAGCTCGACCTTCGCTACCCCGAAGTCACGCCCGAGCAAAAGGAGGCTATCGACCAGGCTCGCAAGCAGCTTGAGGAGGAGTGATGGAACCGCGCTATCATGACTTTAATAAGCCGCCTCGGGCTGCCCCCCGGCACCAGCCGTCCACGGCGTCCAGGCCAGAACGACCTGCTCGATCGTGATGTCAGCCTTCTTGGGAGGCAGCTCGATCGCCTCCAGCACCAGGGCTTCGGGCCGTCGCGTGGCCTCGAGTTTCTCGATCTCGTCCTTAACCTGGATCTCCAGGTTCGTGAACTTCTCCAGGGCCCGGTCAAGATCCGCCTGGGCAGTTCCCGTGTCGCCGCTCTGCTGCATGGCCTTGCCTGCTGCCTTGGCGGCGCTGGTGGCCTTGCTCACGTTCGTCTTGCTGATTGTCTTGCGGCCGAGAAACGCACCCAGGACCGAGTTGCCGAATGCCGCCGCTGCGTCCCACTTGGCCTTGCTTGCCTGGGCCTGTTCCCGGTCCAGACGCTCGCGTGCCTTGCGGACCTCCTCGTAGAGCTTGGTGCGCTTCGGCGCATACTTGGCGCGCAGCTCCTCGATCGCCTGGTCGCGCAGCTCGCGAGACCCTTGCGAGAGACGGAGCCGGAAGTCGCGTTGGGATTCCCCGGGTTGCGAGTAGGCCTTGAGATCCGGGCAAAACCAGATGGTCAGCTTCCGCTCGCGGTAGAGATAGTTCTTCAGGGCCTTGTTGTACTCGGCATACGACTTGGCCCGGGACAGAGGGGACGGTAAGGGAGCGAAGCTTGCGCCCGGCTCGGGCGATTTGTCGAGCTGGGGAACATGGTCGGCGTGTACCTTCGGCACCATGCCAGATATCGGTCGGCATCTTCTCCCCGACCGGCTGGAGCAGCCCCAGTGTCTCCCAGGAGTCGATGCCGGGCTTCTTGTCGGCGTAATGGAGCCGGGCAACGCCCAGCAGCGCGGTCGGTACAGGATTGCCGCACCCGCATTGAGCGGGCCCTGGCGAGGTATGAAGAACTCGGGCACATCGGGCGGCACCACGGGACGGCTGCCGCCGATGAAGCCAGGGAGGCGAGTTGGATGCAGGCCGGCGTGCTCGTTGCGTCGGGGGAGCGGCGTCGCCAGCGAGGCTGTTGCCGCGGGCGGGGCTGCCGGACTCGGGACCGCCTGCGCCTGCTTTCGGGGCGCCATCAGTGTCTGGATCTGCTCGCGGGTCAAGGGACCGCGCAGGTACGAGAGTGCCCAGCGAGTCTGGAAGACGACCGGCTGATCCTCGTGCACGTTGTTCATCAGGAAGACGCGGTTGCCCAGGCTGGAGAGGATCTGGTCCATCTTCGGTCGATCGAAACTCTGCCCGGCCGCGTTCGAGGCCCCTTCCAGCCCCTCGAGCACCCGCTCCTTGTCGCGCTTGGTCTGCAACCGGCCCAGGAACCAGGTGCCGGTGTTGGAGAGCCCCTTGTAATCAAGGTCAACCGGGTTCTGCGTGGCCAGCACGATCCCCAGGCCGAAGGCCCGCGCCTGCTTGAGCAGGGTGAGCATCGGCATCTTCGACGGCGGTTTGGCCGTGGGGGGGAAATAGCCGAAGATCTCGTCCATGTAGAGGACCGCTCGCAAGCTGGAGGTCCCCGGCTGGGTCCGGATCCAGGCCAGTACCTCGTTCAGAAGGATCGTGACGAAGAACATTCGCTCGGCGTCTGCCAGGTGCGCGATCGAGAGGATGGAGAGCCTTGGCTTGCCGTCGCGCGTATAGAGCAGGCTGCCCACGTCGAGCGATTCCCCTTCCATCCAGCCGGCAAACCCGGGAGAGGCGATCAGGTTGTTCAGCTTCATCGCCAGGGCAAACCGTTCCTTGGCGGGAAAGAAGGTCTCCAGGTCGATCACGCCAACCTTCTCAAACGGAGGCGACTGCACGGCATGGATGAGGCTGGCCATGTCGAGATCGTGGCCAGCCCGCCAGGCATGATCGAGGACGTTCGCAAGCAGGATGTGCTCACGGCTGGAGATCGGATCGGCCTCGACACCCAGGAGCGCCAGCAGTCCCGAGACCGAGGAAGCAACTCGCTCACGATACGCTTCCGCCTGGCCGATCAGCGCCGGCGGCGGTGCTGCGAATGAGCGAAGGACCGTCAGCGGCAACCCGGCACTTGATCCAGGTGTATAAATTGCCAGATCGGCGGAATCTCGAAACCGCTTGATCCGTGCACCGTCCTGTCCCCAGGCAGCCAGTCCTTCCTGCCAGAGTCTTGGCCGTCTGGTCAGCATACTGCTCGCGTGAGAGCCCCTTCCGGGTTGCCTCGTCGGGATCAACCCAGGGAGCGAAATCCTCGCCGCGCAGCTCGGGAAAGCTCAGGAGGAGGTTGCCGAGATCTCCCTTGGGGTCGATCGCGATCACGGGAATGCCGTCGATCGCCGCCTCTTCCAGCAGCGACAGGCAAAGCCCCGTCTTGCCGCTTCCGGTCATCCCCACGCATACCGCGTGCGTCGTGAGTTGCTTCGAATCGTAAAGCACGGGCTCTGAACCGACTTTGCGCTGCTCCAGATCGTAGTGCCTGCCAAGGTAAAACTGGCCGAGCTTCTCGATGTCCGGGTTCTTCATGGAAGGTCTCTCGCAACAGCGCAACCGGCTCGATTCGCATGAGATCGATTCAGGTCCGGACGGACTGCTTGGATCAGGATGAGGATTGGTGAGCTTCGTTCGCTGCTGCGGACAGGGTTTCGGGCCTGGCGTCCGCTGGGCTCGCGATGGTAGTCTCCGGAGCGACCGGGGATGATGGCCCGGACCCGCATTTCTCCTTCACCCGTTCCTGGTAATGATCGATGAAGTGGGCGGAGATGTGGCCCTGGACGACCTTCCAGAGATGCTCGATCTGGGTGGCCTCGAGCAACTGCTCCACGGCGGAGCCGGCCGACTGCTTGAGCGCGTCGAGCGCCGAAGCAACGGCTTGAATCGCCGCCATGGAGACCTCGCTCTGGCAATGGGCGTAGGTGTTGGCGACCAGGCTGACCGACGGTAAGAGGGGCACAGGATCCTCGAGGTTCACATAGCGAAAAATCTTCCCGGCGAATTCCTGTTCGAACGCCCGAGCAGCGGCCTCGTTGCCGACCATGGGCCCGCCGAAGGTGACGATCTCATGCACCGAGATGAAGTTGCGCTGGAGCCGCCAGGCCGCCAGGAGTGCCAGAGCACCCCCCAGGCTGTGACCGGTGACCCAGAGCGGCCGATCGCTTGACTCCAGCGCTTTGGTGACCCCGGCAAACATGGGCTCCCAGATCACATGGAGGGCTTCCATGAAACCTCGATGAAACCGGGCCCCTACCCCTGCCGCCGCGAAGTCTGTACCGATCCGTCCCTCGGGCAAGATCAGGTAGTTGTTGGCGTTGGTGAGCAGCCAGTCCTTGAGCCCGTCCAGCGTTGTGGGTGCCTGAGAGCCGCGAAAGGCCACGACCAGCGCCTTGTCATTCTCCGCGAGATACACCTGGGTATTGTCAACACTGATCAGCCGTGCTTTCAGCCCCAGTTGATCGCGGAAGCTTGGGACGGCCTTGTCCTCGTCATCGTACGCCAGGCTGCATGCTTGCGCCAGGTAAAGGGCGTTCTGAGGATCACCTGGTTTTGTCTCATCCAGTGCCGTGAACATTGCTGAGGTCCTTGTCGATCAAGCCTGGAATCGTGAATCGATCATTGCATCGCCCGTCGACCGTCTTTGGCCTTCCGCCAGGTCTGGACCGTCTCGCGGCTGACCTGTGTTCCAGTGAGGTCAAGCTGCATCAGCGAGTCTTTCCCTGCCAGCGCGTCTTGAAAACCCTGGTCGGTGATCTTTGTGTTCTTCAGCCGCAACGCGCTCAATGCGGGAAGATCTTTCAGGACTTTCAGACCCGCATCGGTCACCTGGGTGTTGTCGAGATCAAGCTCCTTGAGGGCACTCATCCCCTTGAGGTGTTCCAGAGTCTGATCGGTCACGTCGGGATTTGCCATCTGGAGCACAACGACGTCGCGCTTCGACCCCAGTAACGCATAATCCTTCGATCCCACCCCGTCAGCGTGATGTGCCGTTCACCGTCAACAATCTTCTCCCTGGGCCCAAGGTCAATCGGCACCAGGAGTCTGTAGGCTGGCGGGAACCCCGTGATCACCAGACCGAGCCCGATTAATCCCAGGGGAAGCAGGCCCTTGCGCCAGTGCCGAAACGCCCGGATGATCAGCCCTAGACACCCGACCGCGATCACCGCCAGACCGGCCAGGTTGATGTACAGGGCATAGGTATCCATCTTCGTCAACGTACCTCGACCAGAGTTCACATCGTGGTGACAGGCCCGTCTCCGTGCTTTCGAGCCATGCGCTCTGGGAATCAAGTCCAGGGCAGGTTGCAGTTCATCTCCCGGAGCACATCCTCGATTGCATGTGAGAGCTGGGCGATATCGATCTCGAAGAGGCGGCCAATCGTACCGATCCGGAAGGTGTCGACCCTGGTCAATTTGCCCGGATAGATAATCATACCACGGTCACTGAGACGACGGTAAAACTCGGGGAACTGGAAGCTGGACCTTTGGGTAATGGTCTCGCCACCGATGCTTCATGCTCCGAAGCTGCGCGCCATGGTTGGAGTCCTAGAATGAGATTGTCTTGAACCGCCCGGTTGTGGCTCGGGCATAGGCAAGTGCTATCTCGATAGCATCGGACCCGCTCGGAGCAAATAAAACCTTACTCAGACCGGTTGGTGCGATCTCTACCAATTCCTCGGCCAGTTCAACTGCCGGTGCACGCATGTCTCGACAGGGTGCAAAAGAAAGCTTATCCATCTGCTGTCGAAATGCCACAGGCGACCAGAGCAACGCAGAACAAGATCTGCAGGCCAGGCCGTGACTTCGCTCGATCCGTCGAAGAAGATCGTCGCCTGACGCGGGGTGGCGGCAGACCTGAGGTGGTTCCATGTCAGGAGAGCGGGGGCTCATATACGCTGGACTGTCGTCACACCTTGCGTTCACCAGGATGGCTGGGATCGGAAACCGGGTCGTCGAAGTCGACCTCATGGGCCGCCGCTTCCGGCGCATGGCGATGGCGGAGAAGGTGTTCCTGGATCGCCGCCATGCAGATCTTGCCGCGCGGCACCTGGCGGCAAACCGATCTGCCAGTCCCTCAAGGTCAGACGGGCTCAGGCCACAGCCCTGGTAGAACCAGAGGAAGAGCCGCCGTGCCTGATCTGGTGACGCATGCCCCAGCTCGATCTTGCGATCCACCCGGCCAGGCCGGATCAGCGCGGAATCGAGCCGGTCGGGGTGATTGGTCGTCAGGAACAGCACGCGTCCCTCGCGCGAGCTGACGCCATCCAGAGCATTGAGCAGGCCGCTCAAGGTCACCCCGGTCTGGTCGGTCGTGGTGCGCTCGGTCTTGAACACGCAGTCAACGTCTTCGATCAGCAGCAAGGTGGCCGGCGGCAGTGCATCGACCAGGCTCCGCAGCGCGTCGTCCGAGAGCAGCCGGTTGCTCAAGCTCAGCACGGCCACCGACAGGTTCAATTCACCCGCCGCAGCCAGAACGAGCGTCGTCTTGCCGTTTCCAGGCGGCCCGTGGAGCAGGTAACCCCGACGGTGGGGGATGCCACGCTGAACATACCAGGAGCGGGAGCAGTAAAACGCCCGCAGGTCCTCGAGCAACTCCTCGAGTGTGCCATCGGCAAGAACCAGTGACTCCAGGGGCCGTCGCGGCTGCCACGAGGTTGTCTCCCAGCTCTCGTAGCGGGCCGTCAGAATGCTTACCCCGGGAGTTCGAGGGCATGCCAGTTTCCGCGCCTCGGCAAGTAATTGCTCCACCATCGCTCGGCTTCCGCCCAGGACCTGCAACGATAGGTTCTCCTGAAACGTCCGGGCGTTGCCGTTCTGCAGATCGCGGCGGCTTCGGCGCAAGATGACGACCCGGTTGCGGTAGAGCATCAAGTGTGTGCCCGGAGCCGGTGAGAGCAGGAACTTCACCTGGGATGATGGCCCCGTTGCCGCACTGTCGTCGGCATCGAAAACCACCGCCGTGTCGGAGTCGGACCCGGCCGGAATCCAGGTTGTGGCCAGGCTGAGATCGCGGGCTCGCCCCGCGTAAGGCTGAGCTGCGAGCCAGACCTGAAGCCAGCGAAATGCGGGATCGCGGTCGGGAATCTCAACCGTGATGGAGAGCCGCCGCTGGAAGAAGGTCCAGAGCTGGCCGGGGACTTTGCGCAGCAGGGCCACCGCCGCGCCGACAAGCATCAGCGACAGGCCGCCCGAGAAGAATGGGTTCTGATTCAGGACCTCAAGCAAGTGCTGGATCATCGTCAGTTCGCACCCTGACCAACCGGGAAACGGGAACGAGCCGTCAACCTCACATGGTCACTGGGAATAGTAGCCAGGTTCGCCTGTTTTCAAGGCAAATTCGCAGAGCCCCGGCGCAAAGAAGCCGCCCTGGATCTCGGGTGAGAGGTCCAGGGCGGCTGGGTGGAAGATTCCGGCGATCACCGACTTTCGCGCGATTGCACTATCATGGGCCCGGCGGGCTTAACGGCCGTGTTCGGAATGGGAACGGGTGTGACCCCGCCGGTATGGTCGCCGGAAAACCGGCCGGCGGGCGGTCAAGCCACGCCGGCCGCGGTTTTCCGGTGGTCGGTCACAGACGAATCGCGTCGTTCACGCCACACCAGAGAGAAGTGGCACGTCTTTCTAGAACAGCAAGCGAACCCTTGGTCATCTGGAATATGTCATATGCCATATGTCATATTCCAGATGTCATT
Source organism: uncultured Planctomycetaceae bacterium (assembly GCA_963816015.1). GTDB lineage: Bacteria > Planctomycetota > Planctomycetia > Isosphaerales > Isosphaeraceae > Aquisphaera. Next base: position 78,270 of record CAWFJM010000025.1, on the reverse strand, counting down.
CGGATCGGTTCGGTGAGGCCACCGCGATCGGCTCGCTCTGCGCCCTGTGGGGCGGAGAGCCGATCGGGGTGGTCAAGCTGCTTGGCTGTTAGGACCGGTCGGCTGAGGCGGTCACCCGCCGTGCACGCCCGGCCTATCGACCTGGTCGTCTTCCAGGAGCCTATGCAGCATTTGCTGCTGGAAACCTCATCTCGGAGGGGGCTTCGCGCTTAGATGCCTTCAGCGCTTATCCTGTCCCGACCTGGCTACCCGGCGATGCCCCGAGCGGGACAGCCGGCACACCAGAGGTCGGTCCTCCCCAATCCTCTCGTACTAGGGGAGACTCTCCTCAAGTTTCCTACGCCCACGGCAGATAGGGACCGACCTGTCTCACGACGGTCTGAACCCAGCTCGCGTACCGCTTTCATTGGCGAACAGCCAAACCCTTGGGACCTTCTCCAGCCCCAGGATGCGATGAGCCGACATCGAGGTGCCAAACCTCCCCGCCGCTAGGGACGCTCGGGGGAGATCAGCCTGTTATCCCCGGAGTACCTTTTATCTGTTGAGCGACGGCCTTTCCATCCAGCACCGCCGGATCACTAACGCCGACTTTCGTCTCTGCTCGACACATCCGTCTCGCAGTCAGGCACCCTTCTACGTTTGCGCTCCTGTTGCCCGATTGCCGACCGGGCCGAGGGTACCATGGCGCTCCTCCGTTACTCTTTGGGAGGAGACCGCCCCAGTCAAACTGCCCGATGAGCACGGTCCCGGTCCGGGCTACGGACCGGTGAGGACCAACGATCATTCAGGGTGGTATTTCACCGCTGGCTCCCCGACGGCTGGCGCCGCCGGATCAAAGCCTCCCACCTATCCTACACAGAACGAGCATTGGACCAGTGCCAACCTGCAGTAAAGGTTCACGGGGTCTTTCCGTCTAACCGCGGGTACGTGGCATCTTCACCACGGCTACAGTTTCACCGGGTCCCTCGTGGAGACAGTGCTCCAGTCGTTACGCCATTCATGCAGGTCGGAACTTACCCGACAAGGAACTTCGCTACCTTAGGACCGTCATAGTTACGGCCGCCGTTTATCGGGGCTTCGGTCGGCAACTTCGCTTGCGCTGATCGCCTTCCTTAACCTACCGACACCGAGCAGGCGTCAGACTCTATACGTCCTCTTGCGAGTTGGCAGAGTCCTGTGTTTTTGATAAACAGTCGCTAGAGCCGATTCTCTGCGGCTCCCCCTTGCGAGGGAGCACCCCTTGTACCGAGGGTACGGGGTCATTTTGCCGAGTTCCTTCACGAGGGTTCTCCCGAACGCCTTCGGATGCTCGCCTAGCACACCTGTGTCGGATTGCGGTACGGGCCGGCAAGTCGTCCCCAACGGGCTTTTCGTGGCCGCAATTCCCTTGGACTTCCAGATCGAATGCTGTCGGCCTTGCGGCACGGGGGCGTCTATCACCCCGATCCAAGTTCTTGCGGCGTCCCCCGTCGGTTCACCCTTCTTGCGCGGGTGGCGGAATATTAACCGCCTGTCCATCGGCTACGCCCTTGGGCCTCGCCTTAGGTCCCGACTGACCCTGGGCGGATTGACCTTCCCCAGGAAACCTTGTGCTTTCGGCGGACGGGCTTCCCACCCGTCTTGTCGTTACTCGTTCCGGCATGCGCACTCGACGACGCTCCACGGCTCGTTACCCGTGCCGCTTCACTGCGGTCGTCGACGCTCTCCTACCACTCTTGCGAGTCCGCGACTGCGGCACGACGCTTAGTCCCCGTCATTTTCGGCGCAGGATGGCTCGACCGGTAAGCTGTTACGCACTTTTGAAATGATGGCTGCTTCTAAGCCAACATCCCGGCTGTCACGGCGATCCCACTTCCTTTACCACTGAGCGTCGCTTTGGGGGCCTTGGTCGGCGGTCTGGGTTGTTTCCCTCTCGAGCATGAAGCTTATCCCCCACACTCTGACTCCCGGGGTCCGGCAAGCGGTATTCGGAGTTGGGTTCCGACGGGTAGCCGGGAAGGCCCCCGGGCGGATTCCGTCGCTCTACCCCCGCTTGCTACGTCCCGAGGCTGGCCCTAAAGCCATTTCGGAGAGAACGAGCTATCTCCAGGTTTGATAAGACTTTCACTCCTCCCCACGGGTCCTCCCCCAGTTTTTCAACACTGGTGGGTTCGGTCCTCCACGGCCGGTTAAGGCCGCTTCAACCTGCCCATGGGTAGTTCACCTGGTTTCGCGTCTACCACGCCCGACTGATTCGCCCATTTAAGACTCGCTTTCGCTACGGCTCCCCCCCTGAAGGGGTTAACCTGGCCGGACACGGTAACTCGCCGGATCATTATGCAAAAGGCACGCGGTCAGGCTGGCTTGCGCCAACGCCCTCCCACCGCTTGTAGGCACGGGGTTTCAGGTTCAGTCTCCTCCCCTGATCGGGGTTCTTCCCACCGTTCGGTCGCCCTACTGGGTTCGCTATCGGTCGTCATCGAGTCCTTAGCCTTGCAGGATGGTCCCCGCCAATTCAGGCCGGGTTTCACGTGCCCGACCCTACTTGGGTACCGGTTAGGAGAGCCGCCACTACGCCTACGGGACTATCACCCGCTCTGGTGCCATTTTCCAAAGGACTTCGGCTCACTGTCGACTCATTCCACGTCACCGGCCCCACGACCCCAGACGGTGTCCCGCCTGGTTTGGGCTGGTCCCCGTTCGCTCGCCGCTACTGAGGGAGTCTCGGTTGATTTCTTTTCCTCCAGGTACTGAGATGTTTCAGTTCCCTGGGTCTGCTCGGGCATTCCGGGATCGACGCTCGTTGGGCAGCTCCCCCGGACTTTTCGCAGCCTTCCACGCCCGAATCCTGATGACGCCTAGGCATCCCCCCCGTGCCCTTAGGAGCTTGACCACGCCGATCGGACCTCCGCGCCCTGGAAAGAGCTCGGTGCCGTCACGGCGGGCTCACTGCGGCCGGGCTCTGCCGGCACGGCGTCTCACGACGCGATGCCCGGCCCCCGACCGTTCGTTCTTACGATCCGTAAGGGTTCGTTTGTCTTCTTCGGCTTCCACCGATTCACATCGGGAGAAGCTGTGAAACTGTTCTATGGAGAGTGCCACTCACCCTCGCGCAATCTCCCGCCGGCTTGACGCCGACGCTTGATCACGCGGGTGTGTGTGAATTCCAGATCGAGGAATGAACCGATCCTTCGAGTGACAAGATGGGAATCTTGTCCCACGAAGATCGTTCCCCACGACCTGGTTGATTCGTGTGTGACCAACCACCGAATTGTCAGAGAGCAGAGGGCGGATCGCTCCGCCCCTTCCCGGCTCGCTGGCCAGGGGGCGACGCCGTCCTCGTCCCGGACGGCTCCGCCCCGCGGCCAGACGCCACGCGACGATCGGTTGATTGCACGATCCAACAGCCACTAGCGAGACACGCGTAACTTCTTGGCAGCCCCAGGCACGACCTCGATCAGAGCCCGAAGCGCCACATTGACTGACTCCGGCGTCGTGAAGACCTTAGAGACATCGGGGTCGAGGACCACGACCAACCGGCCTCGATCGATCCGCTCGGCGAATCGATTGGGCCGGGCTTTCCGGTAGTCGAGATCATACTCGGGCCGGAGCTCATCGGACCCCGAGGATCGAGCATCAGACGTCTTGGTTTTCTTCATGACGCTTCCGCTCTTTCCGGGTCGCCGCCCTGGCACTGATGATCCGCACAAGATCGTACCCTCGCTCCGTGAAGCTCACGAGCAAGAGGCGACCAAGCAGAGAAAATCCAACGAGAATCTCGCGATTCTCTTCGATCGAGTGGTCCTCATCGTAGAACAACTTCGCCAGGGGATCGGCAAAAACCGTGGAGGCCTCTTCAAAGCTGACCTTGTGCTTCTTGAGGTTCGATTCGGCCTTCTCCTCATCCCACTCGAATTGGAGCGCCATTGCCAATCGTCAAAGCTGCTTGTGAGTCTCAACCCTCAAGGGAAGCCGGCGTGAATGCCGCCCTCCCGGACTGCGGGACGGTGCCGATGCGGCCTTATCGAGCCCCGGAGCGACAGCCTGGCGGCAGCGTCCGGTCGGCGTGCTCTCAGGCCGGGTTTTCTAAGTGTCCTTAGAAAGGAGGTGATCCAACCGCAGGTTCCCCTACGGTTACCTTGTTACGACTTAGTCCCCATCACGGGTTTCATCTTCGGCGCCTGCCTTGCGGCTCCGACGACTTCGGATGCCCCCCGCTTTGGTGGCTTGACGGGCGGTGTGTACAAGGCTCAGGAACACATTCACCGCGGCAGTGCTGATCCGCGATTACTAGCGATTCCGGCTTCATGCGGGCGAGTTGCAGCCCGCAATCCGAACTGAGGGGCGATTTTTGCGATTAGCGCGGCCTCGCGGCCTGGCAACGCTTTGTCCGCCCCATTGTAGCACGTGTGCAGCCCTGGGCATAAGGGCCATGATGACTTGACGTCGTCCCCGCCTTCCTCCGGCTTGACGCCGGCGGTCTGATCAGAGTCCCCGCCTTGACGCGCTGGCAACTGATCACAGGGGTTTCGCTCGTTACGGGACTTAACCCAACACCTCACGGCACGAGCTGACGACAGCCATGCAGCACCTGTGCAGGTTCCACCTTGCGGCGTCAGATGCGTTTCCGCACCCTAATCCCTGCATGTCAAGCCCAGGATAAGGTTCTTCGCGTAGCCTCGAATTAAGCCACATGCTCCACCGCTTGTGTGAGCCCCCGTCAATTCCTTTGAGTTTCAGCCTTGCGACCATACTCCCCAGGCGGGGCACTTCACGCTTTCGCTACGGCAGAGAGCCCATCGGCGAGCCCCCTACCCAGTGCCCATCGTTTACGGCTAGGACTACCGGGGTATCTAATCCCGTTTGCTCCCCTAGCTTTCGCGTCTCAGCGTCAGAAGACGTCCAGGACCTCGCTTTCGCCACGGGCGTTCCTTCCGATCTCAACGCATTTCACCGCTCCACCGGAAGTTCCAGGTCCCCCTACGTCCCTCCAGACAGGTCGTTTCGGCACCACTTCCCCGGTTGAGCCGGGGGCTTTCAGTCACCGACGTTCCCATCCGCCTACACGCGCTTTAAGCCCAGTGATTCCGAATAACGTTCGCACGGTTCGTCTTACCGCGGCTGCTGGCACGAACTTAGCCCGTGCTTCCTCCAGGGATCGGTCAAGGTTTCCCCTTCCTCCCCCTCGACAGGAGTTTACAACCCGAAGGCCTTCATCCTCCACGCGGCGTCGCTCGGTCAGGCTTGCGCCCATTGCCGAAGATTCTCGACTGCAGCCTCCCGTAGGAGTCTGGGCAGTGTCTCAGTCCCAGTGTGCCGGGCCACGCTCGCACGCCCGGTAGGCATCATCAGGCTTGGTGGGCCGTTACCCCGCCAACGACCTAATACCACAACGGCCCGTCCCACGGCGCCAAAGCTTTGATAAAACACCGATGCCGGCATCTTACGTCGCTGGGGATTACCCGCAGTTTCCCGCGGCTATACCCAACCGTGGGGTTGGTTACCGTCGCCTTACTCACCCTTGCGCCACTGACCTGATCCGAAAACCAGGCCCGTTCGACTTGCATGCCTAATCCACGCCGCCAACGTTCATTCTGAGCCAGGATCAAACCCTTCACAATGATGCCACACCCGAAATCCGGCCTCGCGGCCCTCTCCCCGATGCAGCCCTCACCTCGAAAGGTTGAGGATAATCTAACTGGTCGCACCAAGCCGAAGACCGTCGAAACCCGAAGGTCCCCAGGCCCCCTGCTTGCTGCCGGTCCTGTGCTGCCCATCCCGCCGCAACCGCGGCCTCCGGACCTCGGAGACCACGATCGTCCCGGTGGGACGACGCGCACGCCGGCTTCCCTCAAGGGTTCCTCACAACGCGACGGATGAACTTCTCATCCATCTCGTTCTTGCTTGCTTTCTCGTTTTCTGGCTGACGAGTGCAATCAACCGAATTGTCAAAGAGCATCCGCACGACGACGCAATCGAATCTACGTCGCCGCTTCACCCCGTGTTCACCGGTTTCCACCGATACCATCGGCCGGTGCAAGCTGCCCGCTGGCATCTCGCCCCGGCCGTCTGATTGTGTCTCGAACTGGGTGACGCAAGAAGCTATATTAACCCAAAAACGGCGCGGGTCAACACCCTCGCACAGAAAATTCGTGGTATGCTTGAAGTTGGCCACTGCGCCAAGGGAGCACCCACCTTGAGGATGGCCCGGGGACGGGTCGGCGAAATCCATCGAGGGAGTCAGACGCCATGGCGGTTGCGACGCCGGTGACGATCCAGGCCGATTGGGTCCAGACCGTGCTCTTTGATCGGGGTTACCTTTCCCGGATCCGAGGCGAGGCGATCAAGGTCTATCTGGTGATCATCGAGGCATGCGGCGGTTTGCCCGACCGGAGCGTGACCATCAGCCTGAACCAGTTGATGAAGCGTACCCGCCTCTCCTGCCCCACGGTCATCGAGAGCCTGACGCGACTGGAGGAACTGGGGCTTGTCGTCTCGACCACGCATGAGCGCGGCAAGGTCAAGACCTATTACCTTCCTGGCCCCCCACCGGAATCACCGGCTGAGGGCCAGGAAAGCCAAGGAACCTCGGCAGATTGATCGATTGCAGGTGCACAATTGCCAAGTCGCGCATTGCTGCACTGACCTCGAAGCAAGGTAGCGGCCGGCGATGGGATCGTATTTCTTCCGGGTTGAGCATGATCTGCTCCGTTCCGACGCGTTCAAGACGCTCGGGGGCTCGGCGATCAAGGTTTACCTGGTCATCGGCCTCTACTCCGACTTCGGGACCGACTGGGCGTACCCCAGCATCCGGACGATTGCGCGGCAGGCTGGCCTGAGCCGGCAGACGGTGATGACGGCGATCGAGGAGCTGACCCGGGCCGGCCTGCTCGCTGCCAGCCGATCGAAGGGGCGATCGACGGCCTACCGGATTCTCCGCCACCCGGTCCCGACCGAGCGGCCATCTCGAATGCGCGAAGAGAAGTCGGGCGAGACGTCGAGAAAGCCACCCGGGGGTGGTCCAGGAATCTTTTCAGGGGCCGCCGAAAGTGGTCAAAATCTTTAGATGTCAACCCGTCAGGTGGTCAAAAAATCTTAGTTGATGCGGTCCAATTTCTCGACCGGTCCGGCCAGGAGGCTGGGCCCGAACAAGATCCACCTCCAAGAAATGAAGAGACAGCCACAATCCCGATTCCGGGAACACCCTTCCGACTGACGGCAGAAGGTCGTCTGCTTGTTGCTGTTGATTTGCAGGAACTTCTGACGAATCAGGGAATTCCCCGGAATCTTGCAGGGCGGCTGGTTGCGCAGAAGGATCCAGAGGCTGTGGCGAAGGTCCTGCTCAACGCCTTCTATCTTCAAAGCCAAGGCAAGCTTCAGAACGGTCCGGGCTACATTCGTGCGGGTATCGAGGATGGCTACGATTTGCTGCCTCAAGTCGCCAACCGCTTGGAGGGACGCCGGCGCGAGTTGGAGGCCCGCTTGCGCCAGGTTGAATCACGGCAGCAACACGTTCGCCTGGCCGATCAAAAAGCCGCGGAGGACGCCGCCATCGCCTATGTCCTCGACCAGCTTGGCCCCACCGAGGTTGAGCACCTGGTCCAGCAGGCCCTCGCCCTGCTTCCTGAACCGCTGGTCCGCCGTAACCCCACGCTTTCCAATCCCTTCGTGCGTGGCAAGGTATACGAACTGGCCTGCGGTGAACCGATTGACTGACAAGCCCGCGGCAACTACCCCCGGACAACCAGGCGCGGTCCCGATCGCTGGTCAATTGAGAGATGTATCACGGCCTGCAAGTGACTGGACGCCGGGATCAGACCTGAATCCCCCCGAGGCAAGGCGAGTGTTGCCAGATTGACAGCTGCCATTTTGGCGGTTTGGATTCCCGCTTCAGGGTTTATTTCCCCCTTTTGTTTGGCATACGGATCGCAAAGTCGGGTGGTCTTCTCCCGCTAATTCCGTGACAGCCGTTGATCATTGCAGGCGTTGCCTTGTGAAAACGGGATAAACCCTGCCGTAGACTCCCTTGAGTGCGCGGGCTTGCGGACAACGAGCAAGTCCCTGACCTGCCCGAGCATACGTCCCTCGGTCCGGGCCCGCCGTACGTGCTGGGGGAGATAGGCTGCATCCATGGGACAACTGATCCGCCGCTCGGGCAAGAAACCAGCCTGAAGGGCCGCGACATAGCCAATGAACGTGTGGTCGAGATAACCATATCCGGGCGGTAGGTCTTTCTCGGTCTGAGATGCCAGCAGAAGCGCCAGGTAACCACCTGGTCGCAGGGTGGCGAGCGAATGCCGGGTCAATTCATGCAGAAAGGTAATCCACCCTTGCAATGATGCTGAGGCAATACTATCAGCCGCGTACATGCGAGCCAGCATGGTGTGATACGGGGGGTCGCAGAAGATGAGGTCGCATCCCATGGTCTCGGAGGGAAACCCTTGCTGGATGTCATGGCGCATGATCTCCGGTCGTGCCGGATCAAGGTCGTAGGCGAGGCAGCGGCGCCCCATTGACTGGCAAACGTCCAGCGTCGTCCCACCTCCGGCCATGGGGTCAACGACCAAGCCTCCAGGAGGTGTGAAGTAATGCAAGGCATGAGCAATAATGGCTGCCGGTATTGATCCTGGATGAGGAATGCCAAAAGCCCGGTCATGGCGAAATGCCCAAACGTCATAGGGCGTTGGCCGGAAATCCGTTGTGAATCGATCACGCCTGCGGAGATCCTTGTAAGCAGCATGGATAGTCTTGGTGCCTGCATCCAGCTGGGCCACGCTGTTCTGTGCCCGGCTATCTCCCTGGCTGGCCATCCGCCAGATCGCTCGAGCTTGCCGGTACAAGTCCTTGCCCCCCAGCCCCAGCCGCTCCGCAATCACCACATCGGTCCGTCCCCGGTACTTCCCTTCAGGCTTGTAGTTGCCGGCCTCTTCTGAAGCCTCCTTGCGATCGTCGAGATTCCGACGCTCGATGGTCCTCGTCGCGTCCGTCGGCTTTGGTAGTTTGCTGGAATGTGGGCGCAGGTTGGCCAGCCGGCGGTGCCGTGCCTCCTCGCTGAGGAGGTCCTCGAGCACGTCCGCCTCCCGCATGAGTTGACTGAACGATTTACGCCGCTGGCGGTTAAATTCCAGAACCAAGCGCCGACGAGAGGCTTCCGAGTGGATGAGCCGGATCTCGCAGAGGATCTCATCCAACCCAAGCGCCAGCGCGCAAGCCCAACGGCGATGTCCCGAGAGGATTTCCCACGTGCCCTGTTCCGGACCAGCAGCCACCACCAAGGGAACCAGAATCCCGTGCTCCCGGATGCTCCCTATGAGGTCTTCGAGCTGCTGGGATGGGTCGCCGTAAACAGATAAGCTCAAGGGGCTTGCCGTCAAGACCTGGGGGTCGAGCCAACGCACGACGGTGGATTTGCCAACGGTATGGCCGGTACTGGCCGCCAGTGGCGGGATGGCGAGGGGCATGAGGCAACGTCCTTGTCCTGAATCACTTGCATCGCCCGAGACCGAGATTCCTGTCCATGGAAATCACGGCTTAACGGCGCCCAAGGCCAACCTGCCGCGCGTTGTGGGTTGCATCGATCAATGTCTGCTCACCCTGGCAACAAATTCGCCTCAAATGGGCAGCACGGTATCAGACGGATTGCAAGCTGTCCAGAACGGTTTGGCTCAGCAACAGACCGCAGAGGCCGCTTCGCTTTTTGGAATGGACGCTGGGCGGGATCTATGGAGAATGGGCAGTCCATTTCCCGCTTGGTTCGAGGAATCCAGGGACGACTGCCCAACCTATCCGGGATCTTCAAAACTCCTCTGGTGGGCGTCGGGCATGAAGGGACTCATGTCCACAACCCCTGGCCTTTACCCTGATGCCGTAGACCGGACGGTTCTTCGGAATGGCAAGGAGTGCCGCCATGTCATCGATCCGCTTCGATCCGCCACATCAGTCCCAGTTGCGATCGGTGGGGCACGTGGCATCTCGTGATCCAGGTGGCGTGCTAGCCGGCCGTGCTGAAGTGCTGGCTCCCTGGGTCGAGGTGGACCGAGCCGCCACGGCGCACTCGGGGCCATTCCTTTCCGTCGTGATCCCGGCCAGGGATGAGGCCGCGAGCTTGCCGCAGCTCGTGGAACAAATCACTCAGGCACTTTGGCCCCTGAGCCGTCAGTCCCAGTCTGCCGCCCCTGATCGACTGGCCGGCTTCGAGATCATCGTTGTGGATGATGGGTCCACGGACGAGACCTCTCTGGTTCTTGAAGGCCTGGCAGACGTGTATGCCGAGCTTCGGCCACTCCGACTGAAAGCCACTGTCGGACAATCAGGGGCTCTGACGGCCGGTATCCGGACGGCCCGGGGCAGCTGGATTGCAACCCTGGATGCCGATCTGCAAAACAATCCGGCCGACCTGGTCAAGCTCTGGGAGGCACTGGCCGGGTATGACGCCGCGCTGGGCTGGAGAGTCCATCGCGCGGACCGCTGGTCGAAGCGGATGATCAGCCGTGTAGCCAACCGGGTCCGGAATGCGGTGCTGGGCCAGTCGATTCGCGATACCGGGTGCTCGGTACGGATTTTCCCCCGCACCGTGGCGTTGCGATTACCGCACTTCCAGGGGATGCATCGGTTTTTCGGGCCGCTCTTGTTGCGCGAGGGATGTCGAGTCATCCAGGTGCCGGTGAACCATCGTCCTCGGATCCACGGCCGATCTCACTATAACCTCTGGAACAGGTCGCTACGGGTGCTTGTCGACCTGGTCGGGGTTGCCTGGCTGATGAACCGACCAGTGGTTTACGAACTGCTGGCCGAGCTGGGCTCGAGGGCTTCTTCGTCCCCTCAACCTCCCATGCGGGAGCAGCCCGCCGACCGCAGGGAATGTCAGGAGGTCTCCTGATCCATGAAAACGTGGACCTTCTGGCTCGCCGTTGGTTTCTTGGGGCAGGCGATCTTCACTGCGCGGTTCGTGGTGCAGTGGCTGGTCTCGGAGCGAAAGCGCGACTCGGTAGTGCCGGTGGCCTTCTGGTGGTTAAGCCTGATGGGAGGGACCGCACTGCTCTCGTATGCAACCTGGCGTCGGGACCCGGTCATCATCATTGGTCAAACCATGGGGCTTCTAGTGTACGTGCGAAACCTGATGCTGGTCGGCAAAGCCAGGCGACGATCGGTTCGTCAGTCCACCTCTTTATCCGCGTGCACCGCGAGTAATCCACCAGCGTCGGTGGCTAGGACCAAGCAGAGGGTCTCAAGCAAGTGCGCGATCGGCTTCGGAGACCAAGCCAAGGAGCTGGTCGACAGCCAGCCCGATATCGTGGGCGCGCATCAGCGATTCACCCACGAGGATGGCTGAGACCCCGGCGGCCTCGAGGCGTTCCACGTCATGGCGAGTCCTGATGCCGCTCTCGCTGACCAGCACAATTCCGGGCGGGATCTGATCGCGCAGGCTGAGGGTGTGGTCGAGATGGGTTGTGAAGTGGCGGAGGTCGCGATTGTTGATCCCGACGAGGTCGGCCCCCGCGGCCAGAACGCGCGGCAGGTTCCACGCGTCATGCAGTTCGACGAGAGCCGCCATTCTCAGCTCTCGCGCTCGCTGCAAGAGCGTCGAGAGCGCCGCATCGTCGAGGATCTCGGCGATCAGGAGAATGGCATCCGCACCAGCCAGCCGGGCCTCGACCACCTGGTACTCGTCGATCAGGAAATCCTTGCGAAGCAGGGGTATCGCGACCGACGCCCGGACTCGCGCCAGGTATGAAAGATGCCCCTGGAAATAGGGGGCGTCCGTCAGCACACTGATGCATGCCGCACCGTGAGCCTGGTAGGTGCGGGCGATGGCGACGGGGTCGAAGTCGGCGCGGATCACCTTGGCTGAGGGGCTTGCCTTCTTGACCTCGGCAATGAGCTGGATCGGGCCTGGCCCAGCCAGGGCTGCGCGAAAATCCCGAACCGGGGGCGCATCCGCAGCCTGGGCCTCCAGTTCCTCGATCGGCATCCGTCGGCGTGCTGCGGCAACCTCCTGGCACTTCGAGGCGACGATCTCTTCCAGTATGGTCATCCTCATCAATCCCCTTGCCAATCAGCCCAGAACGCTCTTGCTCTCAGAAATTACTCGTTCCTGAGTAACTTTACCGTGTCACGCTCAACCTTGGCGAGAGGGGCACAACATCGACCAGCACTGACCGGGGGTCGGCGGTCATGAGCGCCATGATCTCGCCGAGAACTGCCGCAGCCCCGATGGCATCCATCACTATCTCCAAGAACACATGCACGGTGCCGGCGAGGTTTGCCACCGGTCAGTCAAGATGATCGTCATCGGTAGTTTGCACGACCAATGTCGAGAATATTGAGAACCTGGCCGTCTTGGGCCTAAATTTGCCGGGTTCTGTGCTTGCGAAGAGGCGAGGCTTAATATAGAGTCCCAAGTTTTGACAAGAGATAATTGCGCGAGCCTTCCTACGCGAACGAACAGAGTCTGCCGAGTGCACCGTCATCCATGTTCTACGGCAAGATCCTCGACCTCACGATGCAACGGGTGAGGGAATCGGCTCCTCGACCAAGGAAACGATGCGCGGACAAGGCAACGTGTGAGTTCGAGACGCTCCACGACGATTGTTGAGGCAACCCAGGTTCGGCGACGACTTGAACGCAGGATGCAAGAGGGAGACTCCAGATGGCGAGGGTGGTGCAATGCCCGAACGCTTCTTGCGGCCGCACCTCGCATCTTGGCGAGGATCCGCTGGGGCGGATCTTTCGCTGTCCGCGCTGCTTGACAAAGCTCCCCACAGGTGGGGCAAATGGTACGGATTCCGGCTGGACGGCTGTTCTTGGACCATTACCGAGGAAGTCGCCTTCCCTCTCACCGGGTCGAAACACGGCGACGGTCTCACCCGCATACTCGCATCGTGCATCGCCGTTTCGGCCCCCCTCCATAGTGCCGGCACGGCAACTGTCGGGCTTGGAGAGCGGCGAATTTCTGGTCGATGCCTTCGGTCTTCAAGCCGATGATTCCTGGGAGATTCGCCTTCCAGCCGACCGGGTTTTGAAGGAAAGCGGCGAGGTTTACGTCGGTCCGTTCCGGCTCGAGGACGGCTCGGAATGGGACAACCCTAGCCGCGGCACCTCGAGCCCGGTCAATGACAAGGGAGATCCGCAAGCAAGCGAGCACAGGTCCGAGAGCGTTTCGCATCGAGATCCAGTGCTGCCTGCTGATCGCAGGCGATTGAGCCGGTTCGAGATCGTGGACATCGTGGGCGAGGGCCATCACGCCACGGTCTATCGCGCCTTCGATCCCCTTCTCGAACGCCATGTGGCCCTGAAATTGCCTCGCCAGGGCATGGCGCTTACCGCTCGAGCTCGGGAGCGATTTCTCAGCGAGGCCCGTGCCCTGGCATGCCTCTGCCATCCTCGGATCGTGCCGATCTACGAGGCCGGCCACGATGGCAACCGTCATTACATTGCGATGGCCCTGATTGATGGCCGCAGCCTTGCCGAGTTGATCGCTGCCGGACCGATTCCCCTTCGTCAGGGTGTGGAGATTGTTGCTGAACTGGCCGAGGCCCTGGCTTATGCACACGGCTTGGGCATCATTCACAGGGATGTCAAACCGGCCAACATCCGCCTGGACCATCAGGGCGCCGTCTACCTGATGGATTTCGGTATCGCATACCGACCCGACTCCGGAGAGGTTCCGGCGCCACCCGGCACCATTCTGGGCACTCCGGCGTACCTTGCGCCCGAACAGGCCAAGGGAGGGCAAACCAGCGTCCTGCCAGCCAGCGACCAGTACAGCCTGGGAGCCGTTCTGTACGAGCTTCTCTGCGGCAAGCCTCCCTTCTTCGGCCCGCCGTCTTACGTCCTCTTCCACGCGATCCACGAAGATCCTCCTTCCCCCCGGACCATCGAGCCCAAGATTCCCCGACCGCTCGCGGCGATTTGCCGGAAGGCCATGGCCAAGCGACCCGACCGGCGCTACCCCTCGTGTCAGGCCTTGGCCGACGACCTGCAGGCGCTGGCTCCGCGGGGAAGCCCCGCAACTTCACCGCCGCCGCTGGCCCCGCCTGATCCGCTGAATCGCCCTTTCCTGGAATCGAGATGAATTCGAGCCGGCTTGTGTGGTAGGGTGAGCACGATGCCGGAGCGCCTGATGAGTCGCCATGGTCCCTACGAGCGACAATCCATCAGGCCTCTATGATTCCAGGCTAGACCGCGATGGCTGAACTCGCCCCGACCACCCTGCTCGTTGTTGACGATTCGGAGTTCGAGCACCAGGTGATCGCGCGCCTGCTGAAGACCGTGGAAGGGCTTCGGCTGATCTTCGCCAGCGGCGGCCTCCAGGCGATGGAAACCGTTCGCCGCGAGTCTCCACACCTCATCCTCACCGACCTGATCATGCCCGACATGGATGGGCTGGAACTGGTCCAGCAAGTCCGCACGCACTTCCCCTCCATCCCGTTGATCCTGATGACGGCTTTCGGCAGCGAGGAAGCCGCCATGCGAGCCCTGAGAGCCGGGGCGGCGAACTATATCCCCAAGAAGGACCTGGCCCGCGACCTGACCGAGACCATTCAGAAAGTCCTCCGGGTATCCGCCATCGACCGTCACCGGCGTCAGCTTTTGCGATACCTGGCCTGCCGGGAATCCACCTTTCAGCTTGATAATGATCCCAACCTGATCACCGCGCTCATCGACTTGATCCAGGAGGAGATCAACGGCCTTGGCCTCTTCGATCGCATGGGGCAAATCCGGGTGGGCATCGCACTTCAGGAAGCGCTGACCAACGCCCTTTTTCACGGCAACCTCGAGGTCAGCTCCGAGCTCCGGGAGGAAGACGAAGGCCTCTTCTACCAAAGAGCCGAAGCACGTCGTCGGCAAGAGCCCTACGCATCACGCCAGATCCGCGTTGTGGTGCGCCTTGACGGCCGCGCTGTGACGTTCATCATCGGCGACGAGGGCCCTGGCTTTGACACCTCCCGGGTAAACCAGCCGATCGAGCCCGGAGACCTGACCACAATTAGCGGCCGCGGGCTCCTCTTGATCCGTACGTTCATGGACGAGGTGGCCTTCAACACGACCGGCAACACGATCACCATGATCAAGCGGGTTCAAGCTGCCGGAGATCCAGCCCCGGGCGCTGCTGTGCGGACAAGCACTTGAGCCCGCAGCCAAGCCCCACAAGCCCATCCACGAGCGTCCCCTCTCGACCCAATGACGTCGGTAAGCTGGCCTCGTTACCAGGCTCCTGTCTCTGCCCTCGCGCGGGGGCGGCCGGCACGCACGCCTCGACCCCCACCGCGGCACCCACCTCGACGCCGACCCCGACCTCCACGCCAGTCTCCGTTTCCACCTCGGTCGGCTCATCGATGGCCTGGCTCAGTTTCTGCCGTGTCGGGTCGCCCATCGCCTCGGGCCAGATGTGGAAACCCCCCTTCCAGGTAGGAGGAATCTCCCAGAGCCCCCAGATGCCCTTGCCTTCGTTGTAGCCTCGGTAGGAGACATCGTGCTTGCCAATATACCGCTTGGTCCACCAGCACTGCCCGTCGTCGACCTGGTATCGGCCCCGGATCAGGAAAGGGCCGATCAGGTCGCGCCCCTCGCCGGTCATCACACCCTGGCGGAAGCTCAGCTTGAGCTCCATCTGATGTCGACCGGGAAGGTGCGACATCAGGAAGAACCCGCACCAAGGTCCAGACGGAAACCGTGAATCCGTCTCGAGTTGTGGCTCGGAATGAGGCGGGGTTGGGGGCTCGAGAAGGCGTGGTCATCACCGGCCTCGTGGGGTTCTCGTACGGTTCAGAATCAAGGGGACGCAACGGCAGACTCATCCCCTCGTGTCAGGTTCTGGTCGGCCCGGGATGCCAGGCCGCCGCCCCCTGTGAAATCTCGAGCGGCGGCAGGCCTGGATCACGGCGAGTCCACATTCGAAATACTATACGCAAAAATGCAAGAGGGGGTTCGCTCATCCCTTTCTTCCTTTCAGAGCCCACTCGGCGGCTGCACGCGAAAGCTGCGCCGCGGTACGGAGCTTGAGCTTGACCTTGATCCGCTTGCGGTACGTCTCGATGGTGTGAACGCTCAGATCAAGCTGGTCCGCAATCTCGGCCGTGGTCTGCCCTTCACTGATCCGCTGAAAGACGTCAAGCTCGCGGTCCGAGAGCACCTGAGTCGGCAGGAGGGAGCAGGCCGCGCCGCCGGCGGTAAGGCGATGGCCTCCAGACGCTCGGCGATCTCATCGCTGACATAGGTCTGGCCGTCGCGCACGCTACGGATGGCCTCGACGATCCGCCCCGTGGTGTTTTCCTTGTTGATATACCCCTGGGCCCCGGCGCGGAGGGCTCGCTCGGCGTACAGCGAGTCGGGATACATCGAGCAGACCAGGATGCGAACCCCGGCATGCCGCGCCTTGATCCGCCGGATCAGGTCAATGCCGCTGCCGGTCTTGAGCGAGATGTCAATGACCACCACGTCGGGCTGGGCCGCTTCCATCAGGGCCATCGCCTGGGCGATATCCTCAGCCTCGCCACAGACCTCGAGGTCGGGCTGGTGGGCGATCCGCGCCGCCAGCCCTTCGCGGACCGCGGGGTGATCGTCAACGATCAGAACCCTGGCAACCCGGCCTTGATCCATCGGCAAGCCAAGCCTCTCCGTTCGCGTGCATACCCAGGCCGTTCTCGGTTCCTCGCAAGAGGAGACAGGTGACGATGGTCCCTCTCGGCTTCACCGATCGCACCGTCAGCTTACCCCCGATCAGACTGGCCCGGTAGAACATGATCTGCATCCCCGTTCCCGCCCCCTGCCCTTGCCCGTGCTGCCGCTCCTTGGGAAATCCCTTACCGTCGTCCTTGATCTCGAGCATGGTGCCTTTTTTCCGGGCGTGGAGCGACACCCGGATCATACGAGGCCTGACCGTGCTTGATGGCGTTGGTGATAGCTTCCTGTGCGATGTGGTAAAGCTGGGTGGCCACCCGTCCATCCGCCACGCGGGGCGGCACCGGGCACTCGAAGACGCAGGCAACCTTGTTCACCTCGCCAAGCCGCGAGGTCAGCTCCTGGAGGGCCAGGGCCAGGCCCTTGGAATCGATCTCGACGGGCACCATGCCCCGGGCCAGCAGGCGCACCTTGCCGCGAGTCCGGTCCAGCGCGGTGACGATGCTGGTCGCCAGCGTCTGCTTGGGCATACGGCCTTCGCTGATGATCTCGGCCAGGGTCTCGGCCTTCAGCGCCAGCCCCGTCAACTCCTGGCCGATGTCGTCATGCAGGTCCTGGCCGATCCGGCGCTGCTCCTCCTCGGCAATGGACAGGAGCTTCTCCTCGAACGCCCGCCGCTCTGAGATGTCCCGGATGATCGTAGTGAACAGGCTGCTCTTCCCGTGCCGTAACTGGCTGATGGACAGGTCGATCGGCAAGGTCGAGCCGTCAGAGCGGCGGGCGATCAGCTCGTGGCTCATGGCCATGGGCAAGCTCTTGCCGGACTGCTGAAAGCTCGCCATCACGGCTTTGAATTCCTCCCGGTACGGCGACGGCATGAGCATCTCGATAGGGTGCCCGATCATGGCGTGGGACGGGTAGCCGAACATCCGCTCCGTGGCCGGGTTGCAGCTCTCGATGATCAACTTCTCGTCGATCGTGATGATCGCGTCGGACGCCGTCTCGACGATGGCCCGAAGCCGCGCCTCGCTCTTCCGGAGCGCTTCCTCTGCCTGCTTCCGCTCGGTCACGTCGCGAACGTTGACCACTCCCCCGACCACGGTGCCGGTCGCGTCGCGGATGGGGCTGGCCAACCCGCTGATCCACGTGCCCCCCGGCCGGGTCGTATACCTCAGGAAGGCCTCGCCTTCCACCACGGTGTTCTCCTTCATGGCTCGCATCAGCGGCATCTGTTCCGGGGGATAGGGGGTCTCCCGGTCCGGCCGATACACACCGTAATGCTCCTGCGAGCGATCGACCGTCATATCGGCGGGAATTGGCCCGACCATCGCGATCGTCGCCGGATTGACCATCAGCGGCCGCCCCTCCAGGTCCGTGACGATGATCGCATCGCTCGTGTTCTCGAACACCGCCTGAAGCAAGCGCCTCTGTTCGCTCAGCAACTGCTTGACCCGTGCCAGCTCCCTGGCCCCCTGCTCCACCTCGGCCGTTCGCTTCGCCAGCGCCTGCTCCAGGCTCATCAGCGTCTGGTCCTGGTCCTTCTCCTTGTCGCCGACCGCTGCGCCATCTCGGCCTCCGTCACCATCCTGGCTCGATCCGCCGAGGTCGTCAGAACCCTGTTCGCCCTGCTCTCTTGGCAACGGCTTGGTCGCCCGGCCCACCCGGCGCCGGGAGGATGGCGTCGTCATCTCGCTTACCTCCCTCGGAACCACTCCGCCGTGTCCCAGGGTGATCCCCGTCACCTCAACCTGCGCAACCATCAGTCAGCGTTGCACGGCCAGCATCAACCTGCCCCACTCCAACAAGGCCACGGAGTCTCTCCCATCCAGCATATCCAAGAATCCGGGCTGTTTCATCAAGTGGCATCCACGAGTAGAAACGCTTAAGGTCCTTGTCGCTTTCGTAACCTTGCCCCCCCTTGACGGATCATTTCCTGAAAAGCCATTATGTGGCGTCCTGATCACGCAGGCCGCGGGACGCTGACTTCACTCCGGCGGGTTGAACCTGAATTCCCGTTCCCGTGTCTCCCACCCTGAGCGGGGCGACCACCCGGTGCTTCCACAGGCGCTTTCGGGAAGTCCCGGTGCCCGGCGCCACCCGGCCCCGGCCGTGATCCGATCACCCAGACGCAGGATGAGAGAGATGCCATGCGGTGGCTCAGGCAAGGAATGCGAACCGAGCTGAAGCCCATGCTCACGCTGGCCGGCCCCGTCGTCCTGGCCGAGCTGGGCTGGATGGCCATGGGCATCGTCGACACCCTCTTCGTCGGCCGCCTCGGCGCCGAGGCCATCGGTGCCGTCAGCCTGGGAAGCGCCCTCTACTTCACCGTGGCCATCTTCGGCATCGGCCTCCTGCTGGGCCTCGACACCCTGGTTTCCCAGGACTATGGCGCCGGTCGCCACGACGAGTGCCACCGCTGGCTGGTCCAGGCCCTTTACCTTTGCGTGATTCTCACCCCGTTGGTCATGATCCTCCTCTCCGGCGGTGGCTTCTGGCTGGGCCGGCTCGGCGTGCATCCCGCGGTTCTGGCCCAGGCTTTGCCCTTCCTGCGGGCGATCACCTGGGGCACCTTTCCCCTCTTCCTCTACGCCGCGCTTCCGCCGCTACTTGCAAGGCATGGGCCTGGTCAAGCCGGTAATGTTCGCCCTGGTGACCGCCAACATCATCAACGCGGTGGGCGACTGGGCCCTCATCTACGGCCACCTTGGTGCCCCGGCCCTGGGGGTTGCCGGCTCGGGCTGGGCAACCACGATCGCGCGGGTTTACATGGCCGCCGTGCTGATCGTCTTCGCCATTGCCCACGAGCTCCGGCACGGCACCGGCCTGCGCCGCGTCTCGCTCCG
Organism: uncultured Planctomycetaceae bacterium; assembly: GCA_963816015.1. GTDB lineage: Bacteria > Planctomycetota > Planctomycetia > Isosphaerales > Isosphaeraceae > Aquisphaera. The sequence goes on along the minus strand of CAWFJM010000025.1, from coordinate 58,825 downwards.
CCCTCACCTGGATCAGATCGCCCGGCTCCTGGCTATCGGCCTGCCCGCCGCCGTGCACGTGACCCTCGAGGCGGGCGTCTTCGCCGCAGCCACCGCCTTGGCCGGCACCCTCAACCCGGTGGCCCTGGCCGCCCACCACATCGTCCTCGACATCTCGAGCGTGACCTTCATGATCCCCCTCGGTCTCGCCTCCGCCGGCGCCGCTCGAGTCGGCCAGGCCCTAGGCCGCGGCGAGCCCACCATCGCCGGTCATGCCGGCTGGACCGCCCTGGCCCTAGGCGTTACCTTCATGACTGGCTCCGGCACCGTGATGGCGCTCCTCCCCGTGCCCCTGGCCTCCCTGTTCACCACCGACCCCTCGGTAATCACCACCGCGGCCACCCTCATGCTGGTCGCCGCCGCCTTCCAGCTCTTCGACGGCCTCCAGGGCGTCTCCACCGGCACCATGCGCGGCGCCGGCGATACCCACACGCCCATGGTCTGTAACCTCGTGGCTCACTGGCTGATCGGCCTGCCCCTTGGCTACCTGCTCGGCTTCACCGCCGGCCTTGGCATCATCGGCCTCTGGGTCGGCTTGGCCCTCGGCCTTGGTGCCTCCGGCCTCTACCTCCTCCGCGCCTGGTGGCGCAAATCCCAGGCCCTCTCCCGCGGCGAGTTCACCCTCGCCGCCACCCCCCTCCCCGAGTGGTAGGCTGGGTGCACATAAGACATAGGGGGGACATAGCAGACATAGGGGGGACATAGCGTTTATTGATGGACTAGGACCCGAAATGATGTATGTCCCTCTTTACCCCCTCTCGAAATGATGTATGTCCCCACGCCTGTTCGGCACGACGTTTGCGTCGCCCTGGCGACTTTTCCCGGCGGGGCCTCACGCGAGGCTTCCGGCTCAATCTCCGGACCTGCGCCCGGCCGACCCTCGCTGGCGAGACCCCGCTGCGCAGCATCGAACGGCACGATGGGGCGAGATGCCCCACGTGCGGTCTTCCTCATTGATAGGCGATCTCTTCCGGGAATCAGCGGGGTAACATTCCTGCGGCGCGGTCAGCTGCGGGCAGGCGGCTCCCTCGACTTGGCCTGGAGCTTCTCCAGATGGGCCATCACCTCCTCCAGGGTGGCCCACTCCTGCAGGTACAGGCAGAGCATCTCGAAGGTCCGCAGGGTCGGCTTGCCGCCGGTCCAGAGGTGGATCAGCAGGCAGGCGATGATTGCACAGTAGGCCTGGATCGGGATGCCTACCGGGTGCGTGCTCAAGAGGTGGCGACATCCCAGGATGTGCTTGAAGAAGCGGAAGAAGAGTTCGATCGACCACCTATGCTTAGAGATATCGGCAATGATTTCGGCCGGTACGTCCTGCAGGTTGGTCGCGATCCGCAGGATGCCATCGCTGGGGGAGCCGGCCGTCCCCCCTTGCGCCCGCCCCTCTTCTGGTGCGGCTCCGCCTTCACCAGGATGACACGGACCGGATGGCTCGGCCGCGCGGCGGCCTTGTGCGAGGTCCCGAGCTTCACCACGATGTCGCTCAGCACGCCCGCCTGCCGCGCCGCCTCCGACACCGGCCGTTCCTCGACGACTTCGTCGAGGTTGCTATTGTCGCGGATGCGGCAGACGTAGCTGCTTGCGGCTGCGACGATGTCGTTCCACAAGGCGAACTCGGCGTACCAGCGGTCCAGGATGTAGCAGTGATCGGGTTGCAGGGATCGCCGTAGCACGTGCTTCTCGTCGGTCCTGCCGCCGTTGAGCGCCGTGGTGACTTCGATGCGAGTGGGCAACTGACGGCCGATCTCGAAATGGGTATGGAACCGCCAGCCGCAGTGCGTGTTGCCGTTCTTGTCGCGGAGGTAAGCCGCTTCGGCCAATGAGGCGAGAGTCTTGACCACACTGCCATCGACAGCGGTCAGGACCTGGTGGACATACTCCTTGCCGACGCCGCGGGAGGGGGGAACATCGGCCCAGAGTTGGGCGATGATCGCTTCGAGCCGTTGCGGCTCGAAGACCTCCACCGCCTCGGACAACGACCCCAAGGAGGTCCCCGAGCAGCCGACCTTGCGCCGAACCTGCTCGAGGAGAGTGGCTTGTTGCAGGGCCCGGAACGAGCGGAGGACCGGGTTGAGCAGGAACAAGAGGATCAAGGCGCAATAATGATCGAAGTGGAGCTTGCGATTGCCTGCCTTGTCGCGTGGACAGCCGACATCGTGCAGGCGGTCGAAGAGCGGCAGTAATTTGTCGAGGTACTTGAGTCCCTGGAATTGACGTCCGGCAACCGGGCTGTCGGATGGCTCCGCCATGAGCTTTCTCCGCCAGAATGGCAGTCACTTTGCCTGGCAGAGTAAATCGCGCAAATGCTGTGCCGAACAGGCGTGGGATGTCCCTCTTTACCCCCTCTTTACCATTCGCCGCACTTTGGCAAGTCATCGCGAGCTGGGGACGGGACGGTTCGAGCCATTCGGCTGATCGACACCGACTGTCGAGACAACAACGGGTCCGCTGGGGACGCCGATCACCCGCCGTGATCTCCCGGCTTCTTTTCGGACGATCCCAGGGATTGCACCCCCTGGGCCGGCAGGTCGATCAGTCGCCGAAGCTCCGCGGCGCCGTCAGCAACGAGCTGATCGCGGGCGATCGCCGGGAGTCGAAGGTAACCGATCAAAATCGAGTTGATAGTCGCGGTCAAGTTCCAAGGAGAGGAACCGACGCGAGGGAGCCTCGCGCTTAACGCGCAGCACTTCCACTTCCATGGCCTCGCGGATCTCGGGGAGACTTCGCGAGGTGAGACGACTCTCCGAGTCGTCGGCGAATTTCCGAAAATTTTTTGCGCTCATAAGCGGATTGTGTGCAAGACGCTCAGGCGAGTCAATGTAGCTTGTAGGAATTTGCGGGAACTCCTTACTTAACTTTAGACACAAACGTGGTAGCATTCTAGTGTAGAAAGACACAGGGAGTCAACGGAGAGTGAGGTATGCCCGACACTGGGACCATGAGTGATTTAACCCGCCGCAAGGTGGTTCGGTTCCGCGATCCACGGTTCTGAGGGAAAAAAGCCATGGTGCGGGTGTGGGTGCCGGTCGCGACTTCCAAGGCCGCCAGGGACAAGGCCGTCAAGAAGGATCGCTTTCTCTCGGACGTTTATGCCGAGGTGATCCACGATTTGATCAGCAAGCAAGAACTGCCCACCTCAGTGATGCCGAAAGGCGTTGAGCACTTGAGATAGTCGCCCGCGGAAGGCGCCAGGCTGCCACTGCCCACCTCAGTGACGCCGAGAGGCGTTGAGCACCGTACGGATAGGCAAACGTCATACAGGTTGCGTCAAGCTGCCCACCTCAGTGATGCCGAGAGGCGTTGAGGACGCTCGGGGGCCTTTTCATGCGCGGCGATCCACGACGCTGTCCACCTTGAGAGCGACAATGGATTTGCGATGTTACACTGAACATGGCGTTCAAGGTTTTCAGGCCGCTTCGATGGTGTCGAGAATCGCTCGATCGGCCGCAACCGATGTTCCTCACAAGAGGTCTCTTGCATGATCACGACGAGTTCAGAGGCACGACCGGAGGTTTCATGAGCGCAACCAAAGAAGAAGCGATCCGGCTGATTCAATCGTTGCCCGACGACTGCTCGATCGAGGATATTCAGTACCACTTGCACGTACGGCAGAAGGTCGAAAACGGTCTGGCCGCGGTTGCGGCCGGTCGATGTGTTTCCCAGGAGGAAGCAGAACGGAGAGTGGCTGGATGGGTCAAGTTTACTGGTCCGAACCCGCTCTCGACGACCTCAGAGACATCGTGAGCTTCGTTGCTAAAGATTCACCTGCCTATGCTGCAAAGCTCACGAACCGAATCAGCAAAGCGCCGCGCCGCCTGGCGACATTCTCCAGACTAAGGTCGGTCGTGCCCGAGCTGGGGCAAGCAATGCGTTGAGAAATCTGGGTTCGTCTCCACCGCATCCTCTACCTTGTGCAAGATCCCGACTGCTATATTCTCGCCGTCGTGCATGGGAGCCGGGATCTGTCAGGATTCTCACCGCTGGACGAGCCGGCCGGCGAATAGTGGTGCCTCAGGAACTTCCAAGAGGGAGCAGGGATCATGAGACGGGATCTGTACTTCGCCGCGTGTCTGGGATCATTCCTCGCCATGCCTGTCGTTACGGCTGCTGCTTCCACGTCCTTGCCCCCCATCGTGCTTCGCCCCGCGCGGGTCTTCGATGGGATCGCCGCCGAGCCGCACGACGGCTGGGCCGTCGTGGTCCGGGGAGAAAAGATCGAGGCGGTTGGGCCGGCAGGCGAGGTGAAGGTTCCTGACGGGGCGCGTGTGATCGAGTTGCCCGGAGCAACGCTGCTGCCGGGGCTGATCGATGCGCATACGCACGTGCTGCTGCACCCGTACAACGAGGCCGTCTGGAACGACCAGGTGCTCAAGGAAGCCCTGGCACTACGGGTTTGCCGGGCCACGAACCACCTGAAGAGCAACCTGCTCTCGGGGTTCACCACGATCCGCGACCTGGGGACCGAGGGGGCGGGTTATGCAGATGTCGGGCTGAAGCAAGCCGTCGAGCAGGACATCATTCCGGGTCCGCGAATGCTGGTGACCACCCGCGCAATCGTGGCCACCGGATCCTATGCTCCCAAGGGGTTCGCCCCCGAATGGCACATTCCGCAGGGCGCAGAAGAGGCCGATGGTCATGATGCCTTAATCCGCATCGTCCGCGACCAGATCGGTCGGGGCGCGGACTGGATCAAGGTCTATGCCGATGCTGCCATGGGGGGCGGACCGATCCGGCCCTCGTTCTCGCTCGACGAGCTAAAACTGATCGTCGAGACGGCGAAATCGAACGGGCTCCTGGTTGCGGCCCATGCCTCGTCGCACGAGGGAATGCGGCGGGCAACCGTCGCGGGGGTCGCGACCATCGAGCATGGGTACGGCGGCGATCCGGAAGTCTTCCGGCTCATGGCTCAGCAAGGTGTGGCGCTGTGTCCGACACTGACGGCGACCGAGATGTCGGCGACGAAGTACCAGGGCTGGCGCATTGGCGTTGACCCGGAGCCGAAGGCGCTTGCGAGCCTGCGACCGCTGTTCAAGCAGGCTCGCAAGGCCGGCGTGACCGTTGTCAACGGTAGCGACATGGGAGTCTTCGCCCACGGGAACGGCGCACGCGAGCTGGAGCTGATGGTGGAATTCGGCATGGAGCCTGCCGAGGCGCTGCGAGCTGCCACCGCGGTCGCCGCCAGGGTCCTCCGCCTGGACGATCGCCTGGGAGCCCTCAAGCCGGGGCTCCTTGCCGACCTCGTCGCGGTCGAGGGCGACCCGACTCGCTCGATCACCGCCCTTCGCAGGGTTCGCCTGGTCATGAAGGGCGGCGTGCTCCACCGCGAGCCGTGAGCGTGGCCCATGGCCATGGCGGCGGCCCGGATCACCCCATCAAACCAACTCCCGGATCACCTCGGTAGTCGGAGGAAGGATGTTGACGGGACGGTCCGACTTGTCGCGGATGAAGCCGTAGGGATCGATGCCGAGATTGTGGTAGATCGTGGCCAGGATGTCGCGGAAGTGCACCGGCCGGCTGACCGCCAAGGCACCGAGCTTGTCGGTTGCGCCGATGACTTGCCCGACCTTCATGCCTCCGCCTGAGAGAATGACCGAGTTGACTCGCACCCAGTGATCGCGTCCGGCGTTCTTGTTAATCCTGGGGGGCCGGCCGAACTCGCCCCAGACGACCACCGTCACGTCACGGTCAAGGCTGCGTGCGTAGATATCCTCGACCAGCGCCGAGATGCCCTGATCGAAGAGCGGCAGATGCTGGCGAAGGTGCGCGAAGTTGCCGACGTGCGTGTCCCAGAAACCATGCCCGAGCGAGATGCACCGCGCCCCGGCCTCGACCAGACGGCGGGCAATCAAGAACTGATCGTTCCACATCGGCGCACCGTCGCCCAGGTGGCGCGGTGATCCAATTCCATAGCGGACCCGGAGCTTCGGATCCTCACGCTCGACGTTCAATGCCCTGGCAAGCTTGTCCGAGGTGAGCACATCGCAAACCCCTTGTGCTCGCCCGATCCACAGAGCGTCAGCATGATGAAACCTCTCTTATTCCCCTCCGGGAGCGCGAGACCCTCGACCGGCCGTGGAGGATTTTGCGAACGCCGCCAGTCCATCCATTTAGAGCGGTTTACCCATGTGTTGCGCACAGCTGCGCGAGCTGGAACCAGCCGATGATGTCCTGGGTGGTCACCTTTTCGAGCGCCTCTCCCAGGGCCTCGTAGACGGCATCCTTGTTCCGCGCCGCGACCCGGCGGAGGTACGCCTTGACCTTCGACCAGAGTCTCTCGATCGGCGTGTAGTCCGGGCTGTAGGGCGGCAGGGGCAGGAGCCTGGCACCCGCCCGCCTGACGGCCGCCGCCGCGGCAGAGGCCTGATGGGGGGACAGGTTGTCCCATACGACCACGTCGCCGGCGTGCAGCTCCGGCACCAGCACCTGCTCGACATACGACTCGAACGCCGCGGTGTCGGTCGACCCCGGGAACACCAGGGGGGCACGTACCCCGTCCAGACCCAACGCGGCGATCACGGTCAGCGATTCCCACGAGCCGGGGGCCGAGCCGACGGCCCGCTCGCCGCGCGGGGCCCAGCCGTAGGCCTGGGTCATCGCCGTGGTCACCCCCGACTCGTCCACGAAAACCAGCCGTTTCGGCTCGACCCGCTTCACCTTCCTCCGGAACGACCGCCGCTTCTCCTGGACGTCGGGCCGGTCGCGCTCGTCGGCGTGCTGGGTCTTCTTCTTGCAGGTCAATCTCTGGCGCCGCAGGGCGCGCCAGATCGTCGTCAGGCTGCAGTTGAAGCCGCCCCGCTGCTTCAGTTGGTCCAGGGTGTCGTCGTTGTGCTCCCGGACCAGATCTTCCAGGCGCCGCAGGTCGTCCGGGCTCAGCACGGGGGTCGGGCCGCCCCCGTGCGGCTCAGGGGCCAACCTATCCTTCTGACGCCGCCGCTGCAGCAGCCGGGAGACGAACGAGACGCTGACTCGGAAGAGGCGGGCGATCTCGCGCTGCGGGCCCTCGTCCTCATCCACGGCCGCCGCGACCCGCTCCCGCAGGTCTATCGAAGAGGGACGCATGGCAGGTATCTCCTGATCCGTTGCCGTCTCCTTCCTCGATCGTGTCCTTCTATGTGAATTGTTTCTGTCCGCAACCCGAATGCAAACCGCTCTAGCGGAAAATATTCGACAACACTGTAGCTTTCGTTTGCACGACCAGCAAGGGCCGCAACGGCTCATGTCCTCAGGGCATCGCTTTGCCTTTCTCGGCCAGTTCTTCGAGCAGCTTTTGAAAATCGGGACGATCGCGAAGAGAATCGAGGTCGGGTTCGGCCTGGAGAGCCTCAAGCTTCAGAAAACCACCCGCAACGGCCCGCCTGAGAGCCGCCACGGCACGGGTGCCGTAAACCTGGCGCCGGAGGCGGTCGGCGGGGCTCAGCCTAGCCTCATCCTCCGGAGCCGCGACGTCGGGGCCCGCGCCGATCAAGGAGACACAGGCGGCCAGGTTAATGGCGAGCTGATCGCTACTCGCGGGGTCAAGGTTGGGCAGGCTCTCCAGAATGTCCACGGCGCTGGAATGAGCGCAAGGCCTCTGTGAACTTGCCACTATGCCGGAGCAGCCGGCCGATGAAGCTATGGGATCGCGACAGGTCAATCGGGAAGGCAGGATCCTTGGAGTACTGCGCCGCCAGCCGTTCGAGCACGGCTCGGGCCTGTTCCGACCACCTGAGGGCTTCTGCCGTCTCACCCTGCTGGTTGCGCAGACGGCTCAAGCTGTCGTACGCGAGATAAAGTCCCGTCGGGTAGGGAACAGTGTCAGGAAACCGCCGATCAAGCTGCTCGAAGAGCTGAGCGGCCTGGTTGCCACTCTCGAACGCCGGCTCGAGCTGGCCAGCCGCCTGGTAGAATCCAGCACGTTCACTCTGCTCGAGGGCAAGCCGGTAGATCTGGTCAACCCGCTCGGGGTACTTGCGAGTGATCGCCTGGCGAAGGTCGATGCCCCTGGTGAAGGCTTGCACCGCCTGGTCGAGCGTTGCCGGGTTCGCCGCCAGCACGCGTCCCAGACCCATCTGGGCTGAGGCCAGGCTGATCGTGTCATCCAGGTTTCCAGGATGCTCGGCGGCCAGGACACCGATGATGTCGATCGATCGCTTCCACAGGGCCCGAGCCTGATCGAGGTGGTCCTCGGCGTACTCGAGCTGGGCCATGTCGCCCACCACCCTGGCCAGCTCACGCCGGCTCGAGGCGGAGTTCGGGTGGGCAGCGACTTCCGCCTCGAGCCAGCGCTGGGCCCGCTCCAGATACTGCCGCGCTTCGGCCCTTCGGTCTTCCATGGGCGAAAGGAGCTCGCCAAGCTCGGCGAGGATCTGCGCCAGGTCGTCCTGAAAGCGGGCGTTGCCCGCATTGCGAGTGACCAGCTCTTCAAAGCGGTCCAGAGCCTCCTGATACTGCCAGACCGCGACGTCGGGAAGACCGATCAGGCGGTTGATCCGGGCAACGCGCTTCTGAGCCTCCGCAGATTCCGCACGGGATTCAAGGTCCCTGCCACGTCGTTCACTGGCGCTCTCATAATAGTGCAGAGCCGCTTCGAGAAGTGCCGCGCGAGCCGGCTGCAATCCAGGCGCATCCAGTTCGTGGCGATCGGAGATCTGCGCGAACAGACCGTCCATTGCCAATCGGGCCGTCCGGTACGAGATCTCGGCACGATCCTGGTCGCGACGAGCGCGGGCCAGGCCGATGGTCAATACGGGCAGTCCAGCCAGCAGGGCGGCGGCCAGCAACAGACCTGCGGTCGAGGCCACGGGATGCCACTGGACGAACTTGCCCGTGCGGTAGCGCCAGCTATCGCGGTGCGCCAGCACCGGCCGGCCCTGGATGTAGTGGTCAATGTCATCCGCGAGCTGCCGGGCCGAGGCATACCGGCGCTCCGGCTCCTTGTGGAGTGCGTGGAGCACGATCAGCTCGAGATCGCCGGCGAGGAGTCGTGCAAGCCTGGCAGGCGATGTCCGCCGCGCCTCGGCGATCGCCTCGGGCGATCGAGCCGCCGAGTCTAGCCGGACGACCGCGAGGCTGGGGCGCTCGGGCGCCTGCTCGGAGATAGCGTTGCCAATTTCATCGGGATCGCCCGATGAGACTTGATAGGGATAACGGCCGGTGAGGAGATCGTAGAGAAGAACACCCAGGCCGTAGACATCCGAGGCCGTTGTGGCCGGCTCGCCCAGCACCTGCTCCGGGCTGGCATGAAGCGAAGTGGCCTGGTCTTCGACCACGCCTTCTCCCCGTTCCCGCGGGATCACGTGGATTGAGCGGTCGGGTGAGACGCGGACATGGCGGGGCGTCAATCCTCCGTGAATCAAGCCATGGTGATGATCCTGGTCAATGACGCGGCAAACCTGCTGAACGAGCCGCAGCCGGGCGACGAGATCGACTTGATCCTGGTCACAGTACACGTCAATCGGCAGATCGCTGGGGGCTTCCGCCTGGCTTTCCATCACCTCGGTGGTACCTGGTGGCGAGTTCAAAGCGTTCAGGGCGATCGATTCGAGCGAGCCGGGGACCGGGTCCTGGATCTTCTCCTCATGGGCCACACTCTCCGCTGCCGGCTCGCTCTCATTCCCACCAGCGGTATGGGCGAGCCGTCCCTCGACCTCGGCCCGGAGCTTGGCATCGCCGCCACAAGCCGCGTCAAGGAACCGCCCTCGCCGCTCGGGCATCATCGCCCTGGCCAGCTCGGCGACCATCGCTCCCGGGTCGTGACTTACCTCGTCCATCGCTGCTGGTGCTCCCTCGCCTGGATCCTGCCTGGCGTGCCATCGCATGCTCACACCGAGGTCGATCCTTCTGATCATGATATCGTGAAAGAACGAGGAGCGGGATTGAACCCGCTCCTCGTCTGCTCTGGACAGGAGGATTGCAAAGTCGTCATTTGATCGCCCCGATCAACTTCAGCGCCTTTCGCAACCTTCGTCCCAAGTGATCAGCACGGGCTCGAATGGGGAGATCGTCGGGCAGTCCTGGGATCAGGCGCAGAACTGTTAACGCGGCGTTCCGAAGCGAGGCGAGTCGTTCGGCCAAGCCCGGCCGTATGCTCCACTGGCGGTCCTCGTCCCACCACCGGTCCTTGATGAAGTGCAGGCCGTTCTCGACACACCAATGGCCCCGGACCAAGCGCATCAGTTGCTCAGGACTGACCTCATCGGCCGAGAGACTGGCGATGAAATAACGGGTCTCATGGCGGGTGACGGTCCCCCGGAGACGGACCTCGGAATCGACCCGCAGGATCAGTTCAATGCCGGGGAATGAGGTTGCCTCGCGGATGTAGTCGACGCATTCGCCCTCACGGATCCAGAGCTTGCGGGTGTGGATCTCGCTCCTTTTTTCTCCCGAGTTTCCACGTCGGGGCATTGGGCGGCGGCGAAGCTGGCCCGGACGGCTTCGACCAGATCAGGCTGGTTGTCTTTCACCGCAAACAAGAAATCGCGGTCAGCTTCAAGGATCACCTGGGCCCAGGGGCGTTGCGTGAACAGGGCATCGGCCGTGAAGAGGCGGAGCAATGGGTAATGCTCCAGCAACTCCGCCAGGCCGGCTTTCAACGCCTGAGGTTCCGTCGGTTTGCCGTCGGTCACGGGGAACTGAGCCAAACTCAGACCGAGTTGGTGCGCGAAAACGTTGAGCATGTGGACGGGATCGCCCTGGGCATCGTGCCCTTGCTTGCTGGTCTTGCCGTCGGCGGACGCCGTGACGGCCAACGCGGTCTGCGGCAGAGTGACCAGCCAGCGAGCGAAGACATCGCGGAACTGCTCCAGAGCGAATCGCGCCATGGCGCGGCTGATGGTCGTGGCATGAGGCGGCTTTTTGCGGGTAAAGCCCAAGGGGCCCTTGAGGACCCGCCAATGATCGTTGGCCCAACGCTGCAGCGAGGCAAAATCGGTCTGGCGACAGAGTAAGCCTAGGAACGTCAGCGCCAGCATCGAGGTGAAGGGGTGGCGGACCCCGCGCGGCTTACGGGGGTCGGCGATTTGATCAAAGGCATCAAGCAGCGAAGCGATGGGTGCGGCCATCCGTGACCTAGCCTCAAAGGGTGTCCTTCCAATGGATAGAGGCAGAATGATAACTCAGGGACCGATCACTTTGCAATCCTCCTCCTGCTCTGGATCGAGTAGTAGCTGCCGATGTGGCACGAGCCTCGGTATCCCATCGCCGTGGAGAGCCGAAGGCATCGCGCATGACAGTGCGTGTCGATCAGCCGAACAGCTCGCGATCCACGAAATGGAGGTCGCCGGGGTCAAAATAGGGGGCGGCCCACTTGTCGGTCGTGGCGAGGAACCATCCTGCCGAGACGGCGAGCTGCTGCTTCGAGGCGAACTTGGGCTGACGCTTCGGACTGCTCGCCTTGGAGGTCGAACTCCGGTCAAGGAACTGGAAGTGATCGACCAGTGCAAGGGCCTCGATGGCGAAGGCGGTCGCGACGTCGCCGTCGTGGATCACGATCAGGTTGTCGCCGTTTTGCTGCTCGCCTCCAAGTGCCAGGTTCGACGAGCCGCAATACACGACTGGATCATCGCCGTTGAACCCACAGACGACGAACTTGTGATGCACCTGGTGGCCGACGCCCGAGATGGTCGGCACCTGGTCGAACGGTGGCGGGAGCTGGGATTTGATCGGCTTGCCCGTCACCAGCACGCCGCTCTTTTTCCCTGGCGAGTACAACTGAATGCCCTTTGTCGTGTCGGAGATCCCATAGCTGAAGATCTTCTGGTCGGCGTGCAAGTCCCGGAGCGTGGGAAAGACCGGCCCGGTTCCGGTGCCGATCTCCATTACCGCGAACAGGACGCTGCCTCCGTCTTTCTTCTCCTCTTGCTTGATCCGCGCCGTCAGTCCGTCGAGCACCTGCTCGGCGAACGCGCCGGGATGCGGGGAGAATGTGATCTCGGTCTTGGGCGTCTGCTTGGACGTGGCGTCGAACGTGTCGGTCGCCAGCGGCGTCTTGGCGAACGCCGGGCCGCTCACCTTCTCACTCCAGGCTGCGTCGAACACCTGCTGGTATTTGGCGGCCACCTTCGGGTCATTGAAGGCGATGACATGATTGGAATTCACATAGATGCCTGTGACCGAGAAATTGGTCGATCCGGTGAGCACCTTCTGTGCTCCGCTCTTGCCGGAGACGATTAACACCTTGTCGTGGGCAAATCGACCGAAATGGCCGCGGCGGATTGCGGCACTGCGCGACGCCTTGGTGAAGAGGGCCTCAAATTCGTCCTCAGGTCTCGGCCTCGAGGTGTTGTGGTGCAAACTCGCGTTATCGAGGATCACGCGCACCCGCCCCTGCTTGGCGAGCTGGAGCAGGATCGTGATCACGTCGGGCTCGTTGAGGTCGTAGGCAAAAACATCCAGATGTAACGACGAGTTCGCGGCGACTTCGTTGAGGATGTCGAAGATCCTCGCACGCGCCATGTAGCCCGACCACTCATACTCGTCGAGGTAGGTGTAAGTCTGGCCTTGGTTATTGGTCCCGGAAACCTTCGATGTGTCGAACAGAAGGTCGTGCCCGGGCGGACGCAGCACCGCCTTGAGCCCGAAATGATGGACGAAGGCCTGGGACTGCATGAACCCGCGGGTGAACCCTAGTTGTAGTCCCTTCTTCTGGAACGGCTGCACGTCCACCTTGATCGAGACGCTCCGGCTGCGGTCGATTGGCAAGAGCGACTGGGAGTCGTCGAAGAACCGGGGTGTCACGGTATAAACATGTGTACCGAATGGCGGCTTTGTACCGTGGAACGTCCCCGGGATGTGCAACCAGCGGAATTTATGAAAGGGGGCGTTGATGCTTGATGTAGCCGGCTCAGTGGCGACGTGCGCATGATTTGCGGGAACCTCGAACCGGAGGTTGTTCTGAAGGTAGAACGGCGTCTGCCCGGGTGGCTGGCACTGGATCGTGAAGCCCGCCAGGTTCTTCGCACTGGCACGATTGGGCAGGTTGAAGGCCAAGAGCGTCTTGGCGTCGCCCTGATAAGCCTTGACGGTCAGTCCCTTCGCTGTCGGTGATTTCGGTGGCATCGACGGCTCCCTCGACTTGTAACATTGGCCATTCTTGGATCGAAATGTTGCCCGACAGCTCGGGCCTGCGCCCTGGAAATGGCTAGAAATCGCGGCCATTATAGCGAGGCCCGTCACTCCATTCCCGAAAATTGCCGGATTTTTCTGAAAACCAAAAGGCATACCGCGCCGCGCCGGCATGTGTCGGTTGACCGATCTGGTGTGCCATCTCCCCTTCGATGGCTCTCTGCTGCGGTTGGCAATCGGACATGCGACCTGTACACTTGGGAAGATAGACCTCGCGTCGATCCGGGACAATGGCGGCGTTGGTTCACGAGGCTCGATGGCCCATGTTGGGTCTGGCGCTCACCCTGGGTTTCTCCTAATGTTCAAGTTTCTGCACGCGGCCGACATCCACCTCGATAGCCCCCAGCGGGGCCTCGACCGGTATGAGGGGGCGCCGGTGGCCGAGTGCCGTGGGGCGACGCGGCGGGCGCTCGAAAATCTGGTGAACCTGGCGGTGGCGGAGAAAGTCGCCTTCGTGGTGATCGTGGGAGACCTGTATGACGGCGACTGGCCCGACTACAATACGGGGCTGTTCTTCGGCAAGCAGATGGCGCGGCTGCGTGACGGCGGCATCCCGGTGGTCATGATCCGGGGGAATCATGACGCCGCCAACAAGATGACCAGGGACTTGAAGCTCGTGGATAACGTCCGCGTGCTTTCAAGCCATGAGGCGGAGACAGCCTTGCTCGAGGATCAGGGTGTGGCGATTCACGGCCAGAGCTTTCCCACCCAAGCCGTGCTTGCGAACCTGGCGAGGTCCTATCCCACGCGGCGGTCTGGCTACTTCAACCTCGGGCTGCTCCACACCTGCGTGGACGGCCGCGAGGGGCATGAGCCCTATGCGCCTTGCACGCTGGCCGACCTCCGTGCCCGGGAATACCAATACTGGGCGCTGGGCCACATCCACAGTCGCGAGATCCTCTGCCGGGACGACCCTTGGGTTATCTTCCCGGGGAACCTGCAGGGCCGGCATGCCCGCGAGACTGGGCCCAAGGGCTGCATGCTGGTGACTGTTGACGACCATCACGAGGTGATCGCCGCAGAGCCCCGCTGGCTCGACGTGGTGCGCTGGGAAACCTGTCCGCTCGACGCCGGCGGGGCCCTTGATGGTGACGACGTGGTGGCGCGGTTCCGCGACAGGCTGCTCCAGATCCTGCCCTCGTGCGACGATCGTCTGGTGGCACTGCGAGTGGAGGTTCAGGGAGTCACCCAGGCCCACGCGGCCCTGGCCTCCCATGCAACGCACTGGACCAGCGAGTTCCGCCATGTCGCGCTCGACGCTGGCACCTGTCGCGTCTGGATCGAGAAGGTGCTGTTCCGGACCTCCCCGCCGCGAAGCCGGTCGGAAGATCTGCTGAGCAACGCCCCTCTCACGGAGCTGGCGACCTTCCTGGATGAGCTCCGGGGCGACGACGCCCAGCTCTTAGCCCTGGGCTCTCGCGCCCTCGACGACCTCACCCGCAAGCTTCCTCCCGACCTCGTCGGCAGCCTCGATTCCCCCCAGCGGCTCCACGGCCTACTCGACCAGGTAGGGCCCCTGCTCTTCGAGAGGTTGCAGCGGTCGTGAGTGAGAGAGCGTGCCCTGCGCAGTCTTCGGTCAGAAGAAATCGGCCCTGATCACCGGACGTTGCGGCGCGGCAATGCGCGGATTATCCTCAGTACTGGCAGACCGGCCCGGGATCGGGGCTCGTCTCGTCAGTTCAGGGAGATGGTTGCCAGGTGGAGGGGAAAAACCCATGAAGAGGATCAGGGTATGATCGCACGGAGAACGAAATTTGTCTGTTCGGTCGCGGTGTCGTTGACTCCATGAAGATCCTCGAGCTCGCGCTGGATGCCTTCGGGCCGTTTACGGACGTCGTGCTTGATCTATCCGCCGGTCAGGAAGGGTTGCACCTGATCTACGGGCCGAATGAGGCCGGCAAGTCCTCGGCGCTCAGGGCGCTGCGGCAGGCGCTCTTCGGCATTCCCGCGCAATCGCCTGACAGCTTTGTTCATCCCTATTCAAAGATGCGGGTCGGGCTGACCGTGCGCAGCGGCGACGGTGGGACGCTCCAGTTCATTCGCCGCAAGGGAAACCGGGGCACACTGCTCGCCGCCGATGGCGTCACTCCCCTGGCCGACGGGATGCTCGGGCGGTTCCTGAACGGACTGAGCGAGTCCGAATTCAAGAGCCGGTTCGCACTCGATCATGAAGAGCTGGTCGAGGGGGGCAAGGTGATCCTGCAGGGAGGCGGCGAGCTGGGGGCGGTGCTATTTCAGGCGGGAGGCGGTCTCAAGAACCTGCTGGATGTGCAGCGTGAGCTCAACCGAGAGCTGGAGACCCTGTTCAAGCCCGGGGGCTTAAAACCGCGGATCAACGCCGGGCTCGCCGAGCTGAGAGCGAGGAAGGAGACCCTGCGAAACACATCGCTGCGCAGCACCGAGTGGCTCGAGCACGACACGGCAAGCCGCCAGGCGAGAGCGCGCCTTGACGAGGTTGAGCTCGAGCTGGGGGCGAAGCAAGCCGCCAAGCGCCGGCTGGAACGGCTCAAGGAGACCTTGCCCTTGCTAATCCGGCAGCAACGCTCCGAGCAGGAGCTGAGCCAGCTTGGAGAGGTGCCCCTCCTGTCCGATGCGTTTCAGAAAGCACGCATCGAAGCGCTCAGCCTTCGTGAAGCCACACTCGCCGCGCGGGAGCGCGCGCTGGGCACGATCGCCAGGCTGGATCGCGCGATCGCCGAGCTGGCCGTTCCCGAAGAGCTCCTCGCCGAGTCCGAAGCCATCGAGAGTCTGCGAGATGGACTGGGGGCGGACCGCAAGGCCCGGAAAACTCTCCCCGCGGAAGAGGCAAAGCTCCTTCAGGCCCTCGCGAGTGTTCAGGACCTCCTTGCCGAGCTTCAGCCCAACCTGCGGCACCGGCAAGGGTTCACCCGGCCCGAGGAAATGCAGGGTTCGCCGCCGCCGGAGTCCGCGCTCTCTCTCGAAGCGCTGATCGTCGCGGGCGAGCCCCTGAAGCTGACCCGCATCCAGAAGACAGCTATCCAGAAACTGGCCAGCGAACGGACCAGGCTGAAAGCCGAGCAGGAGCAGATCCAGAAGCAGCTCGCTGAGCTGGGTAACCAGCTTAACGCCGATCGGACCGAGCGGAATGGTCTTCCCGCGCCGGGAGAGACCGGCCCGCTCGAGCGGGCACTGAAGCAATCGCGGGATCAGGGCGACCTCGACGGCGCCCTGGAGACGGCACGCACTCGCCTTGCGCTGGCGGAGCAGCAGGCCGCGCGCGCACTGGCCCAGCTTCCCCTCTGGACTGGAACCCTTGACGAGCTCGACACGGCAAGCCTGCCAGCCAGCGAGACCATCGACCGTTTCGAGGTGGAGTTCGCCGAGCTCGAGGCCCAGCGAGATCACAACCGAGCCGACCGCAACCAGGTGGTTCTGGAGCACACCGAGGCCGAGGCGGCCCTGGAGCGGTTGCGGCAGGCGACCGGCACGGTCCCGTCCGAGGATGATCTCACCCGCATCCGCGCCGATCGCGACCGGCTCTGGCGACTGATCCGTGGAGCCTGGGAAGGGAAACGCCTCCTTACCGCCGAAGCGGTACGGGATCTCCTCGGTCCGGACAGCCCCCCCATCATCACACCGGAAACGCTGGCTGGCTGCTTCGAGCACTTGAGGGACGAGGCAGACTTGCAAGCGGATCGGTTGCGCCGGGAGATGGAGCGTGTTACGCAGCAGGCCGCAGCTCAGGCCAGTCTGCACAAGACACGGCAGCGGCTGGAATTCCTGGAGACCGAGGAACAGCAGATCGCCCACCGCGGCGAGGAGGTCCGCCATCGATGGTCTGCCACCTGGGCGAACCTGGCGATCAGCGAACTTTCCCCCCGCGAGATGCGGGGCTGGCTCCAGCTCCGAGGTGACCTCGTCAAGCAGGCTGCTGAAATTCGAAGCTGGCGGAGTGAGGTGGAGAGCGTCGAGCGCAAGCTGACCACCCATCGCCAGCAGCTGGTCCAGCAGCTCCAGGCTCTTGGCGAGCTCCCCTGCTCCAGCGACGAGACCTTGGCCGCGGTCCGTGATCGGGCAGACGCCAGGCTCAGGCAACTCGCGGAAATCGAGAGCCGGAGAAGCAAGCTCATCGAGTCCGAAAGCAAGCTGCAACGGCAAATCGACGGTGCGCAAACCCAGGGCTGCGCGATAGAGGAACGTCTCGGCTCGTGGCACAGCGAGTGGGCCGCTGTCGTTGCCCCACTGGGCCTTGATACGGAAGCCCCGACCGAGCAGGTCCTCGAGCTGGTGAACCAGGCTTCCGATCTTCAGACCAGGATCAAAGAGGCTCGCGACACACAGACCAGAATGTCGGGACTCCAGCGCGAGGCCACGCAATTCGCCCGTGACCTGGAGGAAGTGTGCCGCCGGGTTGCCCCCAGCCTGATCGCGGACGCCAGGCCAGGCTCGTCCTCCGTGGAAATGGCTGCCGCGGAACTGCTCCGGCGGTTCCGCGCCGCCGAGGAGGCTCGCGCCCGCCAGGAGAGCCTGATCCAGCAACGCGATGCCGAACGGGTCAATCTCGACAGGGCGGAGGCGTTGCTCGAAGAATCCAATCGACAGCTAGCAGCGCTTTGCCGGGAGGCACACTGCACCGAGGTGGACGACCTGCCCGGGGCCGAAGAGCGCTCGAGAGCGGCAAGGGAACTCCGAGACCGGCTGAAGGTGCTCGGCGAGCAAATTCAGGAACTTTGCGGCAACGAGGAGCACGAGGCATTTCGCCAGGCAGCCCTGACGCTCGATCCGGACCGGCTGCCCGACCAGCTTCAAGCCCTGACCGATGAGATCGGGCGGCTCGACTCCCAGCGCGGAGAACTGAACCGGTCACTGGGCCGGGAGCAGCAGATACTTGAGCAGATGGATGGGTCGTCGCAGGCCGCGGAGGCTGCCGAGATGGCCGAGGAGCTGAAGGCCCGTCTGGGTTTGGACGTCGAGGAATACGCCCGCCTCCGGCTAGCGGCCATTGTGCTTCACGAGGCAATCGAGCGGTATCGCCAGCGCAGCCAGGGGCCAATCCTCGATCGCGCCGCGGGCCTCTTCCGGCAGCTCACACTTGGCTCCTTCGAGGGTTTGAAGGTTGATTACGACGACCAGGATCAGGCCATGCTCCAGGCCATCCGAACGGGAGGGACGGAGATGGTGGGGATTGAAGGCCTGAGTGAGGGGACGGCCGGATCAGCTCTACCTCGCCTTGCGCCTGGCCAGCCTGGAAGTATATCTCGAAAGTCACGAGCCGATTCCTCTGGTGGTCGACGACATTCTCATCCAGTTCGACGACCACCGCGCCACCGCGGCTCTTCAGGTGCTAGCCGACCTCTCCCGGCGTACCCAGGTTGTGCTGTTCACGCACCACGAGCATCTCTGCCGGCTGGCGCAGGCCTGTGTCGATTCCGAGCGGCTCATCATCCACCAGCTACCGGGGCAACGGCAAGCCGTGCGCACGGATCTCAATGGGCTCGCCAGTCCATCGCGATGAGCTCATGATCCGGATCAGGTTTGAACCAAGAAGCGTCCCAGAGGAGTCACCGGTACAATGGCAAGTGCGGGGCGGGTACGGAGGGCCGGAGAATAGGCCATGGCGACGGCTCGGTAAAACCCTATGTGGAGACGACCGGAGGTCACGGTCCAGGAGCCTCTGGCATCAGCATGGGTGACTCCGGCACCGGAGATGACGGAGGGGTTTGCTGCCGGGCCCAGGTCGACCCGGACCGTCGAGCCCGGCGCGGCGGTTCCGGAGAACTCGGCCCGGGAACCCTTCACGACTCGCACCGCGCCCCAGGCATTCGCACGCCTCTGGGCCACCGCGCTGGTGTTCGCGAGAGGGAGGACCGCAGACTGATCAATGTGGGCTTCGAGACGGAGCGCCTGGAGCAATGGTGCCTGGTCGCCCAGCGTCGGCGCGACGAAATTGCGATACCACAGCGAGACACCGTAATTGCCGGAGTGAATGGCTCCGGCCGCGGTCAGATTGTAATACGCGACGGGGTTCCCGCTCAGATTGGGAATGGGAACCTGCCCCCACAAGTTGTAAATCCCGCCGTGCCGTGAGGCGGGGTTGTGCTGGTAGAACACCTGCGCGGCATCAACTCCCGGAGGGATGAATACAGGAGGATCATTCGCGCGAGCCTGGTAACTGGTCACCAGCACTCTGCTCAGCGCTCCGAGCAGGCCGGCCGCGGCGCTGGCTTGACCGGGAACATTGTTGTTGGCCGCATGGGGATCAAGCAGCGTGTCTTCGATGAAACCGGCCGTGAGCTGCGGTGTCATGCCCCTGTCCAGGGCCACGATGGCCTGGGTGTTGACCACGGCTCCCTCGCTGTGGCCGATGAAGTGAAGATCAACGGCTGCGGTTGCGGGGAATCGGCTGGCTGTCGCGAGAACCTGTCGAGCCAGGCGCAGGCCCTGGCTGGCCGCACTTCCCGGCTTGCTGCTCTCGCTGACCCAGTTGAAGGGAATGACCGCGTCGTATCCTTGCTGCTTGAGGATTGTCGCGGTCTGGAGCTGCCAGGGAGGCCCGTGCTTCCAGCTCGGGTCGATGAGTGCGCCATGGGTCACGATTCCGATCACGTACGTGCGGAAGAACGCGGTCTGCTCAGGGTTCATGGCTGCCGAGGTGGTTCCGAGGTCAGCAACGACCAGCACGTAGGGTTTCCGAGGATCAGGGGGCAACCCTCCGGGCAACGGTATGGTGAGCTGGTGCATGCCCGGGAGCGTAGCGGACCGACCACTATCATCCTGCTGCGAGCCTGCCGGTCCGTCTCCTTGTACCAAGGCCGTCCAGGTGCCGACCAGGCTGTCGCCGGGATCGAACCGGCTATCGCTCGAGCGGTAAACGCCGAACTGAACCGACTGGGACGCGATGGCAGCCGGATCGATCCGATAGTCAACCGTCACGCTCCTGGAATCGCTGGTGGCCGCCGAGAGCATCACGATGGGAGAGGGCGCCGCCAGTGCGCTGAGAGCCAGGCGAGGCTCCAGCGTTCCGATCGAGGGAACCGACATGGCCCGCCTTGCGCGGCGCGATCGCCGGGCGCGGCGGTGGCGCGGAAGCAACTGGAAGAGCGAGCGAAGCAGGCGGCCCGTCATCATCATCAATTCCCGCGATGCACAGGTTCTGTCGAGAGTCAGGAGGGACGGCCCGAAGCATCCCCCGGCGCCGTCAGGATGAGCGTTCTGCCTGGAATCCTTCCTGCGATGCAACCGGTTGGAAAAACCTGTGCATTCCTCGTCTCTCGCCTTCTATGGAGATAAGTCGGTGTGAGAGATGTATCGGCACGCTCGTGGGAACCAGCCGAGTGTTCCGCACCCTCGACATCGAGCGGTTCTCGCGGAAGGCCTTGTGTTCGCGCCAGGCGTTACAATGGCGCCTCGATCCGTGGAAATCTCCGCGCGGCTCCGCCCCTTCGGGATCGGCCTGTAAGAAAAATGCGGTCTCGAACGACTTGAGGATGGAGAGCAGCCAGGTGGGTGGGAGGCACTCATGCCAGACTGGCAGGTGATACTGAGCCGGGACGGCCCGGCGGCCTGGCGGACAGCGTACCAGCTGCTGGGCAATCGGGCCGACGCCGACGAGTGCTTCCAGGAAGTATGCCTGGCCGCGCTCGACATTTGCCGGCGCCAGCCGGTGCACAACCGACAAGGGCTACTGATTCGCCTGGCCGCTTCACGTTCCGTGGACCGGCTGCGGGTGAACAGGCGGGCCAGGATTCAGGAGTCCGGTCATGGCCTCGACCAGTTGCGTGATGCCACGTTGCCCCCGACGCGGCAAGTCGAGGAGGCCGAGCTGGCCGATGAGCTCCGTACAGCCCTGGGGCAAACTCCCCCCCGGCAGGCGGAGGTATTCTGCGCTGATGCCATGAAGCTGGGTGACGCCGACAAGATCCTCTTTTGGTACAAGCTCAAAGGCAAGGAGACATACCGGGCCGTCTTTGGCGACCTGCATGTCGCAGACGTGACCGCCGATCAGCTTCCGGCGGTTGAGAAACCGCAATCGCAACCAAAGCCGTGAGCTCTGGGGGTCCTCAATGAACCGTAAGTTCCGTCAACCTCCCTGGCCACGGCTCATCTGGGGAGCCACGACAAAACTCCCCAGGGGAAGGGTCGGAATGATGGTCAACCCGGGACGAGTGCGGGAAGCCCGGGAGAAGTCCATGGCGACAGCTCGGTAGCGACCGGCTGGCAATGGGCGGGTGGTGAGTGCCCAGTGTCCCGTCGAATCGGCGGTGGTCCAGCCGGCGGGGCCGATCCCAGAGGGTTTCGATGTCGGCCCGACGTAGAGCCGAACTGTCGAGTTTGGCGCGGCCGTCCCGGAGAACTCGGGCTGAGGGGTTTGCAGGATCCGGTCCAAACCGGTTGCATGCGCCCGTGCCGGAGCCGTCGCGGGAACTGTCGCCATATCCACGTTGTCGATCTGGCCGCTGAGCCACAGCGATTGGATCAACGGCGCCTGGTCGCCGAGAGTCGGCGCCACGAAGTTCGCATACCACTGAGCGACACCCGTCTTGCCGGCATGAGTGGCACCGGCCGCCGTCAAGTTAAAGTAGTGAGCCGGCCCCTTGACCGGCACCTGGCCCCACAGGTTATAGATCTCGCCGTTGACACCATGGGCGTTCGCAGCCGAAGTGTGCTGGTAGAAGACCTCGGCGTCATTCACCACGGACGGAATAAAGACCGCGGGATCCCTGGCTTTCGACTGGAAACTGTCAATTTCCCCCTTGGCGAGCAGGTCCAGCGGTGCCAGCACTCCCTTGCCAAGACTGTACTGCTGACCGGGCACGGCATTGTTGGCCGCGTGTGGGTCGAGCAGAGTGTCCTTGATGTAGCCCGCTTTCAGTTGCGGGGTCATCATGCCCTCGAGCTGGACGATGGCCTGGGTGTTGACCACAGCTCCCTCGCTGTGGCCAATGAAGTGAAGGTCAACCGGATCAGAGGCTGGGAACTGACTCGCCACAGCAAGGATCTGAGTGGCCAGACGCGGGCCCTGAATGGCAGCTTGGCCGGGATGGTTGCTGGCCGTCACCCAGTTGTAGGCGATCACGGCATCATAGCCCTGGCTTTTCAGAATCGAAGCTGCCTGAGCCTGCCAGGCCGGACCGAACTTCCAGTGCGGGTTCTGGAGCCCGCCGTGAGTGACAATGCCAATGACGTACGTGCGGAACGATGCCGTCAGGGTCGGGTCACTCAGTGCCGACGGGCTAGACGGATCGGCGACGACCAGCACGTAGGGCTTCTGGGGATCCGGGGGTAGGCCGCCGGGCAAGGGAATGGTGAGATGATGAGTCCCCAGGGCATCAGCCGGCTGACCGTTGTCATCGAGAAGAAGACCTGACTGGCCCTGTGCGAGAGCCCCGACCTGCCACGAGCCGACGGAAATATCCTGGGTATCAAACCGGCTGTCACTCGAGCGGTAGATGCCAAACGAGAGGGGTTCATTAGGGCTGAGAGCCTGGCTCACGTGGTAGTCGATCGTGACACTCCGTGAGTCCGTGGCCGTGGCCGAGAGCATCACGATCGACGGCGATCCGCCCGGCGCACTGAGGACCAGCCGCGGCTCCAGGGCTTCGTGCAAGAACAATGGTGCCGATCTCGCCCTCCTCGGCACGGACCGACCGGAGTTCACGCCTATCCAATCTCCGAGCACGCAACGAAGAAATGACGACGACTTCATTTCAGTGCCCCGGGATCGATGGACAACATTACCAGGACGTTGCGAGCCCGACCCAAGGCCCGCGCCGTCAAACCCCAGCACACGGTTCCGATTGACCGTACCTCATCTGGCTGTCAAATACGTTTCCAGACCACGGAGCCCATTCTGGCGGAGAAATCTCATGGCGGAGCCATCCGACAGCCCGGTTGCCGGACGTCAATTCCAGGGACTCAAGTACCTCGACAAATTACTGCCGCTCTTCGACCGCCTGCACGATGTCGGCTGTCCACGCGACAAGGCAGGCAATCGCAAGCTTCACTTCGATCATTATTGCGCCTTGATCCTCTTGTTCCTGCTCAACCCGGTCCTCCGCTCGTTCCGGGCCCTGCAACAAGCCACTCTCCTCGAGCAGGTTCGGCGCAAGGTCGGCTGCTCGGGGACCTCCTTGGGGTCGTTGTCCGAGGCGGTGGAGGTCTTCGAGCCGCAACGGCTCGAAGCGATCATCGCCCAACTCTGGGCCGATGTTCCCCCCTCCCGCGGCGTCGGCAAGGAGTATGTCCACCAGGTCCTGACCGCTGTCGATGGCAGTGTGGTCAAGACTCTCGCCTCATTGGCCGAAGCGGCTTACCTCCGCGACAAGAACGGCAACACGCACTGCGGCTGGCGGTTCCATACCCATTTCGAGATCGACCGTCAGTTGCCCACCCGCATCGAAGTCACCACGGCGCTCAACGGCGGCAGGACCGACGAGAAGCACGTGCTACGGCGATCCCTGCAACCCGATCACTGCTACATCCTGGACCGCTGGTACGCCGAGTTCGCCTTGTGGAACGACATCGTCGCAGCCGCAAGCAGCTACGTCTGCCGCATCCGCGACAATAGCAACCTCGACGAAGTCGTCGAGGAACGGCCGGTGTCGGAGGCGGCGCGGCAGGCGGGCGTGCTGAGCGACATCGTGGTGAAGCTCGGGACCTCGCACAAGGCCGCCGCGCGCCGAGCCATCCGGTCCGTGTCATCCTGGTGAAGGCGGAGCCGCACCAGAAGAGGGGCGGTGCAAGGGGGGGACGGCCGGCTCCCCCAGCGATGGCATCCTGCAGATCGCGACCAACCTGCAGGACGTACCGGCCGAAATCATTGCCGATATCTATAAGCATAGGTGGTCGATCATTCCGCTGGTTCCGCATTCTCCGATTATCGGGATTTTGACGGTTCCACATGAGGGATCCTGGACACGATCCCGTTTTTTTCTAAATCGCGTACCATGTCACACGAGTGCCCCCGCCGGGAAGGCACGAAGCCTCCTCGAGCAGGCAAACGAGATCAGAACACCTGGTTGATCCCAAACCAGATGACCGGGCCGCCGCGGACGCCGATCGGCTGGGCGATGTCGCACCGCAGCGTTGCACGCTCGAGGAAGGAGAAGAGGAGAACGTCCCAGCGAAAGCCGAAGCCGGGACCGTGGACCACCGGACCCCAGTGGCCATTCAGGAAGGACTGGCCGACATCATAGAAGGCTGCGCCGTAGAGGTGGCGAAACGACAGGGTGTGATCGAGCACGTCGTGGTTAATCTCCCGCCAGATCGGGAACCGCCACTCGACGGTCATGAGCCAGACGGACGATCCTTCCTGGGAGGTCAGGTCAAGGGCCCGCAGCCGCTGGCCGCCGCCGAGGCGGAAGAGCGCCGCCGAATCGGGCCATGACCAACCTCCATAGGCCCGGAAAGCAAACCGGCTGTTGGGAAAGATCCCCCACGATTCGGGTACCTTACGGACCAGTCCGTACTGACCGACAACTCGCGCATAATCGAGCTTCGACCCCAGGAGGGCATTACCATACTCGGCCGCGATGTCGAAGATCTGGCCCTGCACCGGGTCCCAGTAGGGGAACTGCGTGTTCTGGCGATAGCGGGCCCCCACGGCCCCCAGGTACTGGTTGACAGGCCTTCCGTCGTCGCCCGGCCAGAACTCGTTGCCCACGCCGTAATAAAGCTCGAAGAACACCGGATCATCGACGATGAAGCTGGACGATTCCAGCAGCCGCTTGCGGAGGAAGAATCGGCCGCCGGAATGGCGCTTGTCGTTGTAGAAGTTGTACAGACCTTCCTCGTAAAAGACTCCTGTGGCCCAGCCGGTCCCTGGCGTGTGGAAGAGGGTCGCCTGGCCGCCGAAGATGGCCTCGCGCAATGCCGGCTCGGTTCCCGCCCAGC
The DNA here is from genome assembly GCA_963816015.1 of uncultured Planctomycetaceae bacterium. Taxonomy (GTDB): domain Bacteria; phylum Planctomycetota; class Planctomycetia; order Isosphaerales; family Isosphaeraceae; genus Aquisphaera. The sequence goes on along the minus strand of CAWFJM010000025.1, from coordinate 33,832 downwards.
CGATGATCTGCCAGCGGTCCACGCGCTGCACTCCTGTCTTGAAGCCTCCGCGGGCGTACTGGTCCACGAAGGGTCCGGCCACCACCGACACGCGATCGTAGGCCTGGAACTGGGGCGAAAGGTCCAGCGGCGAGAGCAGCGGAGTGAGCCGCCACGAGATCTCGGGCTTCCAGCGATTGTTATCGGGCCGCGCATCGAGCAGGGCATGATCGGGGTCAACCTCGATCTGAGTCGGCTCTCCCGGCGCGTCCATCGTCACGATCCATTGCTGTCCCTGACGCTGAACCTGTGCACCGGGAACTTCATAGCTGCCCCGCTCCGGCCAGATCGGCACGCGAAGCTCGCCCTCGGGGCTACGACAGAGCACAACCGTCGGCTCCGTCATCTGTCCCTTCTGCTCGAGCTCGACGGTGACTTGTCGCACCTCGGTATCGGTCTTCGACACCGGCCCGACCCGAACCTGCTGGATGGACCAGTCGGTCTCGCTGTGCGTCTCAATCCAGCCTTCGAGGAACTTTGGCCAGTCTCCCTTGGGGTCGAAGGCGATGAGCTCGCGCTTAAAGTCGGCGTAGTACAGGGTCTTGAAGGCGTAGTCAGTGTAGAGCTTGTGAAAGAAAGCGAAGAAACGTTCCTCGCCCAGCCGGTTGTGAACCATCTCGACGACCTTGCCGCCCCGGTCATAGGCGAGGCTGAAGAGAGCCTGGAGGTTGCCCATCTTGTCGACATCCTGGATGACCGGTCCGGTGCCCCCTTTACGCCGCCATCCGTAGTAACCGGCCAGCCGCAGGTCCTCGCGGCCGATCGTGGGAAGCCAGCTCAGCCCTTTGGGCCAGGTGATCAGCGGGCCGTTGCGGCCGTACTTGGCGTCGAGTCTCAGGGCCGTGAAGCAGTTGACCAGGCCCTCGTCCATGAAGGTCTCGGCATATCCGTTGGTTCCCACCGTGTTCCACCACCACTGGTGACAGGTCTCGTGGGTGACCAGGTGCTCGATGTACCGCTGGCCCGCGGTGGGTAGCCGCATCACCCGGTCGTCGATCAGGACCAGGCCCGAGCATTCGTTGCCATTCCAGCCGAAGAACGAGGGTGCGATCTCGAACTCGGTGTCGAAGTAAGGGCCGAACCACCGTTCATAAAGCGGGATCACCTCGCAGGCGTAGTCAAGGGCCCGCCGGGCGTTGCCGGCATGCTCGGGGAAACCAAACACACGAACCACGGTCGACCCCACGGTTCGCTCCCAGTACTGGAACCGGTTCGAGCAGACCAGCGCAAAATCGCGCCGGGGCTGGCCTTGATCGTCAGCCGCTGCCATCCCGCTGGACCAGGCTGGCGGTTGGTGATCCGGCCCGACGAGGCAACAACCTGGCCGGCCGGCAGGTCCACGACCACCGTGTAGTGTCCGGCCTCCTGATACCAGGGCTGGTGCCAGGGAACGAAGGGCGTCCGTTCCCATCCCTTGTCGTCGTGATGGGCCAGCACCGGATACCAGTTCAGAAGGTAGGTGATTCCCTGGTAGTTCCCCCACCGGCCCCATTTCTCGGGCAGCTCGACCGTGAAGTCGATCACCGCGACGGCATTCCCTCCCGGCAGTACCTGCCGGCCGAGCGGAACGACCAGGATGGTGCCATCCTTACGATCGAACTCGAACCGGGTAGACTGGTTTCCGATGAAGACACGCGAAACCTCCATGCGCTGGCCGGCCGAGTCCAGGGCTTCCTCGGGGCTGAGGCGGAGCACCTCCATCGTCTTAGCCAGCTTGATCCGGTCCTTGTCCAGCACCTTGTAGCGCGGGTACACATGGAAGATCAGCTCATTGACGGGCACCTTCGATCGGTTTGTGTAGACAACGCGTTCCCGTGCCTTGACCTTTCGATTCTGGGGATCGATCCATACCGCCAGGTCATACCGGGGCAATCCGGGTGGAACAACCAGGCTCGGTTGTTGAGGTGTGGGCAAGACCTGCGGCGATGTCAGGCTCTGTGGCGACGCCGCGGGATCATCCGCGCGCACACCGGCCGCCAACCCTGTGAGGGCGACAAGAAGCCCGAAAATCACGGCCGCGGGAAATTGCATCCTTGCAATCACGCCCTAACGACGGAAGAACTCGAGAATGGAGCCGAAACTTAACGGATTCGGCGCAGGTTCTCAAGTTCAATGCCACGATGATGCACGCATGTATTTGTCCGGATAAATCGTCGACCGACTCTCCGGTTCACGCGAAGAGGGCCTGAATTGGCTGACCCTCGGCGAGCTTGTACGGTCGGCCGGTGAGGTCGATAATCCCTTTTCCGGGGTCGAGGCCAAAACGCCAGAACAGGGTGGCGGCAAGGTCGGCGGCCCGGCAGGCGCTCATGTTCCACGACGACTCACTTTCCCTCAAAATTGTGCATTGGCCCACAGGAGATTTTGCAATGAGAAAGCAGCGAGGTGGTTCCGGATTATGGTCAGCGGTCGTCCTGACGTCGGTGGTCGTCTTCAGTTCACCGGCGGCCTGGGCCCAGGTGAAGCTGGAGTACAAGTTTCCCGAGGGAGAGAAGCTGGCCTACAAGACCACGTCCAGGACCGCCCAGGTCTTGACGCTCATGGGACAGGGCATCACCACCGAGTCGAAGGAGACCGTGGTCACCTCCACGGTGGTCGGCAAAAAGCGGGCCGACAACACCCTGCCCATCGAGGAGAAGGTGGAATCGCTGAACGTCGAGCTTTCGCTTCCGGGGGGTATGATCATCGCGTTCGATTCCAAGGATCCCAACACCAAGGCCGATAATCCGCAACTGGGTTTCCTCATCGATGTGTACAAGCTGGTCAGCCAGATTGGCTACACGGTCGTCCTGGACGACCACAAGAAGGTCAAGGCCATCGAGGGAGCCGAGAAGATCCTGGAGAAAGCCGACGCGCTTAACGAGCTGGCCAAGCAGACGATCCGCGGCAGAGTTGACGCCCAGCGGCTGAAGACCCAGTTCGAGCAGTCCCACGGCAACCTGCCGGACATCCTGGCACGCCCCGGCGAGCCCTGGGAGAGGAACGAGGTCCTCGAGCTTGGCAGCGGCCAGACCCTGACCTTCCACAAGAAATATGAATATGTGGGTCCCGAGAAGCAAGGAGACGCAACGCTCGACAAGATCAAGGTCAAGATGACCGAGGTCAAGTATGAGATGGATCCCAACTCACCCTCTCCGCTCAAGGTGACCAAGAGCGACCTCAAGATCGAATCCGCCGATGGCACCATTTACTTCGACCATGAGAAAGGCCACATCGTCACCGCGAAAGGCAAGACTCAGATCAAGGGACCGATGACCTTCGCAACCGCCGGCCAGGAAATTCCGGGAAGCCTCGATCTGACCATCGAGGCCGACTCTGAGCTGCAGACCGCGGCGAAGTGACCCCCATCACATAGTAATCCGGCGATTCCAGATTCCAGACATTCCAGATACCAGAACGGGAAAGCGACCACAAAAGCGTGGGATCTGGGATCTGGTGTCGATGCTCTAAGTGACTGTCCCATAAGGTCGGTTCAAGCTGCATCGCGATAGTGGAATTCGGCGTCCGCATCGCAAGGGCGAAGCCGGTGAAACATCAACTGGATCATGGCCAGCTTGATGAACGATTCCGACGACAGGACGCTCTTCTCTCGGTCCTTGCTCAGGCGGCGGCACTTGCCCAGCCAGGCGAAGGTCCGCTCGACCGTCCACCGGATCGGCAGCTTGACCCATCCCTCGGAGCCCTCGGGGCGGCGTACGATCGACAGATCCCAGGCCGCGTTCGCCTCGACCCACTCGTAGAGTTTGAAGTTGTGATACTTCGAGTCGGCGTACATCCGCACGACCTTGCCCATCGGCTGGCCGTCGAGCCGGGCGAACAACGCGGGGGCCGCCGCCGCGTCGTCGACGGAGGCGGCCGTCACCAGCACGGCCAGCAGCAAGCCCAGGCTGTCGACCACGATATGACGTTTCCGGCCGTCGATGTTCTTGGCATTGTCGCGGCCCCGCTGCTCGCCCCCGGAGGTCGTGTCGATCGACTGACTGTCGACGCTCGCCGACGTTCGGGGGTGGTAGGGCTTCTCCATCGTGCGGACCTTGCGGCGAAGGAGGTCGTGGAGCCGGTCCAAGGTCCCGTCTCGTCGCCACTGGTCGAAGTAACGCCAGACGGTGCTCTTGGGTGGGAAGTCCACGGGCAGATCGCGCCACTGGCAGCCGGTGCGGAGGATGTAGAGGATGGCGTCGAGGACGTCCCGTACGTCGGTCTTGCGGGGCCGTCCGCCGGGGTGGACCGGCGGGATGTGCGGCTCGATCAGGGCCCACTGTGCGTCGGTGATGTCGCTGGGATAATGGTGCGTTCTCATCCCATTTCTACGTCGCTCGAACCCCTTCTGTTCCCCTTATGGGACAGACTCTAAGCGGCTCGCCGCGGTTTCTTTCCACTTTTTGACATCAATTTCCGTCGGTGCGTGTCGAAGCCGGCGTCGACAGCCGCACGGAGTCCCACCCGGCTGGTGTAACTCCGTTGCGGGATCTCCTGGTACTTGACTTGTCGGAACACTGGCTCGATCTCGTTGAGATCTGGGGAATACGGCGGCAGGAAGTACAGGTAGATGCCCGCAGTAGCCAGTCCTGGACGAGCTCGGCGAATGACATGGCTGGTGTGCAAACTGGCGTTGTCCAGCACCACCACCCGCGGGACCCCAGCCCACGGCAAGGCCCCGAGGAACCCCAGCAAGTCGTAGGAGTCCCAGGTCCGCTCCGCGGTGAAAACCTCCAGACGGGGCGAGACATCATCGAGTTGGTAGGCAGCCATGGCGTTGACCCGGCGGCCCTGCGGGCTCTCGTAGCGAACCCGCTTGCGCTGCCCCGGAAGGGTCCAGGTATAGGCCGTCGGCAGCGTCGGCGAGAACCCGCATTCGTCGAGGTAGTAGAGCTTCAAGCGGCCGACGGACGCTTCTCTTTTCAAGTGGTTCAGCACCCGCCGGGCCCGGGCGACCTGGGCCGGATCTTGCTTGTGCCGCAGCGAGTCGGCGGTCCGCCTCCAGCCGGCCTTGAGCATCCCCAAGGAGCGGCGGACCTGCCGGGCACTCAGCAGGATGTCCCGCTCGGCCAGAGCCGCGGCGAGCTGCTTGCTGGTCCAGGTGCGATCCTGACCGAGCAAGTCGGTCAGCGACTCGGTGACTTGCCGACGCCGCTCGACGTCGGGCGGGGGACCGGTGCGGCGGGGGAAGAATGCAGCGGTCCCCCGGGCCAGGAAGTCCTTCAGGAGGGCACGGACGGTAGGCGCGCAGTAGCCCAGATGGGCGGCGATGCGGTCGGGCGACCAAGCGACGGAGGAGAGCAGGACCATCTCCAGGCGGTCGCGGACTCGGGGCATTAATTCGTGGCGGCGAAGAGACTTGAGTTCGTCGCGAGTAGCTTCGTCGAGGTGGATGAGTATCATACATCATTATACGGCTGTACCCTGCTGTAGGCAAACTCCGGCCAACTGCTTAGTTCTACTGTCTCGCTACCGTCTGAGGTTGTTCCTCAATGGTGGCAACATGTTACGCTTGCGGTAATGAAAGAACCTTGCTTGTTCGTTGCGTCGCAGCCATCGGGTGCTGCGGCGGCAAAGTGACGAGGGCTGGTTCGTGTTGAGGTGGACCTCGATCAACCCACCGATGAGTTGTCGAAGCTGCGGCAAGGTCAGTGCCGGGGTCCAGTTTTTTCCCCCGCCGTGTCTCCTGATTCAGGAACCACGCGGCCAAGAGCGACAAGGTTTGGTGGTGATGCCAGGCGATCCAGTTCCTCACCTGGTAGTCTCCCAAGCCGGCCTCCCCCTTGGCCCGCTCAAAACACTCCTCGATGCGATGCGCCGCCTTCGCGACGCGGGCCAATTCTTCCAACGGTACGTCCGGGTCCGCATCCGACAAGTAATAATCAAGTTTGAAGGTATTATCCGCTGGACGCTCCCGCGTCACGAACAGCAACTCCTCGGGGCCGGTTCCCCTCCGTTCAGTCCGAGCCTGTACCCGACGTTTCAACGCTTCGATCACCAACGGTCCCTTCTCCCCGTCACGCACCTCGATCTTGGTCCAAGCATCCTCCGGCAAGGCCGCGCACCATTTGTCCACGCGCACGAACGGAGACTTCCGCCGTGGCCCACGTCCGGAGTACGCCGGCGGTGGTGCGTCGATGTCGCGAACCGTTGTGTTCGACGGGACTGCGAGCAGATAGCGTTGGCCAAGGGCCCGCAATTCTCGGCGAAAACCGCTGGGCCGGCCCATCTCGTCGTCGCCGGTAATCCAGGTGTGTGGCAGCGCCCCACCGCTCTCCGCCAGCAGCTCCAACGCCAGCTGGTGCCTGGTCTGGAACTTGATCGACTTGGGTACTCCGGCCTCTCTGCGACGGCCCCGGTCCTTGGCCCAGTCCTCGGGGAGATAAAGGCGTACATTAACAATCGCATGTTCTTTTCGAGTGACGTAACCCATGTAGACGCCCACCTGGCAATTCTCGATCTTGCCCAGGCGGCTGCACCACTGCTTGGCGACTCCCACCGACTTGGTCCCTTTCTTGGGAAACCCGGAGGATCAAACACGATGACGCCGTCGGGTTCACCCAGTTCTTGACCGACCTGGGTTGCCAGCGTCATGAGCATCGGTTGATAGTCCCAGGAAAGCTCTCCAATGAACTTCTGAATCCCCTGCCGCTGTTGATCATGCAAGTAGGCGATTCCTTCACCGGTCCTGCGTTCCAGCTTCGACATCAGCCCGGTGACGTACTCAGCCGCATGGCGCCGGTGCTCGGGGCCAGGGAGGGTTGCAGCAAACGGCTCAACAAACTTCTCAAGCCGCGGGAGCACACCCCGAAGTACATCGGTGGAGACATACGCCTGATCCAACATCTCGTGTAGTCTTGAACCGAATCGTCGTTCCACGAAATTCTCCTCCTTGGTAACCGCCGTTACGGAAGAGAATGTCACAACAAAGGTTAAATGCCGTCAAGCCCGAGAGACAGTAGAATTAGATCCGCGAATCGCCTCCTCACGCCCGCTCGGGTCTCCGTCGCGTCCAGTCCCTTCCCCATGCATCGGCCGCCAGGATGGCATGGCTGACCATGTCGGGGGCGACCTCGAACGGCTCGTTGTGGATCGTCTCGCCAGGGGCCGTGGCGCGGCGGGCGATCTGGCCGAGCAGATCATCCGGCAAGTTCTTGAGGCCGATCTGCGCCAGGGTGATCGGCAGGCCGACTTCTGTGGAGAAGCTAAGAACCTGTTCAACCGTCGCGCGCGGTGAGCCCTCCAGCACGAGCTGCACGAGGAGACCGAAGGCCACCTTCTCGCCGTGCAGGTAAGCATGAGTGCCGGGTGCGGCGGTCAGGCCGTTGTGCACAGCGTGGGCCGCGGCCAGGCCGGCTGATTCGAAGCCCAGGCCCGAAAGCAGGGTGTTCGCCTCCACCAGCCGCTCGAGTGCCGGGGTGACCACCTTCGTCTCCACGGCGCGGAGCGCGGCTGCGCCGTCTTCGATCAGGGTCTTGTAGCAGAGCTCGGCCAGGGCGGCCGCGCTGCGAGTGGATCCGCCTCCGCGCATGTTCTTGACGTGCCCCTCGACGCATATCCTGGCCTCGAACCAGGTGGCCAGGGCATCTCCCATGCCCGCGACCAGCAGCCGCGGCGGCGCCTGGGCAATCACCTCGGTATCGACCAGAACCAGATCGGGGTTCTTGCGGTAGAAGCGGTATTCCTGGAACACTCCTTCGTCGGTGTAGATGACTGACAGGGCACTGCAAGGCGCATCGCTCGATGCCACCGTGGGGCAGTTGACCACGGGGAGGCCCAGGTTGGCTGCGGCTGCGCGAGCCGTGTCGAGGACCTTGCCACCCCCCGCGCCGACGATCGTCCTTGCATTGAGCGATCGAGCGGCCTCCTCCACCCTCGCAACCTCGTTCAGCGAGCACTCGCCGCCGAAATGATGGACGGCGTGCTTCAGCCCAGCGTCCTCCAGGCTTCGCTGCCAAGTCGGTGCAAGCAGCCCGGCCACCGTCTTGCCGGCAATGACCAGGACCGGGCCTTCCAGGCCCAGGGTCGTCATCTCGCGTCCAAGCGCGGCCGTTGCGCCCTTGCCCTGGGTATAGCGGCTCGGAGAGGTGAAGACGGAAAGCATGGCTTCGCTCCTTCGGAAACTACTCTGCTGAGAGAACGACGTACAAGACGTTGGGAGGTAAGTTGACGGCATCTCACCCGGCCGGTACTTTCCGAAGGGATGGAAGTCGCCCGTGGTGAGCACGAAGCAGTCGAGCGACGAGAACCGCTTCTCCCCATCGTCGCTGCCGAGGTTGAAGCTGATCGTGTGCTCGCCCCTGGTCAGTGCCAGTCGCCCTACGTTGATCCAGGCCAGGTAGCGGGCATCGTTCGTATTATCAATCGCCACGTTAGTGACATCGGCGATTTTGGAGATGTAGTCCTTCTTCCGGGCGTTGTCGCTGTCTTTTTTCTCCATCGTCTTCAGGTCGACCTTTCTCCACTGGCCCTCGTCGATCTTGAAGAGCAGGCCGGTCCCGAGGGGATTGGCCCGGACGTGGAACACGTAGTTGTCATCGTTCGGGACAATCAATCACGAGCGTAGCGAACCACGATGCTGAGGATCAACGGCTTGGTTTGGCAGCAATGCCGGGCTGGTTTTCCTTCAAGAGATGGGGTCCCATCAACCAGGCAACGCCGCGAGCCTCTCTTACGTGGTCAGCACTTAGTATTACTCCGTTACGCCTCACAAGTCGTTTTGCGGAAATGTCTTATGGCTCTTAACAGGTGATCGTGTTTTGGGGATTGCATGTGTTCGATTTGACGCAAACCCTGGACTCGCCAGGGGTTGCCCCTCTCGATAGCATGCATGTATATCGGGTTCCTGCTGAAACATAACGGAGTAGTATTGGAAACTATCTCAAAACCTCGCTCAGCGCCTTGAAAATTAGGGGGTAAACCGGGTTTTGAGATAGTTTCTTAGCCCTCAAGTGAACGTCTGACGAGCCAGCCGTTCGATCGCATCGGTTAATCCGAGAAATCCGGGCTGACTTTGCGGGTTGCGTCCGCGCTGAAGGACAGTGGTCGGATATAATCCAATACGCCAGGGTCCGCGACAACAGGACCTGTCGCCAGGGGGCTGCGCGCTGCCCGAGAATTCGGTCTGCGCAATGTCGGGGCACCTCTCGCCAAGCGATGGCGGCTTGCGTCGGGCACGTCGACTGTGCTTGGGCGCTTTCGAGAGGAAGTCCGGCGCGGGGCGTGGTGAATTCAAGACTCGGGGGCGGATCGAATTATGAGGCGCTGGTTGCTGGTACTGATCCTACTGGCCGTGATGGTTATCGTGCTCATCGCGGTTGGTCCCTACGTGCTATGGCGTGTGGAGGAGCCGATCCGGGTAGGCATCTTGCACTCCAAGACCGGGCCGCTGGCGATCAGCGAGCAATCGATGATCGACGCCGAGCTGATGGCCATCGACGAGATCAACAAGGAGGGGGGGCTGCTAGGCCGCAAGGTGGAGGCCGTGGTCGCCGACGGCCGGTCTGATCCCAAGGTCTTTGCCCAGGAGGCGCGGTCGCTGATCGAGACGAGAAAGGTGAGTGTGATCTTCGGCTGCTGGACGTCGCTCTGCCGCCGGAGCGTCAAGGCCGTCGTCGAGGCCAGCAATCACCTCCTGTTCTTCCCCTCCAATTACGAGGGCATGGATATCTCCTCAGAGCATCGTCTGCACGGGCCCGATTCCCAACCAGCAGGTGATCCCGGCCGTCAACTACTGCTTCGAGTCGCTGAAGGCCAGGCGGTTCTTCCTCGCCGGCTCGAAGGATATCCAGTCCTACTCGTCAAATGCGCTGATCAAGGATCAGCTCAAGGCAATGGGAGCGCAGACAGTGGGAGAGAATTACGTATCGCTCGATGGGAGGACGGGGATGGCCGAGATGATCGCGGCCATCAAGGCGGCCAAGGCCGACATGGTGCTCAGCACGGTGGTTGGCGATGGCAACAAGCCCTTCTACCAGCAACTGGCCCAGGCCGGCCTGACCCCGGCGCGGCTGCCCGTCCTGTCGTTCACCATCGGCGAGGACGAGCTGCGCGAGTTGCCGGTCAAGGAGATGGTCGGTGATTACGCGTCGTGGAGCTACTTCCAGTCGATCGACAGCCCCACGAATCGTGCGTTCGTTCAGCGGTTCAAGGACCGTTACGGCCCGGATCGGCCGACCAGCGATGCGATCGTGGCCGCGTACAACGCGGTGAAGCTCTGGGCGCAGGCCGTCGAGGAGTCGGGTTCCGACGCCACCTCCGAGGTCCGCAAGGCGATCCTGCAAGAGAGTCTGAGCGCTCCCGAGGGCGTGGTGTCGATCGACGCGGAGACGCTCCATACGTGGCGGCCTTTCTACCTGGGCAAGATCCGGGGTGATGGCCAGTTCGAGATTGTCTGGGCCCTGGAGAAGCCGGTCCGGCCGGTTCCCTACCCCATACTTCGTTCCCGGGCAGACTGGAACGCCTTCGTGGAGAAGCTCTACACGACATGGGGCACGAGCGAGTTCAATCCCCAGACGCTGACCGATCCGCCCCCCACAGCCCCGGCTCCTGCGCTGATGTCGACTCGCGCTCAGGCGCCTGTGGTGCCAGCCACCGCACTGTCCAGTCCCCGACGACCTCGATCCAATCAACGATAGGTTGACCGACCATGAACTTGAACTGGCTATCCCTGGATCGCCTCAGCATCGCGACCCGGCTGCTGCTCTGGTTCCTGGCGATCTCGCTGATCCCTTGCATCATTCTCACGCTCGTGAACAACTACCTCTCGGTGCGCTCGCTGCAACGCTCGCTCCGGAGCCAGTTGCTCTCGATCTCGTCGGCGAAGACGACCCAGCTCGACAACTTCATCCGCGAGCGCAGGGGAGACGCCGCGGTGATCAGCCAGGCGCCCCGGACCATCCAGTCGACCGAAGAGCTGGCCCAGGATCTCGCCAAGGGATCGCTCACCAGCGAGGCTCATGCGGAGAAGACGAAGCTGTTCCGCCAGACCGCCATGAATTATCTCGAGGCGTATGGATACGCGAACCTGTACCTCTTCGACGCCAGCGGCCGGCTGCTGTTTCGCGTCAACAACGACCTGAACGTGGGAGACAACCTGCTGACCGGGCCGCTGAAAGGCACCGAGCTGGCCGAGGTTTTCGAGCGCGCCAGGATGCTGCTTCAAGCCGAGGTTTCGGACTACCAGGTCTATCCGGGCCTGAGCGAGCCCGCGGTCTTCATCGCCCACCCGGTCATGAAGGAGGGCGCGGTCATCGGAGTCGTGATCCTCCAGATCGGCAACAGCGAGCTCTACCGGGTCTTCAGCGATTACAGCGGGCTGGGCGAAACCGGGGAAACGCTCGTGGCAACCCGCAAGGGCGACGACCTGGTCTTCGTGTCCCCCCTGCGTAACGACCCGGAGGCCGCGTTCCGGCGCCGGGTGCGGATGGGGGAGAATCGTTCCACGGCGATCCAGCTCGCCGTCAAGGGCGAGCGCGGCTACGGACCGGCGATCGACTATCGCGACCACCCGGTCATGGCGGCCTGGTCGTACATTCCCGCGTTCCGCTGGGGCTTGCAGGTCAAGCAAGACCGGGACGAGGCCTTCGCGATGATCGACCAGCAGCGGCTGGCCAGCGGCCTGCTCCTGGCACTGACGGTGGCCTCGGTGGCCTGGGTGGCCTGGCGGGTGGCCCGGTCGATCACCCGGCCGATCCGCGAGGCCGCGCTGGTTGCCGATCGCGTGGCCGCGGGCGACCTCACGGCGGCGTGCGGCGAGGAGAAGGCTCCCGGCGAGGCCGGCATGCTGCTCCAGGCGATTCGCAAGATGATCACCGACCTCCGCTCGCTGATCGGGCGAATCCAGAAATCGAGCGTCGCTCTCATGTCGACGGCCACCGAGATCGCCGCCACGTCCAAGCAGCAGGAGCAGACCGTCTACGACTATGGCGCCTCGACCAACGAGGCGGCGGCCGCGGTCAACGAGATCTCGGCGACCAGCCAGGAGCTGCTCAAGACCATGAACGAGGTCAACCAGCTTGTCAGGCAAACGGCGCAGATGGCCTCGACCGGGCAGCAAAGCCTGGGGGGCATGGACCAGACGATGCGGCAACTGGCCGAGTCGACGGGATCGATCGGGTCCAAGCTGTCGGTGATCAGCGAGCGGGCGGCGAACATCAACCTGGTGGTGACCACGATCACCAAGGTGGCCGACCAGACGAACCTGCTGTCGATCAACGCGGCGATCGAGGCGGAGAAGGCCGGGGAGTACGGCCTGGGCTTCCTGGTGGTGGCGCGGGAGATCCGCCGGCTGGCCGACCAGACGGCGGTGGCGACGCTGGACATCGAGCGGATGGTCAAGGAGATGCAGTACAGCGTGTCGGCCGGCGTGATGGAGATGGACAAGTTCAGCGAGCAGGTGCGCCAGGTGGTCAGCGAGGTGCAGCACATCGGTGGTCAGCTTGGCCAGATCATCGGGTCCGTGCAGGGGCTGGACCAGCGGTTCGACCAGGTGACCGAGGGGATGCGGGTCCAGTCCCAGGGAGCCGAGCAGATCCGCGAGGCCATGCACCGCCTCAGCGACGGGGCCAGCCAGACCTCGGTCTCGCTCCGCGAGTTCAACAAGGCGACCGACCACCTGAGCGAGGCGGTCGGGGGCCTCAAGGAGGAAGTGTCGCGGTTCTCCGTGGGCCAGGTTGAGAGCCAGCCCGTGCACCATTCCGCGTCCCTGAGCTCCTGAGCCGTCCGAACCGCCCGCCTGGCTCTGGTTACGATGACACGGGACTGGCCATTCGGTCATCCTGGGTAAGATTGTTGCGGGGCCTTCCCTTGTCCTGATCAACCAGACCGTTTGCAGGATCGCATGGAGCGATGCGCAAAGAGCGAACCTTGCCATGTTGCTTTTGACCTTTCGAGCCGGTGGGAATCCCTACGCGGTCGACGTGGCGCACGTGGTCGAAGTTGTGCCCCGGGTTGATCTGCGCAGGCTGCCTCACGCGCCCGATTTCATCGCCGGACTGTTCGATTACCGGGGCACCGTCGTGCCGGTCATCGATCTGGGCATTCGCCTCGGTTCGGAAAGCTGCCGTGACCGGCTGAGCACCCGCATCATCCTGGTAAACAGCCGCCCGGCCGATCACAAGCTTCAGGCGGCGGAGGGCGACCCTGCCACCCAGGACCATGATCTAGAGCCCATGTCCATCAGGATGGCAACGCAAGATCAGCGCCCCTGGCTTCTGGGTCTCATCGCCGAGCAGGTCAGCGACGTGGCATCAGTCAAGCCGGAACAGGTCATTTCCGCGTCGATGCAGCTTCCCCAGGCGCCTTACCTGGGCGCGATCGTCGACATCGATCACCAGATGATCCAGTTGATGGCGACCGACAAGATCTTGGATGACTCCCTCCGGAAGGCATTTTTCGGAACTGGACCCGACCGGGATCGAGCGTTGACTTTGGATCGGAACGCGCAGGCGGGGCCAAGATGATGTCAGGTCAATGGCGGGACATTGAGGCCATGCTTTCCGAGCGGATCGGGCTGGACCCGGAGTCCGTGGGATCGAACCTCATTTCCAGGGCCGTCGAGCTGCGGATGGGCGAACTGGGGCTCGTGTCGCTGGACGACTACGTGTCGCGGCTGGCCGGCTCCGCGACGGAGCTTCAGGCCCTGATCGAAGAAGTGGTCATCCCGGAAAGCTGGTTCTTCCGCGACGAGGCGCCCTTCCACTTCTTCCAGGAGCATGTCCGCGCGGGCGGGCTGGCCAGCCCGGAACGGGGACCGCTGCGCGTGCTGAGCATCCCATGCGCGGGGGGCGAAGAACCGTTCTCGATCGTGATCGCGCTCATCGAGGCTGGACTGGGCTTCGAGCGATTCCGGGTGGACGCCGTTGACGTCAGCCTGCGGCGGCTAGACGTTGCCCGTCGCGGCGTCTTTTCCCAGAACGCCTTCCGGGGAGGCAACCTGGACTTCCGCGACCGGTACTTCCAGGTCCATCCCCAGGGATTCGCGCTTGACCCGGCGATCCGCGCCGGAGTTCGTTTTCTCCAGGGGAGCATTCTTGATCCAGATCTGCTTACCGGCGAACCGCCGTACGACGTGGTCTTTTGCCGGAACCTGCTCATCTACCTGGACCGGTCGTCTCGCGTGCGAGTCATGGCAACGCTCGATCGCCTGCTGGCAACCGACGGGCGTCTAGTCATCGGCCATGCCGACCGGGTGAACCTGAGCGGGAGTGCACTGTGGCTTGGCCCCGTCGGCGAGCCGCGAGCGTTCACGTATCGCCGGGCAACGGCCCTGCCCCCGGCGCCGTTCGTCGCGGCTCTCCCACCGCCACGGCCACTGATCTCAAAGAGCGTCATACACTCCGCGGATCAGGCTCAGGTAGCCCGCCCCGGTCCAGTATCCCCCGCCACAGGCACCAAGACGACGGCTCAGGATCCTGGCGGGCTCGGCTCACCGGGTGATCGCCGATCCGGAACCGGGCCGGACGAGGCCGCGTCGGGCAGTCTGCTGGAGCGGGCTGCGGAGCTGGCCAATCTCGGGCAGCATGACGAGGCGATCGCGGCCTGCGAGCAGCACCTGCGCACCCAGGGCCCCAGCGCGGCGGCCTATTACCTGATGGGCGTGATCCACCAGTCCGGGGGGAACCGGTCGCGGGGCGAGGAGTGCTTTCACAAGGCCGTTTATCTCGACCCGGGGCATGACGAGGCCCTGCTTGCGCTGGCACTCAACGCGGAACGGCGAGGCGATGCCGCCGCGGCCGCGGCATTTCGCCGCCGCGCGGAGCGGGCCGCGGTAAGGAAGAAAGCGCGGTGAGATGAGCGATTCACTTCGCATTCAGGCTCGGGTGCCCCACTCGCAACCGCGCCCATGACGGTCGGCGACTGCTGGAACCGGATCGGCACATCGGGCGACCGAAGCTGTCCCGAGCTTCAGACGCATATTCACTGTCGCAACTGCCCTGTCTTCGCCTCGGCGGCCCGGACCTTTTTCGACCGGTCCGCCCCCGAGGGCTATCTGGCCGAGTGGACCCAGTGGCTGGCCGGTTCCCCCGCCGCAGGGGGACTCGAGTCCGGCAAGTCCGACGTCCCGGGCGATCAAGACCGCGACCGCGATCTGATCAGCGTGCTGATCTTCCGGCTGGGCCAGGAGTGGCTGGCCTTCCGAACCCAGACCATCGCCGAGGTGACCCTGCCTCGTCCCGTGCACCGGATCCCTCATCGCTCCAACGAGATCCTCATCGGCCTGGTCAACCTTCGGGGTCAGCTTCAGCTCTGTGTATCGCTCCACGGCTTGCTTGGCGTGGATGTTTCCCAGGGGCCGTTGGCTCATCCCCACATGCCCCATCAGCCCCAGCCGCGAGCAGCCGATGTCAAGGAGGTCGCGGACACCGGATCAAGCATGCCCCAGGGCTCACGCCTGGTGGTGCTGCGCGATCGGGAGCGGTCGGAAACCTGGATCTTCGCCGCCGAGGAAGTGCTGGGTGTCCATCGGCTGGCCCGGGCGCAACTGCGAAGCGTTTCCTCCAGCCTGGCCAACCCGGAGGTCAGCTTCAGCCAGGCGATCCTGTCGTGGGAGGGCCGGAGCGTCGGCTTCCTTGACGAGCAGCGGGTCTTTGCCGCATTGCGGAGCATCGGGCAATGAGCGACGACCTGAGCGGTTTTTCGATGATGGACCTGTTCCGCATGGAGGCGGAGGAGCGGCTGTCGGTGCTGTCGCAGGGGCTGGTGGCGCTGGAGGGCTCCGGGGCGACGGCCGCGACCATCGAGCCCCTGATGCGCGCCGCCCACTCGCTGAAGGGGGCAGCGCGGGTGGTGGGCCTGGACCCGGCGGTGCAGGTGGCCCACGCGATGGAAGACTGCCTGGTCGCCGCGCAGAAGGGACAGATCGTGCTCCAGGCGGGGCACGTTGACACCCTGCTGGGGGGCGTGGACCTGCTGGAGCAGATCTCGCGGGTTTCGGAGGGGGAGATGGAGACGTGGCAAGCGGCGCATGGCGAGGAGGTCGAGGCGCTCGTGGCCAGACCTCGCCGCCATCCAGGCAGGCGGAGCACTGGCGGCTGCTGGCGCCGCCACCGTCGCCCCAACGGCCGAACAACCGCCGCCGGACGAGCCACGGCCTCAATCAGCGCCCGAGCCTCCCTCCAAAAGCGCGGCGGAAGCCGCCCCGACACAGCAGCCCTCCGCGCCTCCGAAGGCATCACCCGGACCCAGTCAGGGCGCTGCCGAACCCGCAGATCGCGTTGTGCGAGTGACCGCGGAAAGCCTCACGAGGCTGATGGGATTGGCGGGAGAGTCGCTGGTGCAGACGCGCCGGTTCCGCCCGTTCGTCGATTCGCTCTTGCTCTTGAAGAGCCGTCAGACCGGGCTTCTGGAGACGCTCCAGCGGCTCGAAGATCGCCTGTCGGGCTCCGGGGTGTCGCTGCCGGCGGGCGAGCACGAGATGCTGTCCAGGGCCAGGGAACAGGCCACGCGATGCCTGGAAGGACTGGGCGAGACGCTCGAAACCATCGAGGAGTTCGCACGCGGCAGCGAGGACCTGTCGGGCCGGCTGCACCATGAAGTGCTGGCCAGCCGGATGCGGCCCCTGGCCGACGGGATCCGCGGCTTTCCGCGCCTGGTTCGCGATGTCTCGAAGCAGCTTGGCAAGCAGGCGAAGTTCGAGGTTGTTGGCGAGACCACGGGCGTGGATCGCGACATCCTGGACGGGCTGGAGGCCCCGCTCAATCACCTGATTCGAAACGCGCTGGACCACGGCCTCGAGATGCCCGATGAGCGGCGCGCCGCGGGCAAGAGCCCGTCGGGGACCATCCGGCTGGAGGCTCGCCACCGCGCGGGAATGCTCCAGATCGTCCTGGGAGACGACGGCCGGGGCATCGACCTGGACCGGCTCCGCGCCAAGGTCGTCGAGAAGGGGTTGACGACCGCCGCAATCGCCGGCCGCTTGAGCGAGTCGGAGCTGCTCGACTTCCTGTTCCTCCCCGGCTTCTCGACCAAGGAGAAGGTGACCGAGATCTCGGGCCGGGGCGTGGGCCTGGACGTCGTGCAGAGCATGGTCCAGGCGGTTCGGGGATCGGTTCGGGTGAGCAGCCAGTTCGGCAAGGGGACGCGGTTCATCCTCCAGCTTCCGATCACGGTCTCCGTGATCCGGGCCCTGCTGGTGGAGATCGCCGGCGAGCCGTTCGCGTTCCCGCTCAACCGGATCGACCGCATCCTCATGCTCGACCGTCACGACATCATCGACCTGGAGGGGAAGCCCCACGTGATTCTGGACGATCAGCCGCTGGGCCTGATCGAGGCGGCCCAGGTGCTCGAGCTTCCGCCCACAGCCAGGGAGAACGGCCGGCTGCCGGTGGTGGTCGCCAGCGATCGCAGCCACCGGTTCGGTGTCGTGATCGATCGGTTCCTGGGCGAGCGCGACCTTCGCGTCACGCCGCTGGACCCCCGGCTCGGGAAGGTGCCCAACCTGAACAGCTCCTCGGTGCTCGACAACGGCTGGCCCGTTCTGATCATCGACGTCGAGGACCTGATCCGCTCGATCGACAACCTGCTGGGCGGGCGCCGGGTCAAGAAGCTGACGGCCGAGACAGCCGTGCACGAAGAGGCACGGGGTCCCAAGCGAATCCTGGTGGTGGACGACTCGATCACCGTCCGCGAGCTCGAGCGGCAGCTCCTCGAGAACCGGGGCTACACGGTGGACGTCGCCGTCGATGGCGTCGACGGCTGGAACGCCGTCCGCACGGGCCGTTACGACCTGGTCGTCAGCGACATCGACATGCCTCGCATGGACGGCATCCAGCTCGTGGCCCACATCAAGCAAGACGCCCGGCTGAAATCCATCCCCGTGATCGTCGTGTCGTACAAGGACCGCGAGGAAGACCGGATCCGCGGCCTCGACGCCGGCGCGAACTTCTACCTGACCAAGAGCAGCTTCCACGACCAGACGTTCCTGGACACGGTGGGGGACCTGATCGGGGAGGCAGGGGCTTGAACCGCTCGATCACCCGCTCGACCGGCTCCACGGCGCGGAAAGCCAGATCTTCCTGTCAGACAGAGAGCTGTGATCTGGTAGAGTGATAACACCAGCAGATCAGCCCCGAAGTGCCGTTCGAGGGTCCCCATGAGAATCGGCATCGTCAACGACTCGATCATGGCCTGCGAGGTGCTGCGGCGGGTGGTCCTGTCGGTGCCGGGGCAGGAGGTGGCCTGGATTGCCAGGGACGGCGAGCAGGCGGTGGCGATGACGCGGAGCGAGCGGCCCGACGTCATCCTCATGGACCTGTTCATGCCGGTGATGGACGGGGTCGAGGCCACGCGGCGGATCATGAACGAATGGCCGTGTCCGATCCTGGTGGTGACCGCCACGGTCAGCGGGCACATCAGCAAGGTCTACCAGGCGATGGGCCACGGTGCGCTCGATGCGGTGGATACCCCGGTCCTCGGCTCGGGGGGCGAGCTCGCCGGCGCGGCGTCGCTGCTCCGCAAGCTCGACGTGATCGGCAAGCTGATCGGCAAGGCACCACCGCGGCCGGCCGAGGCGCCCTCGCCTGGGTCCCCTGACCAGACCGGTCCCGGAGCCGGCGCTCCATCCCTTGATCGTTCTTGGCTCGTCAACCGGAGGTCCGTTCGCGCTGGCGGAGATCCTCGCCAGGATCCCCGCCGGCCTGAAGACCAGCATCGTGATCGTCCAGCATGTGGACGCGGCATTCGCCCCCGGACTGGGCCAGTGGCTCAGCGAGCACGCGGGGCGAAAAGTCCACCTTGTCACGGAGGGGATGGACCTGAGCGAGGGCAAGCTCCTGCTCTCCGGAACCGATGATCATCTTGTGCTGGGTGCGGACCGGCGGCTGCATTATTCGGCCGAGCCCAGGACGCTCAATTACCGCCCCTCGGTGGACGTGTTCTTCAAGAGCGTGGCCCGGTACTGGCCAAGGCCCGGCGTCGCCGCGCTGCTGACCGGAATGGGCCGCGACGGCGCCGAGGGGCTGCTCGAGCTTCGCCGCCTGGGCTGGAAAACGATCGCCCAGGATGAGTCCACCAGCGTGGTCTGGGGAATGCCCAGGGCGGCTGCCGAGCTCGGCGCGGCTGACCAGGTGCTGCCTCTGCCGCGAATCGCCGAAACAATTGTCAGCCTTCTCCCGGGTCAAAATCCAGGTCAGGCGCAGGCGCAACCGGCCTCGCGCTGAAAAGATGGAAGGGCCGGAGATCGCCAGTTCCGACGTCGGCGCCAGCCAGCATGCAGTCCTCGTGTGAAGATCGGGTGGGCGGTGCCCACGCCATCGAAGACGACGAGGTCAGCCCCTGATGGGAGTCACCGAATGAGCACCGAGCCCCAGTTGACGCAACACAAGGTCACCGTGCTTCTGATCGACGACCAGCCGATGATCGGCGAGGCCGTGCGCCGGATGCTGGCCGGCGAGCCGGACATCATCTTCAACTACTGCCGCGACGCCACCAAGGCGCTCGACGAGGCGGCCCGGATCAAGCCCACGGTCATCCTTCAAGACCTGGTGATGCCCGACATCGACGGCCTGACCCTGGTCAAGAATTTCCGGGCCAACGAGGGGACGAAGGAAACGCCGATGATCGTCCTTTCCACCAAGGAAGATCCGGCCGTCAAGGCCGAGGCCTTCGCCCTGGGGGCCAACGACTACATCGTCAAGCTGCCCGACCGGCTCGAGTTGCTGGCCCGCATCCGCTATCACTCCAAGGGCTACATCGCCCTGCTCCAGCGGAACGAGGCCTACCAGGCCCTGCATGGAAAGCCAGAAGCGGCTGGCCAGCGAGGTGAAGCAGGCGGCCAGGTATGTCCAGTCGCTCCTGCCCGACAAGCTCAAGAAGGGCCTGATCAAGACCGACTGGCGGTTCGTTCCCTCGGCCGAGCTGGGAGGCGACTCGTTCGGCTATCACTGGCTCGACGACGACCATTTCGCGTTCTACCTGCTGGACGTCAGCGGCCACGGCGTCGGCGCGGCCTTGCTCTCGGTCTCGGCCATGAACGCGCTGCGGTCGCAGGCGCTGCCCAACACCGACTTTCGCCAGCCCAGCCAGGTCCTCTTCGCGCTCAACAACGCGTTTCAGATGGACCAGCAGAACGGCCTGTACTTCACCATCTGGTACGGTGTCTTTCACAAGCCGACGCGGCGGGTGGACTACTCCGGCGGCGGCCACCCCCCAGCCCTGCTCATCGGCGGGCCAACCGCCGAGCAGGCCACGCTCCAGATCCTCGATTCCAAGGGGCCGATGATCGGCGCCGTCACCGACCTGGAATACGAATCGGGCACCACCACGCTCGATTCCTTCGCCAAGATCTACATCCTCAGCGACGGCGCCTACGAGATCGAGAAGGCCGACAAGACCATGTGGCCGTTCAGCGAATTCCTGGCCTACATGGGCCAGGGGCCGCACGACGGGGCGGAGACCTCGAAGATGGACCAGCTCATCGCCCACGACCGTAAGCTCATGGGCACGGACGATTTTGCGGACGACCTGTCGCTCGTCGAGCTGATCTTCTGAGTTCCGTGACGCTCGAGCCAATGGATCGCTTGCGGCTCCAAATCGCTTCCTGTAGGGTGGCGCTGTTGCCTGCACGCAATTTCACCTCGTCGGTACGAGGAGCGGCGTGCAAGAAGTGATGCCCTGATGTGGGAGACTCGGACAATGCTTGCTCCGTTGTCGTTGTGGGTTCTGACGATGGTCCTGGGCCAGTCGCCGGCACCTGCAGCGGCTCGCTGACGCCAAGGCCCCCCTCCGGCTACGAGTTTCACCTTGTCGTGCCGAGCCAGGTCGGGCCGATCTTCGAGAAGGGATTGGTCCCGCTGTTTCAGGGGATCCAGGGTCAAGGGCAGCCGTGACGTCTGACCATCGAGTGCCGACGTTGTTGCACGGGAGTTCCCGTCTCATGGAATATTCGACCTGGTCACGTCGGATCGTCGACCTGGCCGAGAAGGTCTCGCGTCTGGAGGCGAAAGCCACTCCCCTGGGTGTGACTTCGCCCGGTTCAACCACCTGGCATGCCAACCTGTTCCAGAAGCTTCTGCCCCAGGTGACCGAGGCCCCTTACCTCGTCGTCGCCGTGGCGGGCGGGACGAACATCGGCAAGAGCACGATGTTCAATCACCTGGTCGGCTTCCCCGCCAGCCGGGTCCATCCCGACGCCACCCAGACGCGGCATCCGGTCTGCCTGCTGCCGCGCGGGTTCTCCCAGCGCCACGAGCTGGAGCGGGTTTTTCCGGCGTTCGAGCTCTGTGCCTGGTCGTCCGAGGATGACGCGGTCGTGGAGGGACCGTCCAACCGCTTGATCCACCGCGAGGACCCGACCGGCGTTCAGCCGCCCAACCTTGTGCTCCTCGACACGCCGGACGTGGATGGCGCCATTCCCGTGAACTGGGACCGGGCCAGGCTCATCAGCCATGCGGCCGATGTTCTGATTGCGGTCCTGACCCAGCAGAAGTTCAACGACGCCGCGGTTCGCCGCTTCTTCCGCGAGGCCGCGGAGGCCGACAAGACGATCCTGGTCGTCTTCAACATGGTCGAATGGCCGGAAGACCGCGAGCACTGCCCGCGCTGGCTTCAAACCTTCTGCAAGGGAACCGGGGCGATGCCGGCCCACGTGTACGCCGTCCCTCGCGATCGGGCCGCGGCACGGGACAACCGGCTGACCTTCCACCCGCTGTCGGCGGGCTCGACCGATCCCCGCCGCGACCTGGCCGAGCTGCGGTTCACCGAGATCAAGGTTCGCTCGCTTCGCGGAGCCTTGCGGCAGATGCTCGAGCCGCGGGAGGGACTGCCGGCCTACTTGCGTGAGCTCAAGAACGTCGCCGAGGAAAACCGGGAGGCCAGAGACGCGATCCGCCGGGCGGTCCAGACGAAGATGGATGCACCCGAGCTTCCCGGTCACATCGTATCGGATGAGATCTGGCGGTGGCTGGCACCCAGGCGGACGCGATTTGACCGGGCCGTCCACAGGTTCTACGGCAGGATCGGAAGTGCTGTGGTTCGCCTGCTCCCCGGCCATCGCGATCCCGCGGAGCAAGAGACCAGCTACATCGAGGCCGAGCAATCGCAGCTCAATCGAGCCCTGGAAGAGATCTATGCCAAGCTCGAGCTGGTCGAGGCCACGGCGACTCCCGTGGTTCGCCGCGAGCTTGCCCCGATTCTGACCGGTGAAGAACGCCGGCGCGCCTTTGACGAGCTGCAGGCAGGCCTGGCCGGAACCCCGCTCCTGACCGAGGCCTACCGTCAGTCCATCGCACAGGAGCTCGAGCAGTTCGAGGCCAGAGAACCCCAAGATGATGCGGGCCATCGAGTGGGGACTGGTGGCCACGGCCGTGATCCGGCCGGCCATCACGCTCTGCATGTTCGGTGGTGCCGACCTGGCAGCCCACGCGGCGCTTCACGTCGGCACCCATTCGATGGCACAGATCTTTGTCGACCTGGCGGCAGGAACCGCGGTCACGGTCGGGGGAGAAGGTACGCTCGCCGGCCTGGGCTCACCTGCAAAGAAACTCCTGGCCGACCTGTTCGCGAAGTACTACGAGGAGCGCGCCACGTTGCTGGCCCGCATGGTCCACGATTGCGTCCTGGGCCGGCACCTCGAGCGGATTGACCGCCTGGCAACACTCGCCGAGAGCGACGATTACCACGCTGCGGTGCGAATCGCCGGCGACCTGTCTCGTGAGCTCGCCGTCCTGGACGAGTCGCCGCCGGGCTCCGCCGATGATCGCGTGGCCCCGGTCCCGGCCGAATCCCGAACACGATGAGGTGAGAAGAGAGAGGCATCCCCTTGGCTGAGCGATTCACCGCCCCCGACTGGGAACGCGAGCACCTGCTGGCCGGGTTTGACCGGTTCCACAGGCGGCTGGTCGAGTGGGCGCGCACAACTCCCCCCTGGCCCCCGTTCGCCGCGGCCGAGGGCCTCATCAACCGGCTCGAACCCAGGCTCCGCGTTCCCGAGATCGATCTGGACCGGGCGCTCGTGATCGGCTTTCTCGGAGGGTCGGGAACGGGCAAGAGCACGCTCTTCAACGCCTTGCTCGGCCGGCGGATCAGTCGGGCTGGCAAGGAATACCGCCCCATGACCCGGCGCGCGATCGTGGCCTGCCACCCCGACGTCGATCCCTCGTTCCTGGGCCTCGATCCCGATGCGATGGAAGTCCATCGTCTGAACATCCCCCTACTCCAGCAGATGATCCTGGTGGACTGCCCGGACCCTGATACTCAGGATCCCGACGATGGTGCCGGCGGCCAGCGCCATCTCGACATCCTGCGCACTGTGCTTCCCCACTGTGACGTGATGGTCCACACCGTCACCTCTCAGAAGTACAAGTCGCACGTGGTGGGGCAGGAACTGCTCAAGAATGCGCCGGGCCGGCAGATCCTCTACGTTCAGACCCACGCCGCGCACGATCCGGACAACCGGGCCGACCTGCGGAAGTACCTCGACGCCCTCGGCCTGCGGGTCCCGGAAGTCTTCCGGTTCGATGCGGTGGAGGCGATGGCCCACCAGGAGCATGGCGAGCCCGCCGATGGCGAGTTCGGCCGTTTTCGCGACCTGCTCGAGCATGAGCTGGCCAGCCGGGCGCGGCACCGCATCCGGCGGGCCAACCTGCTGGGGCTCTATGAGTGGCTGCTCGCCACGATCAAGGCGCCCATCACCGCCCGGCTCGAGGCGGTCGGCCGCCTGGAGCAGACGATGGACCAGGACCGCTTGATGCTCCTGGCCAAGATCCGCTCGCGCATGACCGAGCGCATCGACACCAACCGGCGGCTCTGGCGATCGCGGATCCTCCGTCAGTTGACCCAGGCCTGGGGGGCCGGACCGCTCGCGGGACTCCTGGGACTCTGGTCAGCGGGGGGGAACCTGATCCGGTCGTTGATCCTGCTTCGAGCCAGAACGCCCACGCAGGCCCTCCTGGCCGGCGGCCTGGCCCTGAGCCAGCTTGCCGGCGAGAAGTGGCGCGAGCGTCAGGCGGCAACGGCCTGGGCCGCCGAGGCCGACCTGGGGCTGACCGAGGCCGACCTGGCCCGCGCCCGCACCGTTCTTCGCGGCCACCTGGCCGATGCCCAGATCGAGCTTCCCGCCACGACACCCTCGAGTGGCTCAAGCGGCGACCTCTCCAGCGAGCAACTGGCGTCCGTGGCGATGCAGGCTTACCAGTCGCTCGAGTCGGACATCGGCAAGACGCTCGAGAACCGCGTTGCCCGTCGGGCCGGGCGCCTGGTCCATATCCTCTTCGAGATCAGCCTTCTGTCTCCTGCCGGCCTACCTGGTTTTCCACATGGGCCGCAATTTCTTCTACGAGCATCTCTGGCTCGAGAAGCCCCTCCTCGGACTCGACTTCTTCTTTCAGGCGGCGTTCTGGTGCCTCGTCTGGGGCGTGCTCATCGGTAGTCTGCTCCTGGGCTGGTTGAACCGGGGCCTGGATCGAGAGCTGAAAGACGTTGTGGTCCGGCTCTCACCCGAGCACCTCTTCGATGCCCTGTATGCGGACTCCGCTGCGTCCTGCCAGGCTATCCGCCGGCACATCGCCGCACTGGACATCGTGCAGCGCGACCTGAAACAACTCGAGGACGAAGTCGGGGGCGTTCTCGATCTCGGCCTGGGAGCACTCCGAGTCAGCGACCTGTCAGATCTGCCCCCTCCTCCTTCCTTGTCCCCCCCGCTGCCGGTGGATAGGGTAGCATTGAGGTCAGAGACCACGACATGACGATCCGGTGCTCGACGCGATGAAATGGCGTGTTGCGATTGGTGTTCTGACCATGGTCGCCATCGCCTTGGGTTCTCGGGTAAGCTTTGACCTGCCGCTCGCCTTACGGAACGATCCCGCAATGCGCCATGAATCTCTCTACGCTACCGCCGTATTCATTATTTCGCATGCGTGCCCGCTCTCGACGGCGTAGCCTGCAGAGTTTTCTTCAGCCCCGCTTGAGTAGCCATCTTCGCATCAGGGGTACGCGCAACCGCCATGGGCCGCCTTCTCCCTCTTCACGATGACCAGCAAGCGGCGTCGCAGGGAGCGGGCCATGGCCTCGTCCTCGGGGGGCGGTTGGGTTTCTTGCTTGCGGAAGGCGGAGAGTACTCCCATTCGCCTGGCAAGATACTCTCGCGGCGCATCAGCTCGTAGAGGACGTTGTGGCCTCGGACGATCGACTCGTCGAGGGCGCGCTCGAAGAGTCCGGGGTCAACCTGGCGGCGTCCTTCGTCGTTGAGCAGGTCCACGACGGTTTCGGCGATCAGTTGAACCAGGTGGGGCCAGCCGCCGGCCTCGGCATGAATCCGCTCGATTCCGCCTGGACCCCAGAACTCGGCCGGGAAGCTCGGGCGGGGTCGGCTCGGGTCGTCCTTGGGCCACAGGGTCGAGTGTCTCAACGGCTCGGTCAGCAAGAGGCGGGTCTCGGCCTCCGTGAACGGCGGCACCTCGATGGTGCGGGCGCTGACCAGGTAGGATGTCCAGGGTGCATTTCCCAGTTCGTCGATCTCGTGGCTGCCGGCAAAGGCCCACGTCAGGTTCCGGTGGGACTGAATCGACTCGCGCACGAGTGCCAGCAGATCTTCCGGGAAGATCCCCTCGCCGATCTTGCGGTCGATGTTCTCGTATTCGTCGAAGGCCAGGATCAACCGCCGGCCCTCAGCCCCCAACACTTCGTTACAGGCCGCCAGCAGGCGGGACAGGCCAGTCAGGTCTCGGGGGTCGCGTCGGGGGTACGGCCACCGGGCCACGTGCTGCGGAGGGACTCGCCCAAGCAGGGCGACCAGGGATTCGAGCGAGACGAACGCCTCGGCCTGTTGCATCGAGAGAGTGACGGCCCGGACCTTCGGCGGCAGGAAACCCTCGAGGTTGCGTAGCACCGTGGACTTCCCCATGCGGCGGCGGCCGTAGAGGATGATGCCGGGACAACCCGTGCTGAGCAGGACCTGCTGCTCGAGCTTGCCGACGACCCGGTCGCGGGGCACGAAGGCCTCCCGCTCGCGGTCCACCGGGTCGCCGGCGCGGAAGACCTGGGGCGTCGGTTCGCGTTCGACCACGGCCTGCGCCTCTTGGAGTTGGCGGTCGGCGATCGCGAGCCATTGAGCCGCTGCGGCGCGGAACTCCGAGGCCAGCGGCTCATGGAACCCGCTCACCCGGTGCTGGAAGTTCTCGATCTCGGTGCGAAGCAGTCGCGCCAGGGGCTCGCGGAAAACCGGCCGATCGACGGCGTTGAGCCGGGCTTGCAAGTGGACGATCTCGCCAACCATCTCCCGCAGGCGTGACGTTTCCCTCAAGAACCCTTTCTCGCCCTCCGGGAGCGCTGCCACCACTTGCCCAACTCCGTGAGATCGCTTGACCGACCCGCTTCGCGGGCGATGAACGGGTCCGGGCGAGCAGGGCGGCCATTCGCTGGCTCGGATACGTGTCGATGAGCCGTTCGATCTCGGCCGGCCCGGCCTCCGGCGCGTGTTCCGCGTAAGCCACAAGCAAGCGATCCAGCCCCGGAAAGGGGACCGCGCAGAGATCGTCCCAGGCGACCGGGTGAAACCGATACCAGGAACCATGAACATTGGGCCAGACAAAGACAGGGTGAACGACATGATAAAAACAGCGGAGGAAGGTGATCCCGAAGGCGATCCCGAAGGCGATCCCGACGGCGATCCCGACGGCGATCCCGATCCAGGCGATCCCGACGGCGATCCCGACGGCGATCCCGATGGTGATCCCAGTGCGATCCCGAAGGCGATCCCGACGGCGATCCCGCCGGCGATCCCGATGGCGATCCCTCCGGCGATCCCGACGGCGATCCCGATGGCGATCCCGCCGGCGATCCCGACGGCGATCCCGACGATCCCGGCGATCCCGACGGCGATCCCGACGGCGATCCCTCGGCGATCCCGACGGCGATCCCTCCGGCGATCCCGTAGGCGATCCCGACGGCGATCCCGAAGGCGATCCCGACGGCGATCCCGTACGGCGATCCCTCCGGCGATCCCTGCGGCGATCCCGACGGCGATCCCGACGGCGATCCCGACGGCGATCCCGACGGCGATCCCTGCCGGCGATCCCTCCGGCGATCCCGACGGCGATCCCGACGGCGATCCCGACGGCGATCCCGACGGCGATCCCGACGGCAATCTGGACGACGTGAAAGGCAATAGTTTCAGTGCCATTGGTTAGCGGACGATCAGCCGGGAGTCCCAGGACCCCAAACAAGAGCCACCGGCCCACAGCGATCAGGATGAGGATGTAGGGAAGACTATGGAGGTAAAGGCAGCACGCGGCGATGCATTGCTTCGGTACGGAGCATGCGTCGAGAGCATCCCGGAACCGGGCCGGCCGGCGATAGAGCAGCCCGAGCCACCACAGGGCTGACAGGTGATCACTCGGGCGGAGGCGGATCTGGCCGAGGGGCCGGGGCGTCATGGCCGCCCCTTCAGCTCGACGGTCTGGAGGTTGGTGATCGAAGAGAAGGGATGTTCCTGGGGGAGCAGAGCCAGGAATGGCTTTCGCGACTGGATCAGCAGGACCAGTTTCCTCGATTCGGTCATCTCATACCGCAGTGCCGCGAACAGGTCGATCTCGTAATCAGCCCGGTGGGCGACGTGGTCGAAGTGGGTCAGGGCGAGGTGGGCTGCATTATGGCGGAGCTTGAGGGCGCGACCGAACTCGACCAGGTCGTGGGGCTTGTCCGGTACTGGGCCGGGAATCCCGCACGCTGACAGGATCGCCTCGACCAGCGCCTTCCGGGCATAAGTCTCCGGATTCCTCAGGTCCACCTCGCGCAGATCCGCCAGTGTAGGATCGCGACGGAGGTCTTCGATCAGCGGTCTCCACTTGACCTTTCCCTGCACCGTCAAGTTGACCGACTCACCGCGAATCAAGTAGCGCCGGATGTCATCGCGAGCCTTGAGCCAGTGGGGCGCGGGGGTGCCCAGGTCCGCCTCGCACTTTCGCAGGAGCAGGTCCCATGGCTCCTCTTTCTGATCGTCTGTCAGGTCCACATACAAAGGGTCAGGCCGGCGAATGGCGGCGGGAAGGTTACACTCCACCCGTTTGACGGGGATGGCGACACCGTCTTTGAACTCCGGGTCGCGCTGGATGGCCCGCTTCATCTCGCGCTGGCATGGCTTGCTGGTCAGGTAGTCGGGCGAGAACACCAGAATGTTGAGATCCGCCCGATCCTGCACCTCGTCCATCTGGCGGTTGAGCGCACGGGCCGCCTCGAACTGCTCGCGGTCGATCAGCACGTCAGCCCCACCGGCTTTCAGGCAGGGCACCAGCCGGTCCCAGACCCATTCGCCTTGTTTCCGACTGTAGCTGATGAACACGCTCTTGGGCATGGGCACCGAACCCCTTGACCTTGTTGTCCTTGAACAGAGCCGGTCTCCCGAGGTGACGAATTCTTCACTGTCCTGATCAACCGTCTGCGCTTCGCATGATCTCGCCGGTCGATTCGATTGCGGTCCTCACTCTGAGCTTGTAACCGTGGTGGTGGTCAACGCCTGGTTCTCCGGCTGGACAATCCGACCACCCGCGACCCCGTCACGACGCCACCAGGCCCCTGTGATTGAGCACCTGATGGATGTGGGGGGTGAAGAGGCGAGGTTCCACGAGAAAGGCATCGTGTCCCTTGTCCGAGTGCACGGTGATCCACATCACCGGCACACGGGCCCGCTTCAGGAGCTGGACGAGCTTTGCCTGTTCCTGAGGGGGGAACGACAGATCGGAATCGATGCTGAAGACCAGAAACTCCTGGTGGCGGCAGCGCTGGAACAGATCCTTGAAATCCCGGGCACCGGCCTCGGCCGCAAGGTCGAACCACTGCCACGCATCGAGGATCCGCAAGTAGCTGTTGGCGTCGAACCGCCGAACGAATTTCTCTCCCTGGTGGAGCATGTACGACTCCACGGGGTGGTTCATCTCGTACCATCCATAGGGCGGCTTCTGGCTGACGATCTCGGTGCGGGCCCGTTCCCGCAGGGCGTCCAGCGAGACGAATGTCTTGTGGGCGATCCGTCGCGCCAGGGCCAGGCCCAGATCGGGCCGGGCGCCGGCGTAATAGTCGCCCCCGCGAAAGTTGGGATCAGCCTCGATCGCGTTGACCTGCTCGAAGTTGATGATCCGCTGGTAGATGGAGGTTTCCACGCCCGTGCCCACGGGCAGCACGATCCGAACCCGGTCCGGATATCGCGTGGCGGTCAGCAGGCTCAAGAACCCGCCGATCGATGCCCCCACCACCGCGTGCAGTTGTCGGACGCCAAGGTGGTCGAGCAGCTTCATCTGCGAATCGACGATGTCGCTCATTCGCAAGACGGGAAACGAGGGCCCCCAGTAGGTGCCCGTCTCCGGGTTGATCGACGCCGGTCCTGTTGACCCGTAGCAGCCGCCGAGGTAGTTCGCGCAGAGGATGCAGAACTTGCGAGTGTCAAGAGCCTTGTCCGGCCCGATGAAGCCGTTCCACCACCCCTCATGCACTTCCTCGGTCCAGCGGCCATCCAGCCCGGGTATGCTGGTATTGATGCCGGCCGCGTGGTGGCTGCCGGTCATGGCATGGAAGAGGAGAATGACATTCGACTTGTCGGCATTCATCCGGCCGTACATCTCGTAGGCCAGGGTGAACCTGGCCAGCGGAGCGCCGACGCGCAACGCCAGCGGGCTGGCCGGATCGTTGTACTCGAAGAACCGCGTCTGCGTTTTGCCGATGGAATGGCTCATGAAACCAGGAGATCGGCCGTTCCGATCATGCGGAGTTCGGGGAGACGAGCTCAAGATTGCGGAGCTTGGGGACTCACCTTCAGCCGCTGGTGCGCAGGGCCTGGTCCAGGTCCGCGAGGATATCGTCGATGTGCTCGATTCCGACGCTCAGGCGGACGAGCTCGGGCGTGATCCCTCCCTCGCGCTGGTGTTGCTCGTCGAGCTGCGAGTGAGTGGTCGTCGCCGGGTGGATGGCCAGGCTCTTCGCGTCGCCGACGTTGGCCAGGTGCGAGAAGAGCTTGAGGGCGTCGATGAACCTGGGTCCCGACTCCTTGCCTCCCTTTATGCCGAAGACGACCATGGCTCCGCCCTTGCCTCGCAGGTACTTCCGGTTGAGGGCGAACATGGGGTCGTCTTCCAGGCCGGGGAACCGCACCCAGTCCACCTTCGGGTGCGACTTCAGGAAGATCGCGACGGCCCTGGCGTTCTCGCAGTGGCGTTCCATCCTCAAGGGAAGAGTCTCGATCCCTTGAAGGAACATCCAGGAGTTATCCGGGGAGAGGCAGGCGCCGAGGTTTCGGAGCGGCACGGTCCTCATCCGGAGGATGTAGGCGAGGGGCCGCAGGGGGTCGGGCAGGTCGATGCCCCAGCGCAGGCCGTGGTAGCTCGTGTCGGGCGTGGTGTAAAGCGGATGCTTGCCCGCGGCCCAGGGGAACTTCCCGCTGTCCACCACGACCCCGCCGATGCCCGTGCCGTGGCCGCCGAACCACTTGGTCAGGGAGTGCACCACGACGTCCGCTCCGTGATGGAGCGGCTGGGTGAGATAGGGCGTGGAGAACGTCGCATCCACGATGAGCGGGATGCCGTGATCATGGCCGACCTTGGCGACCGCCTCGAGATCGGTGATCTCCAGCGCCGGGTTGGAGACTGTCTCGCAAAACAGCGCGCGGGTCTTGTCATCGATGGCTCGCGCGAAGTTCTGCGGGTCGTTGGAATCGACGAACTTCGTGGTGATGCCAAGCGCGGGCAGGATATCGTGGAACTGGGTGTAGGTCCCGCCATAAAGGTTGCGGGCCGAGACGATGTTGTCTCCGGCCTGTGCGAGATTGATGATCGAGTAGAAGACGCCACTGGTGCCCGAGGCCACGCCCAGACCGCCCAGCTCGGGGCCTCCCTCGAGCAGTGCAACCCGCTTCTCCAGCACGTCGGTCGTCGGGTTCATGAGCCGGGTGTAGATGTTGCCCAGCTCCCTCAGGGCGAACAGATTGGCCGCATGCTCGGCGCTCTTGAAAACATAAGAGCTGGTGCGATAGACCGGCACGCCGCGAGCGAGGGTTGTGGGGTCGGGCTGGGTGCCACCGTGCAGGCAAAGGGTCTCGAGCTTCATGACATCGCCATCTTCAGCAAGGGAGAAGGACTCGGACCGGGGACCGCGCTGCTCCGGGGTCCGAGTGAGACCCTCGACCAGCACGCCGCGCTGGTCGAGGGGCTCATCGGGTATGCGAGGAATGAATTAAAACCCATCCTCGAGCCGGATTCCAGAGAGAAGCGGCCGGGGATGGCGATGGCCGGCGGACCCTCGCCATTCTCGGGTCTCGAGCTCAGGAGGAGCCCACGGTCTCAAGCACCCCGGGTTTGCCGGCCTCCTTGCGGATCAGAGTCAGCCCGAACACCTCGTCGAGAGTCGAGACGGCGTGAAAGTTCAGGGCGTCGCGAACGTCGGCGGGGAGGTCTTCCAGGTCGGCCTCGTTCTGACGAGGCAGGATGATGTGGGTGATGCCGGCCCGATGGGCGCCCAGGACCTTCTCTTTGACGCCACCGATCGGCAGCACGCGGCCGCGAAGCGTGATCTCCCCGGTCATCGCCACATCGCTCCGCACGGCCAGTCCGGACATCGCCGAGACAATCGCCGTTGCCATGGCCACCCCCGCCGAAGGTCCGTCCTTGGGAATCGCGCCGGCCGGGACGTGCACGTGGACCTCGATCGACCCGAGCTGGTCGTCGGGGATGTGCAGGTCTCGGGCATGGGTCGAGGCATAGGTCAGGGCGGCCCGGGCCGATTCCTTCATGACATCGCCGAGCTGACCGGTCAGGATCAAGGAAACGTTTCCCAGGCCGGTCGCCACGGCTTGCCCATCCTGGGAGGGAGGCCCGTGGAGCCGCCGCACGGCCGCCTCGACGAACATGATGTCGCCGCCGGCCGGTGTGTAGTACATGCCCGTGGCCACGCCGACCTCACTGGCCTCTCCAGCATGCTCGGGATGGACCTTGGGCCGGCCCAGCAGCTCGCGCACGGTCGCTGGCCCGAGCGTCAGATCGGTTGGTTTGCCGGCAGCCAGCTTTCGTGCCACCTTTCGGGTCACGGCGCCGATCTGCCGCTCGAGCTGGCGGACACCGCTTTCCCGGGTGTACTGGCTGACGATCGCCGTCACCGCGTCGTCGGTGAACCGGATTGGCTGATCGGCGAGCCCCGACTCCTCGAGCTGCCGGGGGATCAGGTACTTCTTGGCGATCTCGGCCTTCTCGCGCTCGGTGTAGCCCGCGAAGTCCACGACCTCCATGCGGTCCAGAAGCGGGCCGGGGATGTTCTGGAGAAAGTTGGCCGTGGCGATGAACAGGACCTCGCTGAGGTCGAAAGGCACGTTCAGGTAATGGTCGGTGAACGTGTCGTTCTGGGCGGGATCGAGCACTTCCAGGAGTGCGCTCGAAGGGTCTCCCTGGTAAGAGACGCCCAGCTTGTCCACCTCGTCGAGCAGGAACACGGGATTCTTGGTGCCGGCCTGCTTCATTCCCTGGATGATCCGGCCGGGCATGGCACCGACATAGGTACGGCGGTGGCCGCGGATGTCGGCTTCATCACGGACCCCACCCAGGGCCGCGCGGATGTACTTCCGCCCCAGCGACCGGGCAATCGACTTGGCGATCGAGGTCTTACCCACGCCCGGTGGGCCGACAAACAGCAGGATCGGGCCCTTGGCCATGGCCCGCGCCTTGGCCTCTCGCGAGTCGGTGATCGCCCGGTCTTCCTCCTGCGTGCTGCCCCGCGAAGGGGTAGCGGTGTCCTTGTCGGCCTTGAGCTTGGCGGCCGAGCATTCGCCGGACTTTTCCACCTCTTCGGCCAGTTGCCGGGCACGGAGCTGGCGCACGGCCAGGAACTCGAGGACCCGGTCCTTGACGTCCTGCAAACCGTAGTGGTCTTCATCGAGGACCTGAGCCGCATGATTCAGATCGAGCTGATCGTCGGAACGGATGTTCCAGGGAAGCTCGGCGACCCATTCAAGGTAGGTACGGATCACCTGGGCTTCCATCGATTCGCGTCCGGCACGTTCCAGCCGGCCGAGTTCGCGTTCGACCTCGACGCGTGCTTCCCTGGGCAGTTCGAGCTTGTTCAGCTTCTCGCGAAGCTCGGTGATCTCGCGGTTCTCGTCGCCTTCGCCCAGCTCTTTCTGGATCGCCTTGAGCTGCTCCCGGAGAAACATCTCGCGCTGGCGTTCACCCAGCTCTTCCTGGACCTGCGACTTGATCTCGGCCTGTGCCGCCAGCAAGCCGATCTGCTTCTGGACGTGGATCAGCACCCGGCGCAACCGTTCCTCGACGCCCAGCGTCTCGAGCAGGGCCTGCTTCTCGGCGACGGAAAGCTCAACATAACCCGCCACCAGGTCGGCGAACCGGCCGGGATCGGTGACCGAGTCGAGGACCTGGTGCAGCACCTCCTCGGGCAGACCCTTGCGCTCGCCCAGCTCCATGGCCCGTTCCCGGATCTCCCGGTAGAGTGCGGCGAAGGCCGGATCGTCCTCGTTGATCGGCTTCATCTCCTCGATCGGCAGGGCGTCCACCGTGAGGAAACCGTCGACGTTGTGATAATGCAGGGCCGTGGCCCGGTTCTCTCCCTGGAGCAGGAGCTGAACGCCCCCCAGACCCCGCTGGACCTGTCCGATCCGGCCGATCACGCCCATCGTGTAGAGCTGCTCCGGAGCCGGCTCGTCCACGTTCTCGCGCTGCGCCACGGTGAAGATCAGGCGGTCCCCCTTGAGCGCGGCCTCGATCGCGTGCAGCGTCCCCGGGCGACCGACTCCGATCGGTACCGTGATTCCGGGGAAGATCACCGTTCCGCGCAGCGGCAGGACGGGCAAGGTTTGACGTTCCGCCATGAGTTTCTCCTTCTCTCCCAC
>CAWFJM010000024.1:0-171124 GCA_963816015.1 uncultured Planctomycetaceae bacterium | reverse complement strand
TGCCGCATCCACGCTAAATGTTGGGGTTGGCGAAACCCACGATTTCGGCGACACTTCCAGGCACAAGGAGGTGTCCCATGAACAAGAAGTATATCGTCCGGCTGTCGGACGAGGAACGTGGCGTCTGCCAGGATATCGTCAAGCGGCTCAAGGGGACGTCGGAGAAGGTGAAGCGGGCCCAGATCCTGCTGAAGGCGGATGCGGATGGCCCGGCGTGGACGGATGCGAAGATTGCGGAGGCGTATGGTTGCTCGGTCCGGACGGTGGAGAATCTTCGTGAGCGATTGGTGACGAGGGCTTTGAAGCCGCGTTGGAACGCAAGAAACGAGCGACGCCGCCGACGCCGCGCAAGCTGGACGGCGAAGGCGAAGCGAAGCTGATCGCGATGCGGTTGGGGAAGCCGCCGGCGGGGTATGGCCGGTGGTCGCTGCAACTGTTGGCCGATGAACTGGTGGCATTGGAAGTCGTCGATTCGATCAGCCCGGAGACGGTCCGCAAGACGCTAAAAAAAACGGCATGACCAAGCGCAAGATCGAGTATTGGGTGATTCCGCCCGACCAGGACGCCGAGTTCGTGGCGCACATGGAAGACGTGCTGGAAACCTATGCGGAAGCCTACGATCCGCAGCAACCGGTGCTGTGCATGGACGAGCAACCGGTGCAGTTGCTGAAGGAGACGCGCGTGCCGATCGCCGCGACGAAGGAGCATGCCGAAGCGGGTCGATTACGAATACGAACGCAACGGGACGGCGAGCATTTTCATGTTCGCGGAACCGCTGTCGGGCTTTCGCCAGGCGACCGCCCGGCAGCGACGGACCAAAGTCGACTGGGCGATCGAAGTGGCCCACTTGTTGGACACGCGTTATGCCGACTTGCGCGAAGGTGACGCTGGTGTGCGACAACCTCAACACGCACACGAAAGGAGCGTTCTACGAAGGCGTTCCCTCCCGAGCAGGCGCGGGCGTATGTCAAGCGGATCGACTTTTGCTACACGCCCAAACACGGCAGTTGGCTGAACGTCGCCGAATGCGAACTGAGTTGCCTGACGAGCCAATGCCTGAGCGGCCGCCGCATCGGAGAACTGCCGCTGCTGCAATCCGAGATCGGGATCTGGTCCGACAAAACCAACGCCAAACAACGCGGCGTGGATTGGCAATTCAAAATCGACGACGCCCGGACAAAACTGAAGCGGCTGTACCCGAAGATTAAGACTTGATGAGGCACTAGCCATAAACTAGGCGATCACCTGCCGGGCCACTTGGCCGCTGACGTCGGTGAGGCGGAAACCGCGTTGGCTGTAACGGTAGGTGAGACGTTTGTGATCCAGGTCCCTGAGGTGCAGGATCGTGGCGTGCAAGTCATGTACGTGCATCCGTTCAGCGACGGCGCGGCGGCCGAACTCATTGGTGGCTCCGTGAACATATCTAAGCTTGACACCACTGCCGGCCAGCCACATCGTCAACGCCAGAGAACCATAGTCGCGTTCCCTGGCCCCCCGCCGATGTCGAAGTCCGTCCAGACTTACCCCCCAGATCGCCAGGGTTTCTTCGAGCAGGCCCCTGGCTTTAGATCCATGCTCGACGAGCGGGTGTGCGGTCAGGCATGCACTCACGAATGATCCCTCGGGGTAGAGAACTGCGCGTTGTGTGACGGCCGGCGAGAAAACGGCTCTTCCGCACATCCCGTGATGCCGCTACCCGGCTGCGAGAACGCGGGCACGAAGCAGGTCGAACCGCGCGCGGCCGAACATCGCCCGCTTGATCGCCTTCAGCCGGTTAATGTGCCCCTCGACCGGGCCGTTGCTCCAGTCCAACCCGATCCCCGACCGGACCGCCGCCCCGTCCTGGCACAGGCGCTGGGCGAACGACTTGAGTTCCGACACCGACGACTTCCACGCCCGGTCTGACCAATCCTCGAGGTCCTGCGGGCGCCTCTGGCGAATCAACGAGGCAAACCCCTCGATCGTCTCTGCCACCTCGCGGATGACGGCATCTCCGGAGCACAAGGTCGCAAGAGCGTGCTGGTCCTCCTCGTCACGGTCGGCGGGGCGACGCACGATCGTGACGGCCAGTTGCCGGAAGGACGGAAGGGCCGGGCGCTCCTGGACCGCTGACACGGGGGCGAGGTAGCCAGCGGGATCGGCCTCAGCCTTGAACCGCCGAACACGCTGCTGGACCACGGTCCTCCCGCCCCGGTACCCCATCCCGTGCAACTCGCGAAGGATCTGGCGGGCGTTGCCACATCCCTCGGCGAGCCGACGACGGATGTAACCATCGAACCGGTCCAGGCGGCTGGGGCGGTGGCGCCTCGGCTGCCAGTCCGGGCAGGCGTCGGACCGGACGTAGCGTTGGACCGTCTGGAAATTCATGCCCAAGGCTCGGGCGATCCCGCGCAAGGACGCCCCGTCCGCCTGCATTCGGCGGACCTCCTCGAACCGGGCCAGACGTCGCTCCCGCTTCGGGCCGCGAATCGCCTCGCAAGGGTCCGGGACGGGGCTACTGAGCACGGCCACTGGTTCGTCGCGTGCGGCCTCTACGCGGCGACCGCCGAGCAGCTTCCGGATCGAGGCCGAGCGCCGCTGGAGGACCCGCTCGGCGACCTCGCGGGCGTTCTTCACCAGGTGCCAGCGGTCGGCGACCTGCACGGCGTCAGCTGCCGCCTCGCTGACCGCCTGGGCGTAGGCGGTGGCACGGTCGCGGGTGACGACCTCGACACCCGGACGGGCGCGGAGCCACGCGGCGACTGTCGTCACCTCGCGGTCCGTGAGCAGGTCGATGACCCGCCGGCGCTCGAGGTCGACGAGGATGGTGCCGTACCGTGAGCCCTTGCGAAAGGCGAAGTCGTCGACGCCCAGGGCTCGGGGCGTGGGGGCCGTCGCAGGGGCGCCGCAACGGACCCGCCGCAGGAGTGTGTCCGGGCTGATCGGCATCGCCAGCCGAGCCGTGCGAGCCGGGCTGGCCGCCGAGGGCGTGACCGATCGCGGTGTGTGCTTCATGGAGCCGCACGGTTGCCCGCGCGTACGGGGCGACAAGATCGGGGAGTCGCGCGGCGAAGGTCCGGCGGGGGCAGTCGGTGGTCGGACAGAAGAAGCGATGCACCGTGATAAGGAGTCGGGTGGTTCGGCCGTGCCCGGGAAGGTCCGCTGGCCGTCGGGTGTAACGGCTGTGCACGCGCGGGAACCCACGCCGCAGTCCGGGCACAGAGCGGTCGGGGCGGTGGTCTTGACGATGAACGTTACGGACGAACCGTCGACGACGGTGTCCTCAACCTGAAGCCCGGCATGAGCCGGGAGGAGATCGGACATGGGTAGGAGCGATCTTGACTGGAGAAGGAAAGAGAAGGGCACCCCTGTTCTACGTCCTGACTTCACGAGAAGTGCGGAAGAGCCGTTTTCTCGCCGGCCGTCACAAAACCCGAGAAGTGTCCAATATTTACTGCTCGGGGTAATAGGACGACCATCCGAAACGTGGATATTAGGCCGAACCCTTTGTTTGGCGGCATTTCCCGAGGGACCGGCACTCCATCGTACTGACAACTACATCATGACATGATCCACTAGCCCTGGATGCCCACAGGTTGCGCCGGGCATTTTGGTCGCCAAGATGAGCAATCTGGGGCTTTGTTCGCAGTAATTTCATCATATTTGCAAAACTTCAGTTTCTAAGTCTTCCACGACCACTTGCGAACGAATCGATAAGTCACTGGCACCAAATAAGTTGTTCATTTGCAGCCGACCCGGTGAGGCCAGATTGTGTAGTTCCATTGCGGTAGCACAGAGCGAGGTCTCAACCGGATCGCTGCCCTTTCTTCACGGGTCACTTTCGCCCCCTTCTTGTACTCCGTTCGATCCAGTCGGGCTCGACAGTGGAATCCTGTGGCCGACCGAGTCCGGCGGATGTACTTCAGCATCGTCTCGTAGTTGACCAGCGGCTCCCCGGCCCAATTCTCGCTGATCAGGCTGAACATCCGGTGCTCGATCGGGTTCCACTTCGAGGCCCCCGGCGGGTAGTGGGTCACGGTGATGATCAACCTGAACTCATCGGCGAAGCCTTGCAAGCCCGCCTTCCAGGCGAGCCTCCGATTCCCGTTGGCCCCGCCACAATCCGCCTCGATGAGCAACCGTCGGACGTCGAGGTAGGCCGCTCGCCCCACGGCGAGCCACCAGCGGCGGATGGCGGCGACGGCGAAGGCGGCGGTCTCATGCGACGTGCCGATCACCACATACCCGGCGTTGTGACCGACGTCGTAGATCCCGTAGGGGATGCCCCGCCCCGAGGCGTCCTTGGCGAAGTCGTGATCGAGCACGTCTCGGTCGGTCTTCCGCCAGCAACGGCCCGGGTTCTTGAAGTTGCCCACCAGTTCCTTCTTCTTGGTATCCACGCTGATGACCGGCAGGCCGTGCGTGAGATACCACCGGCGGATGCGGGTCAGGTAGCGGAACTGCCGGTCCCGGTCGGGGCGGTGCGTCCCGGCCAGACGTTTCCGGTTGGTCCGCAGCGAATAGTCGTGCTGGTGGAGCAACCGGGCGACAGTCTTTCGACTGACGGTGATCCCCCGACGCCGTAGAGCGGCACACAGCTTCCGGGTCGATTTATGCGTCCACTTCAGGGCCGTCATCGGGTCGCCTGCGGTCGCATCTTGGAGCAACTGATCCAACGCGTCCACGAGGTCGGGAAGTTTTTTTTTCGACCCGCTTGCGGCCCCCGCCCGGCTTCCGAGTGCGGGAGGTGTCGATACCCTCCGGTTGCAGGAATTCCCTCTGCCCCCGGTGGACCGTCGTGCGACTCAACCCGGTGATGACCGCCAACCGTGCGATCCCTCCCCGACCGTAAACCGACGCCCAGAATCCGGCGAACAGCCGCCGCCACTTCTCATCCAGAATGGCGATCAGTTGATTGATGGCCCGATGCTCCTCGATGATGTCGCTTGGCCGACCTCGTTGGCAATCGGGGCAACGGCAGACATAGACGGCTCGGTGATGGGGCTTGGACTCCATGGCTCACCCCCGTCGTTTGAGCGAAAGGAGGCAAGCCGATTGTAACACCAAACGACCAACTTATTTGGTGCCAGTCCCTAAGGAACGTAGAAGCTGCCCGAAGCCAGGCCGCCAAGCCAGTGGAAGACGACGCCAAGGAATGGATTGGGTATCATGGGGAGTCGCTGCGGATTGCTGGTTGCGTTTGGTCAGGATCCCGTAGCACTTGGCTAGTGGAACGTGCTGGCCGCCCGTTGCTTGACGCTCAGCGAGGACCACCTTTGATCTGGCGAGCCGCTATCCACGGTTTCACGACCGCTTTGCCAGCACGGTGGTCTCGTACCGCTTGACCTCGTCAAGCCAGACGGGGCCGACGGGGACCTCCCTGGTCTGGCAGTAGTGATCCCAGATCGAGCCGAAGGGGAGCGTCTTGAGCTCCTCGAGGAGCGCCAGCCGCGCCGTGAAGTTTCCCTCGGCCTCGAGCTGCCTGAGGGTCGGCGTCGGCTCCAGCAGGGCGATGAGCAGGGCCTTGATCATGCACCGGGTGCCGATCACCCAGGCGGCAACCCGGTTGATGCTGGCGTCGAAGAAGTCGAGGCCGATGTGAACCCGGCCGAGGTAGTCGCCCCGCACCAGCTCCTGCGCGATCGCCTCGAGCTCGTCGCTGAGGATGACCACGTGGTCGCTGTCCCACCGCACCCCGCGGCTGACGTGGAGCAGAACCTCGTCCAGAACGCTGAGGACGGCCGAGATCTTGTCGGAGAGGACCTCGGTGGGGTGATAGTGGCCCGCGTCGAGGCAGAGCAGCTTCTTCCGCGAGACGGCATAGCCGTAGTAGAACTCGTGCGAGCCGACGACGTAGCTCTCGGAGCCAAGGCCGAACAGCTTGCCTTCCACGGCGTCGAGGTTGTACTTCGCGTCGAGCGGCTCGGCGAAGATCGCGTCGAGCGACTCGGCCAGCCGCTGCCTCGGGCCCTTGCGGTCGATGGGCGAATCCTTCATGCCGTCCGGGATCCAGACGTTCGTCACGCAGGCGGTTCCCAGGGCCTTGCCCACGGCGGCCCCGATCTTCCGGCAGGCGATGCCGTGGTCGATCCAGAACTTGCGGATGGCCGGGTCAGGATGGGCCAGCGTCAAGCCGTCGGCCGCCCTGGGATGGGCGAAGTAGGTGGGGTTGAAGTCCATCCCCATGCCCTTGGCCTTGGCCCAGTCGATCCACCGCTGGAAGTGCGCAGGCTCGAGCGCGTCGCGCTCGACCTTCTTGCCCCCGGTCTCGGCGTAGCTGGCGTGAAGGTTCAGCCGGTGGGTGCCGGGAATCAGGGAGAGTGTCCTGTCCAGGTCGGCCCGGAGCTCATCGGCGGTGCGGGCCCGGCCCGGATAGTTGCCCGTGACCGCCAGGCCCCCGCCGATATCCTCGCCGGTATTCTCGAACCCGCCGACATCGTCGCCCTGCCAGCAGTGGAGCGAGATCGGAATCTTCGCCAGCCGCTCGAGGGCCCGATCCACATCCACACCCAGGCCCGCATAGCGCTCCTTCGCCAGCGCGAAGGACTCTTCCACGTTCTTGAAGGGAGAGGTCATGATGCAATCCTCATGGGAAACGCGGACGATGCATCCGCCCTGTGTGGATTTTCGCACGGCCGCAGGGTGTGATCCAGTAGTTGCTGCCGGTCCCTTCCCCAACGCCGGTTTGCACCCCGGGGCAGTCCCGCCTCACGGCAGAGTCCAGGCCGAACGGAGCTCGTGGACCACGAGCGAATGCACCGGGGTCGCGCCCCGCGGCTGGAAGGGCCATAGGGGGATATAGGGCTTATTGATGGGTGACGAACCGAAATGAGGGCCATCCATAGGGGGCAAAGCGCCATCCATAGCGGGACATACCATCCATAGGGGGACATAGCGCTTACCATCCATAGAGGGACATAGCACTTATTGATGGGCGACAAACCGCAATGATGTATGTCTCGAATGGCATTAAGCGAAGGTGTAAGTCGTTTCCAGCACATGGCTTGCGTTTTTCGTGCGCCCGACAATGCGGACATCGTAGTGATATGTAGTTTGCTCCATGTGGCTAGAATTTGGGGAATTTTCGCTATTGCAATCTCGTGACAATATCTATCACTAAACACGATAGCACTACTTTGGCGACATAATCGGAACATCATTCTCTGAATGTGAGCGGCCTTGGCGGCGGGAGGCCAGCGTCGGCAGCGCCATGCGACTGCGGCAGACCGGGCAGGCGACCGTTAGACCCAGCGCCGCTAGCACCTGGCGCCTGCGCCTCCGGCAGGCTCCGCCGAGGGGGAAAAAGCCTCCGACACCTCGGAGGTGGCGGAGGCGGGTCCCAGCACCGCATAGCACCAGACCAGGCTCACCAGCGCCAGATGGCGGTGCAGCCCCGGCCACATCCGGCCCTGGTAGTCCCCCAGGCCGAGATCCTGTTTGGCATCCTGATGCAGCCGCTCGATTGACCAGCGGCGGTGGCCGAACCGGAGTTGCCGCTCCAGCGGGTGGCGGTCCAGCCCCCAGGTGAAGTACCACTTCGGATCGCCCGGTTGCCCCGGCAGCGGCCGCTCGCCGAGCAGCCAGCCCTCCGGGCCGGTGACGTCGTCGAACCCGCGGTGGACCCGGACCCGGCACGCCTGCCGCTGGCTGGCCTCCCCCGGCCCGTCCAGCACGGTGACCGTCCGCCACGCCGAGTCGGGTAAGGAGTCGATCAGGGCCTGCGCCGGGTGGAGCGGCGCCACCTGCACCGGGTGGGGGCGCTTCCGGGGCCGGCCGCTCCGCGCGGACGGCCGCTCTGGGGCGGTGCCGTCCTTGCGGGGTCGTCCCGGTCGACGCCCCAGCGGCACCGGGGTCCGCGCGGCGGCCGCGACCTCCTCGGGCAATCGGACCCCGAAGACCTTGCTGACCTGGACGATATAGGGCTCCCGTCGCCCCTCGAGCCCGGCCAGGAAGTCGGGGATGTCACCGTAGCCACAATCGGCCGTCACCACGGCGTGCTTCACCCCGGCCTCGCGGGCGCGATCGAGCAGGGCCAAGGCCAGCTCCGGCTTGGTGGCGAACTCGATCTCCGCGGGCACCCGCGCCTTCTTGCGGCGCACGGGGTCGTTGGCCCACCCCTCGGGCAGATAGAGCCGCAGGCCGACGGGCCAGTGAGTGTGGTCGTCGGTGTAGTGGGCGGTGACGATGGCCTGGCAGTTGGCCAGCTTGCCCAACTCGCCGCAGTACTGCCACTGCACGCCCACGGAATGCTCGCCTTTCTTGGGGATCGCGGTATCGTCCAGGCAGAGCACGCCCCGCTTGGGGTCCGAACCGGCCCGCCCGAGCATCAGGGCCAGACGCTTTTGGTCCAGCGCGTCGGGGTCCCAAGGGCAATCGACCAGGAAGTTCTGGAGCTTCTCCAGGGTGGTGGTAGTCAGGACCTCGGCGATGCGCTCGCCGTTCTTGCGGGGCAGATCCGAGATCAGCCCGAGCAGGTAGTGGGTGCAGTTCTCGACCCCGCGCTGGCGGGGGAAGACGGAGCGGAACAGTTGGACGAACGCTTCGAGTCGCGAGCGATCGACGTCTCCGACGACCAGTTGCATAGCGGATCTCCTTGGCAAATTATAATGCCAAGGATGTCGCCAGAGTAGTGATAGGCCCCAACGGAATTGATCGCAAGTACAAAGAAGTTGTGGACTTACGCTTAGCTTAATGGCATTCATGTATGTCTCCATTTTCCTACTTGCTTCGGCAAGTTCAAGACGTTGGAACGCGAGCAAGCCACAAGGGGATTCACAAGCCTGCTCTTGGCGCTGGCCGCATGTGTTGCCGAGCGAACTCAAGAGGTCGTCCATGAAGCTCTTCAAAAAACCAAAACCCGAGACGTCATCGAATGGATCAAGACCACCCTGGGCCAGACTCTGGGATCCAAACGCCGAGTCGCCTATCAAGCCGTGGGCGCGTCGCTTAAGGGCGACAACGAGTTG
Organism: uncultured Planctomycetaceae bacterium; assembly: GCA_963816015.1. Taxonomy (GTDB): domain Bacteria; phylum Planctomycetota; class Planctomycetia; order Isosphaerales; family Isosphaeraceae; genus Aquisphaera. Next base: position 162,179 of record CAWFJM010000024.1, on the reverse strand, counting down.
AAAAGCGAAACAAAACGGGAGGGAACCCCGTTACGATTGGTCGTTTGATTTTCAACACCCCAGGTGTGGCCTATCGGTTGAGTGAGGGGGAGGCGAAGGGCATTAACAATCCTTGGCCTCCGACGACACGCCAGTTCGCTGGAATTGTGAATTTCGGCGGACCATCTGCCGGGCTCTCCCGAGCCGTCACCACGTTAATCCTGCTTGGCCTCTGGTGACACAACGGCACGAGGTTGATGTGTGGCGGCAACTGTTGCCACGTGTTTTCCGTTTCCTCTTTTTGGAACCCCCCTAACTCGGGGGCCATGGTTTGCCATGTACACGAGCATCTTCAAGGGACGGTCGCAGCGTCAGCAACAGCAGCGCCGGAAGCGCACCAAGTTCAACCTGTTCTGCGAGCAGCTCGAGGGGCGGCAGCTCCTCTCCACCGGCACAACGCTGGGTTCGTTCGGGCCGATCTACCTCACCTATGGCCAGACCCTGAACCAAGTGGTCAACGACGGCATCACCCCGGCCAAAGTCAACATCAACGGCAACGATGTGCAGGGCACGTGGACCTTCGCTGACGCCAGCAATCCCACCAAAGACCTCACGCAGGCCGTGTTGGACGCTGGCAGCCACAAGGCTGACCTCACGGCCACCTTCACACCGGCCGGCACCACCGACAACTACAACGCGGCGTCGGTGGACGTCGAGGTCGCGAAGGCCAAGATCGCCATCGTGGCCGACAGCTACGAGAAGACCTTCGGCAACGCCAACCCCATATTGACCGATACCGTCTACGCCGACCTGGGCCCAGCTACTGGAATCGACCCCACCACCGGCCAAGACTACTCTACCGAAACCGACCCCGGCACCGGTAAGCCCTACGAAGTCTACGAGCAGTTGGGATCCCGACTGACTTGGCCCCAGTTGCCTACACCAACGCCCTGGGTAGCGCCGCCGCCGCCAGCACCGACGCCGGCCTGCTCGCCCACGTCGGCAACCACGACATCAATCCGACACAAATCAGTGATGCCGGTGCCGGTACCGCCAGTCACCAGTTCTTGAACAACTTCGACGTCAGCTACTACGGCGGCACGCTGACCGTCGACCAGGCCACAGGCACCACGCTGGGTGAGTTCGGGCCGATTTACCTCACCTATGGTCAGACCCTGAACCAAGTGGTCAACGATGGCAGCACCCCGGCCAAAGTCAACATCAACGGCACCGATGTGGAGGGCACGTGGACCTTCGCTGACGCCAGCGATCCCACCAAAGACCTCACGCAGGCCGTGTTGGACGCTGGCAGCCACACGACTGACCTCACGGCGACCTTCCACCCGTTCGACACCGCCGACCTCGGCGACAACTACAAAGCGGCGACGGTGGACGTCGAGGTCGCGAAGGCCAAGATCGCCATCGTGGCCAACAGCTACGACAAGACCTACGGCAACGCCAACCCCACGTTGACCGATACGATCTACGCCGACCTGGGGCCAGCTACCGGAATCGACCCCATCACCGGCAAAGACTACTCTACCGAAACCGACCCCAACACCGGCAAGCCCTACGAAGTCTACAAGCAGTTGGAATCCACTGACTTGGCCTCGGTTGCCTACACCAACGCCCTGGGTGGCGCCGCTGCCGCCAGCACCGACGCCGACCTGCTCGCCCACGCTGGCAGCCACGTCATCAACCCGACACAAATCAGCGATGGCGATGCCGGTACCGCCAGTCACGAGTTCTTGAACAACTTCGACGTCAGCTACGCCAATGGCAGCCTGACCGTCACCCCGGCCACGCTGACGGTCACGGCCAACGACGCGACGAAGACCTACGGCGACGACAACCCGAGCTTCACCGCCAGCTACAGCGGGTTCAAGAACGGCGAGTCGGAGAGCGTCCTCACCGGCAGCCCGAGCCTGACGACCATGGCGGACCAGACTAGCGGCGTGGGCAGCTACACCATCACCGCGGCCCAGGGCAACCTCAGCGCCGCCAACTACACCTTCAGCGTTGTCGACGGCACGCTGACCGTCACCCCGGCCACGCTGACGGTCACGGCCAACGACGCGACGAAGACCTACGGCGACGACAACCCGAGCTTCACCGCCAGCTACAGCGGGTTCAAGAACGGCGAGTCGGAGAGCGTCCTCACCGGCAGCCCGAGCCTGACGACCATGGCGGACCAGACTAGCGGCGTGGGCAGCTACACCATCACCGCGGCCCAGGGCAACCTCAGCGCCGCCAACTACACCTTCAGCGTTGTCGACGGCACGCTGACCGTCACCCCGGCCACGCTGACGGTCACGGCCAACGACGCGACGAAGACCTACGGCGACGACAACCCGAGCTTCACCGCCAGCTACAGCGGGTTCAAGAACGGCGAGTCGGAGAGCGTCCTCACCGGCAGCCCGAGCCTGACGACCATGGCGGACCAGACTAGCGGCGTGGGCAGCTACACCATCACCGCGGCCCAGGGCAACCTCAGCGCCGCCAACTACACCTTCAGCGTTGTCGACGGCACGCTGACCGTCACCCCGGCCACGCTGACGGTCACGGCCAACGACGCGACGAAGACCTACGGCGACGACAACCCGAGCTTCACCGCCAGCTACAGCGGGTTCAAGAACGGCGAGTCGGAGAGCGTCCTCACCGGCAGCCCGAGCCTGACGACCATGGCGGACCAGACTAGCGGCGTGGGCAGCTACACCATCACCGCGGCCCAGGGCAACCTCAGCGCCGCCAACTACACCTTCAGCGTTGTCGACGGCACGCTGACCGTCACCCCGGCCACGCTGACGGTCACGGCCAACGACGCGACGAAGACCTACGGCGACGACAACCCGAGCTTCACCGCCAGCTACAGCGGGTTCAAGAACGGCGAGTCGGAGAGCGTCCTCACCGGCAGCCCGAGCCTGACGACCATGGCGGACCAGACTAGCGGCGTGGGCAGCTACACCATCACCGCGGCCCAGGGCAACCTCGGCGCCGCCAACTACACCTTCAGCGTTGTCGACGGCACGCTGACCGTCACCCCGGCCACGCTGACGGTCACGGCCAACGACGCGACGAAGACCTACGGCGACGACAACCCGAGCTTCACCGCCAGCTACAGCGGGTTCAAGAACGGCGAGTCGGAGAGCGTCCTCACCGGCAGCCCGAGCCTGACGACCATGGCGGACCAGACTAGCGGCGTGGGCAGCTACACCATCACCGCGGCCCAGGGCAACCTCAGCGCCGCCAACTACACCTTCAGCGTTGTCGACGGCACGCTGACCGTCACCCCGGCCACGCTGACGGTCACGGCCAACGACGCGACGAAGACCTACGGCGACGACAACCCGAGCTTCACCGCCAGCTACAGCGGGTTCAAGAACGGCGAGTCGGAGAGCGTCCTCACCGGCAGCCCGAGCCTGACGACCATGGCGGACCAGACTAGCGGCGTGGGCAGCTACACCATCACCGCGGCCCAGGGCAACCTCAGCGCCGCCAACTACACCTTCAGCGTTGTCGACGGCACGCTGACCGTCACCCCGGCCACGCTGACGGTCACGGCCAACGACGCGACGAAGACCTACGGCGACGACAACCCGAGCTTCACCGCCAGCTACAGCGGGTTCAAGAACGGCGAGTCGGAGAGCGTCCTCACCGGCAGCCCGAGCCTGACGACCATGGCGGACCAGACTAGCGGCGTGGGCAGCTACACCATCACCGCGGCCCAGGGCAACCTCAGCGCCGCCAACTACACCTTCAGCGTTGTCGACGGCACGCTGACCGTCACCCCGGCCACGCTGACGGTCACGGCCAACGACGCGACGAAGACCTACGGCGACGACAACCCGAGCTTCACCGCCAGCTACAGCGGGTTCAAGAACGGCGAGTCGGAGAGCGTCCTCACCGGCAGCCCGAGCCTGACGACCATGGCGGACCAGACTAGCGGCGTGGGCAGCTACACCATCACCGCGGCCCAGGGCAACCTCAGCGCCGCCAACTACACCTTCAGCGTTGTCGACGGTACGCTGACCGTCAACAAGGCCACGCTGATTGTCACGGCCAACGACGTCCACAAGACCTACGGCGCGGCCGTCCCCACGCTGACCGGATCGATCGTCGGCATCAAGAACGGCGATGCGATCACCCTGAACAACACCACCTCTGCCACCTCGGCTAGCCACGTCGGCCAGGGCAATGGCCTTAACGGCAGCTACGTCATCACGGCTGGGGTGAACGGTGACCTGTCCAACTACGACGTCACCTACAGCGATGGTCTCCTGATCATCGACAAGGCCACGCTGATGGTCACGGCGAACAACACGACCATGGTCCTCGGCGGGCCAGTTCCAACCTTCTCGGCCTACTACGTCGGCTTGGTGAACGGCGATGGTGTATCAAACCTGGGCGGCTCGCTCACGTTCACCCCTGGTGATACGAGCCATGCCGGCACTTCCACTATCGCACTTAGTGGTACCCTGACGGACTCCGATTACACGATCGAGTACAACCCCGGTACGCTGACCGTCAAAGTCCCCACGAAGCCGATCATCATCGGCCTGCCCCCGTCGAAGACGAGGTCATAACAACACGGCGCGTGGTCGTTAGCCAGGTAATATTCCACGATGCCCCGGGTTCACCCGGGGCATCCATATGCGCGGGACGACCACATTATTGAGGGATGGCTTCGCGGGGTCAGACACTACGGAGATAATCGGTGTCACATCGTTTTTCTACGGAGATAATCGGTGTCACATCGTTTTTCTACAGAAAAATGAACTGACACCGATTGCTTTTCCTAACTCGGGGGCCATGGTTCGCCATGTACACGAGCATCTTCAAGGGACGGTCGCAGCGTCAGCAACAGCAGCGCCGGAAGCGCACCAAGTTCAACCTGTTCTGCGAGCAGCTCGAGGGGCGGCAGCTCCTCACCACCGGCACCATCCCGGGTTCGTTCGGGCCGATCTACCTCACCTATGGTCAGACCCTGAACCAAGTGGTCAATGATGGCATCACCCCGGCCAAAGTCAACATCAACGGCACCGAGGTGGAGGGCACGTGGACCTTCGATGACGCCAGTAATCCCACCAAAGATCTCACGCAGGCCGTGTTGGACGCTGGCAGCCACACGACTGACCTCACGGCGACCTTCACCCCGACCGGCACCACCGACAACTACACAGCGGCGACGGTGGACGTCGAGGTCGCGAAGGCCAAGATCGCCATCGTGGCCAACAGCTACGAGAAGACCTACGGCCACGCCAACCCCACGTTGACCGATACGATCTACACCGACCTGGGGCCAGCTACCGGAATCGACCCCACCACCGGCAATGACTACTCTACCGAAACCGACCCCAACACCGGCAAGCCCTACGAAGTCCACACGCAGTTGGAATCCACTGACTTGGCCTCGGTTGCCTACACCAACGCCCTGGGTGGCGCCGCTGCCGCCAGCACCGACGCCGACCTGCTCGCCCACGCCGGCAGCCACGTCATCAACCCGACACAAATCAGCGATGGCGATGCCGGTACCACCAGTCACGAGTTCTTGAACAACTTCGACGTCAGCTACGCCAATGGCAGCCTGTCCGTCACCCCGGCCACGCTGACGGTCACGGCCAACAGCGCGACCAAGACCTACGGCGACGCGGTGTCCTTGACCAAGTTCACGACCGACGGCCTGGTCAACGGCGACAGCGTGAGCGGCGTGACCTTGACCAGCGACGGCGCGGCGGCGACGGCGCCGGTCTCCGGCTCGCCCTATGCCATCGTGGCTAGCGACGCGGCAGGCAGCGGCCTGGACAACTACACGATCAGCTACACCAATGGCAGCCTGACGGTCTCCCAAAAGGCGCTGACGGTCACGGCCAACAGCGCGACCAAGACCTACGGCGACACGGTGACCTTCGCCGGGACCGAGTTCACGACCGACGGCCTGGTCAACGGCGACAGCGTGAGCGGCGTGACCTTGACCAGCGACGGCGCGGCGGCGACGGCGCCGGTCTCCGGCTCGCCCTATGCCATCGTGGCTAGCGACGCGGCAGGCAGCGGCCTGGACAACTACACGATCAGCTACACCAATGGCAGCCTGACGGTCTCCCAAAGGCGCTGACGGTCACGGCCAACAGCGCGACCAAGACCTACGGCGACACGGTGACCTTCGCCGGGACCGAGTTCACGACCGACGGCCTGGTCAACGGCGACAGCGTGAGCGGCGTGACCTTGACCAGCGACGGCGCGGCGGCGACGGCGCCGGTCTCCGGCTCGCCCTATGCCATCGTGGCTAGCGACGCGGCAGGCAGCGGCCTGGACAACTACACGATCAGCTACACCAATGGCAGCCTGACCGTCGGCAAGGCCACGCTGACGGTTACGGCCAACGACGTCCACAAGACCTACGGCGCGGCCGTCCCTACGCTGACCGGATCGATCGTCGGCATCAAGAACGGCGATGTGATCACCCTGAACAACACCACCTCTGCCACCTCGGCTAGCCACGTCGGCCAGGGCAATGGCCTTAGCGGCAACTACGTCATCACGGCTGGGGTGAACGGTGACCTGTCCAACTACGACGTCACCTACAGCGATGGTCTCCTGATCATCGACAAGGCCACGCTGACGGTCACGGCCAGCAACACGACCATGGTCCTCGGCGGGCCAGTTCCAACCTTCTCGGCCTACTACATCGGCTTGGTGAACGGCGATAGTGTATCGAAGCTGGGCGGCTCGCTCACGTTCACCCCTGGTGATACGAGCAATGCCGGCACTACCACTATCGCACTGAGGGGTAACCTGACAGACTCCGATTACACGATCGAGTACAACCCCGGTACGCTGACCGTCAAAGTCCCCACGAAGCCGATCATCATCGGCCTCCCCCCGTCGAAGACGAAGACCCTCGACCAGGCCACCGGCACCACGCTGGGTGAGTTCGGGCCGATTTACCTCACCTATGGTCAGACCCTGAACCAAGTGGTCAACGATGGCATCACTCCGGCCAAAGTCAACATCAACGGCACCGATGTGGAGGGCACGTGGACCTTCGCTGACGCCAGCAATCCCACCAAAGACCTCACGCAGGCCGTGTTGGACGCTGGCAGCCACACGACTGACCTCACGGCGACCTTCCACCCGTCCGACACCGCCGACCTCGGCGACAACTACACAGCGGCGACGGTGGACGTCGAGGTCGCGAAGGCCAAGATCGCCATCGTGGCCAACAGCTACGAGAAGACCTACGGCCACGCCAACCCCACGTTGACCGATACGATCTACACCGACCTGGGGCCATCTACTGGAATCGACCCCATCACCGGCAATGACTACTCTACCGAAACCGACCCCAACACCGGCAAGCCCTACGAAGTCCACACGCAGTTGAAATCCCACTGACTTGGCCTCTGTTTCCTACACCAACGCCCTGGGTGGCGCCGCTGCCGCCAGCACCGACGCCGACCTGCTCGCCCACGCCGGCAGCCACGTCATCAACCCGACACAAATCAGCGATGGCGATGCCGGTACCGCCAGTCACGAGTTCTTGAACAACTTCGACGTCAGCTACTCCGGCGGCACGCTGATCGTCGACCAGGCCACCGGCACCACGCTGGGTGAGTTCGGGCCAATTTACCTCACCTATGGTCAGACCCTGAACCAGGCAGTCAACGATGGCATCACCCCGGCCAAAGTCAGCATCAACGGTACCGATGTGGAGGGCACGTGGACCTTCGCTGACGCCAGCGATCCCACCAAAGACCTCACGCAGGCCGTGTTGGACGCTGGCAGCCACACGACTGACCTCACGGCGACCTTCCACCCGTTCGACACCGCCGACTTGGCGACAACTACAAAGCGGCGACGGTGGACGTCGAGGTCGCGAAGGCCAAGATCGCCATCGTGGCCAACAGCTACGAGAAGACCTACGGCAACGCCAACCCCACATTGACCGATACGATCTACGCCGACCTGGGGCCAGCTACCGGAATCGACCCCATCACAGGCAAGCCCTACGAAGTCTACAAGCAGTTGGAATCCACTGACTTGGCCTCGGTTGCCTACACCAACGCCCTGGGTGGCGCCGCTGCCGCCAGCACCGACGCCGACCTGCTCGCCCACGCCGGCAGCCACGTCATCAACCCGACACAAATCAGCGATGGCGATGCCGGTACCGCCAGTCACGAGTTCTTGAACAACTTCGACGTCAGCTACGCCAATGGCAGCCTGACCGTCGACCCAGGCCACGCTGACGGTCACGGCCAACAACGCCACCAAGACCTACGGCGACACGGTGACCTTCGCCGGGACCGAGTTCACGACCGACGGCCTGGTCAACGGCGACAGCGTGAGCGGCGTGACCTTGACCAGCGACGGCGCGGCGGCGACGGCGCCGGTCTCCGGCTCGCCCTATGCCATCGTGGCTAGCGACGCGGCAGGCAGCGGCCTGGACAACTACACGATCAGCTACGCCGATGGCAGCCTGACGGTCATCCCCAAAGGCGCTGACGGTCACGGCCAACAGACGCGACCAAGACCTACGGCGACACGGTGACCTTCGCCGGCACCGAGTTCACGACCGACGGCCTGGTCAACGGCGACAGCGTGAGCGGCGTGACCTTGACCAGCGACGGCGCGGCGGCGACGGCGCCGGTCTCCGGCTCGCCCTATGCCATCGTGGCTAGCGACGCGGCAGGCAGCGGCCTGGACAACTACACGATCAGCTACACCAATGGCAGCCTGACGGTCATCCCAGCAAGCGCTGACGGTCACGGCCAACAGCGCGACCAAGACCTACGGCGACACGGTGACCTTCGCCGGGACCGAGTTCACGACCGACGGCCTGGTCAACGGCGACAGCGTGAGCGGCGTGACCTTGACCAGCGACGGCGCGGCGGCGACGGCGCCGGTCTCCGGCTCGCCCTATGCCATCGTGGCTAGCGACGCGGCAGGCAGCGGCCTGGACAACTACACGATCAGCTACACCAACGGCAGCCTGACGGTCGCCCCAAGGCCGCTGACGGTCACGGCCAACGGCGCGACCAAGACCTACGGCGACGACGGTGACCTTCGCCGGCACCGAGTTCACGACCAGACGGCCTGGTCAACGGCGACAGCGTCGAGCGGCGTGACCTTGACCAGCGACGGCGCGGCGGCGACGGCGCCGGTCTCCGGCTCGCCCTATGCCATCGTGGCTAGCGACGCGGCAGGCAGCGGCCTGGACAACTACATCGATCAGCTACACCAATGGCAGCCTGACGGTCAGCCCAGGCAACGCTGACGGTCACGGCCAACAGCGCGACCAAGACCTACGGCGACACGGTGACCTTCGCCGGGACCGAGTTCACGACCGACGGCCTGGTCAACGGCGACAGCGTGAGCGGCGTGACCTTGACCAGCGACGGCGCGGCGGCGACGGCGACGGTCTCCGGCTCGCCCTATGCCATCGTGGCTAGCGACGCGGCAGGCAGCGGCCTGGACAACTACACGATCAGCTACACCAATGGCAGCCTGACCGTCGGCAAGGCCACGCTGACGGTTACGGCCAACGACGTCCACAAGACCTACGGCGCGGCCGTCCCCACGCTGACCGGATCGATCGTCGGCATCAAGAACGGCGATGTGATCACCCTGAACAACACCACCTCTGCCACCTCGGCTAGCCACGTCGGCCAGGGCAATGGCCTTAACGGCAACTACGTCATCACGGCTGGGGTGAACGGTGACCTGTCCAACTACGACGTCACCTACAGCGATGGTCTCCTGATCATCGACAAGGCCACGCTGACGGTCACGGCCAACAACACGACCATGGTCCTCGGCGGGCCAGTTCCAACCTTCTCGGCCTACTACGTCGGCTTGGTGAACGGTGATAGTGTATCGAATCTGGGCGGCTCGCTCACGTTCACCCCTGGTGATACGAGCAATGCCGGCACTACCACTATCGCACTGAGGGGTAACCTGACGGACTCCGATTACACGATCGAGTACAACCCCGGTACGCTGACCGTCAAAGTCCCCACGAAGCCGATCATCATCGGCCTGCCCCCGTCGAAGACGAAGTCATAACAACCACAGCGCGTGGTCGTTAGCCAGGTAATAATCCACGATGCCCCGGGTGAACCCGGGGCATCCATATGCGCGGGACGACCACATTATTGAGGGATGGCTTCGCGAGGTCAGACACTATGGAGATAATCGGTGTCACATCGTTTTTCTACGGAGATAATCGGTGTCAGTTCATTTTTCTGTAGAAAAATGAACTGACACCGATTGCTTTTCCTAACTCGGGGGCCATGGTTTGCCATGTACACGAGCATCTTCAAGGGACGGTCGCGGCGTCAGCAACAGCAGCGCAGCAAGCGCACCAAGTTCAACCTGGTCTGCGAGCAGCTCGAGGGGCGGCAGCTCCTCACCACCGGCACCATCCCGGGTTCGTTCGGGCCGATCTACCTCACCTATGGTCAGACCCTGAACCAAGTGGTCAACGATGGCATCACTCCGGCCAAAGTCAACATCAACGGCACCGATGTGGAGGGCACGTGGACCTTCGCTGACGCCAGCAATCCCACCAAAGACCTCACGCAGGCCGTGTTGGACGCTGGCAGCCACAAGGCTGACCTCACGGCCACCTTCACCCCGACCGGCACCACCGACAACTACACAGCGGCGACGGTGGACGTCGAGGTCGCGAAGGCCAAGATCGCCATCGTGGCCGACAGCTACGAGAAGACCTACGGCCACGCCAACCCCACGTTGACCGATACGATCTACGCCGACCTGGGGCCATATACCGACCCCGTCACTAACCAGACAGCCGAGGCGTACGAGGAGTTGGGTCCCGCTGACTTGGCCTCTGTTTCCTACACCAACGCCCTGGGTGGCGCCGCTGCCGCCAGCACCGACGCCGACCTGCTCGCCCACGCCGGCAGCCACGTCATCAACCCGACACAAATCAGCGATGGCGATGCCGGTACCGCCAGTCACGAGTTCTTGAACAACTTCGACGTCAGCTACTCCGGCGGCACGCTGATCGTCGACCAGGCCACCGGCACCACGCTGGGTGAGTTCGGGCCAATTTACCTCACCTATGGTCAGACCCTGAACCAGGCAGTCAACGATGGCATCACCCCGGCCAAAGTCAGCATCAACGGTACCGATGTGGAGGGCACGTGGACCTTCGCTGACGCCAGCGATCCCACCAAAGACCTCACGCAGGCCGTGTTGGACGCTGGCAGCCACACGACTGACCTCACGGCGACCTTCCACCCGTTCGACACCGCCGACTTGGGCGACAACTACAAAGCGGCGACGGTGGACGTCGAGGTCGCGAAGGCCAAGATCGCCATCGTGGCCAACAGCTACGAGAAGACCTACGGCAACGCCAACCCCACATTGACCGATACGATCTACGCCGACCTGGGGCCAGCTACCGGAATCGACCCCATCACAGGCAAGCCCTACGAAGTCTACAAGCAGTTGGAATCCACTGACTTGGCCTCGGTTGCCTACACCAACGCCCTGGGTGGCGCCGCTGCCGCCAGCACCGACGCCGACCTGCTCGCCCACGCCGGCAGCCACGTCATCAACCCGACACAAATCAGCGATGGCGATGCCGGTACCGCCAGTCACGAGTTCTTGAACAACTTCGACGTCAGCTACGCCAATGGCAGCTTGACCGTCGACAAGGCCACGCTGACGGTCACGGCCAACAGCGCGACCAAGACCTACGGCGACACGGTGACCTTCGCCGGGACCGAGTTCACGACCGACGGCCTGGTCAACGGCGACAGCGTGAGCGGCGTGACCTTGACCAGCGACGGCGCGGCGGCGACGGCGCCGGTCTCCGGCTCGCCCTATGCCATCGTGGCTAGCGACGCGGCAGGCAGCGGCCTGGACAACTACACGATCAGCTACACCAATGGCAGCCTGACGGTCTCCCAAAAGGCGCTGACGGTCACGGCCAACAGCGCGACCAAGACCTACGGCGACACGGTGACCTTCGCCGGGACCGAGTTCACGACCGACGGCCTGGTCAACGGCGACAGCGTGAGCGGCGTGACCTTGACCAGCGACGGCGCGGCGGCGACGGCGCCGGTCTCCGGCTCGCCCTATGCCATCGTGGCTAGCGACGCGGCAGGCAGCGGCCTGGACAACTACACGATCAGCTACACCAATGGCAGCCTGACGGTCTCCCAAAGGCCGCTGACGGTCACGGCCAACGAGCGCGACCAAGACCTACGGCGACACGGTGACCTTCGCCGGGACCGAGTTCACGACCGACGGCCTGGTCAACGGCGACAGCGTGAGCGGCGTGACCTTGACCAGCGACGGCGCGGCGGCGACGGCGCCGGTCTCCGGCTCGCCCTATGCCATCGTGGCTAGCGACGCGGCAGGCAGCGGCCTGGACAACTACACGATCAGCTACACCAATGGCAGCCTGACGGTCTCCCAAAAGGCGCTGACGGTCACGGCCAACAGCGCGACCAAGACCTACGGCGACACGGTGACCTTCGCCGGGACCGAGTTCACGACCGACGGCCTGGTCAACGGCGACAGCGTGAGCGGCGTGACCTTGACCAGCGACGGCGCGGCGGCGACGGCGCAGGTCTCCGGCTCGCCCTATGCCATCGTGGCTAGCGACGCGGCAGGCAGCGGCCTGGACAACTACACGATCAGCTACACCAAGGCAGCGACCTACGGCGACACGGTGACCTTGACCAAGTTCACGACCGACGGCCTGGTCAACGGCGACAGCGTGAGCGGCGTGACCTTGACCAGCGACGGCGCGGCGGCGACGGCGCCGGTCTCCGGCTCGCCCTATGCCATCGTGGCTAGCGACGCGGCAGGCAGCGGCCTGGACAACTACACGATCAGCTACACCAATGGCAGCCTGACGGTCTCCCAAAAGGCGCTGACGGTCACGGCCAACAGCGCGACCAAGACCTACGGCGACACGGTGACCTTCGCCGGGACCGAGTTCACGACCGACGGCCTGGTCAACGGCGACAGCGTGAGCGGCGTGACCTTGACCAGCGACGGCGCGGCGGCGACGGCGCCGGTCTCCGGCTCGCCCTATGCCATCGTGGCTAGCGACGCGGCAGGCAGCGGCCTGGACAACTACACGATCAGCTACACCAATGGCAGCCTGACCGTCGGCAAGGCCACGCTGACGGTTACGGCCAACGACGTCCACAAGACCTACGGCGCGGCCGTCCCTACGCTGACCGGATCGATCGTCGGCATCAAGAACGGCGATGTGATCACCCTGAACAACACCACCTCTGCCACCTCGGCTAGCCACGTCGGCCAGGGCAATGGCCTTAACGGCAACTACGTCATCACGGCTGGGGTGAACGGTGACCTGTCCAACTACGACGTCACCTACAGCGATGGTCTCCTGATCATCGACAAGGCCACGCTGACGGTCACGGCCAGCAACACGACCATGGTCCTCGGCGGGCCAGTTCCAACCTTCTCGGCCTACTACGTCGGCTTGGTGAACGGCGATAGTGTATCGAAGCTGGGCGGCTCGCTCACGTTCACCCCTGGTGATACGAGCAATGCCGGCACTACCACTATCGCACTGAGGGGTAACCTGACGGACTCCGATTACACGATCGAGTACAACCCCGGTACGCTGACCGTCAAAGTCCCCACGAAGCCGATCATCATCGGCCTCCCCCCGTCGAAGACGAAGACCCTCGACCAGGCCACCGGCACCACGCTGGGTGAGTTCGGGCCGATTTACCTCACCTATGGTCAGACCCTGAACCAAGTGGTCAAGGGTGGCATCACTCCGGCCAAAGTCAACATCAACGGCACCGATGTGGAGGGCACGTGGACCTTCGCTGACGCCAGCAATCCCACCAAAGACCTCACGCAGGCCGTGTTGGACGCTGGCAGCCACACGACTGACCTCACGGCGACCTTCCACCCGTTCGACACCGCCGACCTCGGCGACAACTACAACAGCGGCGACGGTGGACGTCGAGGTCGCGAAGGCCAAGATCGCCATCGTGGCCGACAGCTACGAGAAGACCTACGGCCACGCCAACCCCACGTTGACCGATACGATCTACACCGACCTGGGGCCAGCTACCGGAATCGACCCCACCACCGGCAATGACTACTCTACCGAAACCGACCCCAACACCGGCAAGCCCTACGAAGTCCACACGCAGTTGAAATCCACTGACTTGGCCTCGGTTGCCTACACCAACGCCCTGGGTGGCGCCGCTGCCGCCAGCACCGACGCCGACCTGCTCGCCCACGCCGGCAGCCACGTCATCAACCCGACACAAATCAGCGATGGCGATGCCGGTACCGCCAGTCACGAGTTCTTGAACAACTTCGACGTTAGCTACGCCAATGGCACCCTGGTCATCACCCAGGCCACGCTGTCAGTGACGGCCGACAATCAGACCAAGGTGTACGATGGGCTGGCCTTCACCGCCTTTACGGTCAGCTACGATGGCTTCGTCAACGGCGAGAATTCGTCGGTGCTGGGCGGGACCTTGAGCTTCAGTGGCAGCGCGGTGGCGCGACCCACGCCGCCAGCTACACCATCACCCCCAGCGGCCTGACCTCGGGCGACTACGCCATCACCTTCCACGACGGCACCCTGGTCATCACCCAGGCCACGCTGATGGTCACGGCGAACAACACGACCATGGTCCTCGGCGGGCCAGTTCCAACCTTCTCGGCCTACTACGTCGGCTTGGTGAACGGTGATAGTGTATCGAAACTGGGCGGCTCGCTCACGTTCACCCCTGGTGATACGAGCAATGCCGGCACTACCACTATCGCACTGAGGGGTAACCTGACGGACTCCGATTACACGATCGAGTACAACCCCGGTACGCTGACCGTCAAAGTCCCCACGAAGCCGATCATCATCGGCCTCCCCCCGTCGAAGACGAAGTCATAACAACCACGGCGCGTGGTCGTTAGCCAGGTAATATTCCACGATGCCCCGGGTTCACCCGGGGCATCCATATGGCGGGACGACCACATTATTGAGGGAGGCCTCGCGGGGGAGGGGGATTCGCGCGGTCAGGTCTGGTTTCCGGTTTTCGGGACGAGCCCAGCGGAGCGGTTCGGCCGGCGGGTGCGAGGACGATGTCTGATGCATGAGGTGGTCCGTGATGGTCGCGAGCAGCCGGTTGGGCGGGGTCCACCAGGATGCTGAGGCAGGCGAGCATGCGACGTCGTTGATAGAATCAGAATAGTGACCATGAACTGGATTGGGAAGCCGTTTCCCGCGGAGCAATTGCACGCGACCTCGACGAGCCCGTGATCATGGGGTTCTTCAGATTCCACTGCCCAGCGTGGGGGACGCAATGACTGAGCTCGCAGGACGGATCGCCCTGGTGACAGGAGCCAGTCGAGGCATCGGCAGGACCACCCCCGTCGCCCTGGCGAGGGCTGGCTGCGACGTGGCTGTCAACTCTCAACGGTGGAGCAATGAGGCAACGGCGACAGCACGCCTCGTCGAATCCGCGGGGCGAAGAGCCGTGGTTGTCCAGGTGGACGTCTCGGTTGGCGATGATGTCGGCCGGCTGACCGAGTTCGTCACTCGCGAGCTGGGCAAGGTGGATATCCTGGTCAACAATGCCGGCCAGGCCCATCTCCGGCCGATCGAGGACCTAACGGTGGCGGACTTCGACGCCGAGATTGCCGTCATCCTGCGATCCGCCTTCCTCGTCACGCAGGTTTTTCTTCCCGCGATGCGTTGCCAGCGATGGGGCCGTCTGATCTACGTCTCGTCCGTGGCGGCCCAGGTCGGCGGAGTTGTCGGCCCGCACTCCGCGGCCTCCAAGGCCGGATTATCGGGCCTGGCGCACGCCTATGCTTCCAGACTAGCCGGCGAGGGGATCACGGCCAACGTGATCGCTCCCGCCCTGATCGAGATGGTCACGAACAATCCCCGCGCACGACCGGACCTGATTCCGGTGGGCCGGTTCGGCCGGTGCGCCGAAGTGGCCGACCTGCTCGTCGCGATTGCCGCCAATGGCTACATCACGGGCCAGACGATCAACGTCAACGGAGGATGGTACTTCACGTGATCGACCAGCCGTCACGCTGCGAGCTCTCTGCTCGGCTGAGCTCTCCGGACCGAGCCCGGTAGGCGACACCGTCCCGTCCCGCTCCGATCTGAGTCGACAGATGGTAACGTCCCAGCCTCATGATCGCGTCCCAGGATGTGGCCACCGCGCTTGCGTCAGTGAGGCATTGTACAGAGAATGGGGCCTGCGAGAATCCACGATCCTGCGCCGGAAGGATCGAAGGGAGCCGAAGATTCTTCGGGAAGCCGATGAGCCGTGGTGAATCACGCGACGATCTGCTGGAGCGGGCCGCCCGGGCCATTCGCTCGTCGGAGGCGATCCTGATCGGCGCAGGGGCCGGCATGGGCGTGGACAGCGGCCTGCCCGACTTCCGGGGCGGACAGGGGTTCTGGAAGGCTTATCCCCCTTACGCGGAGCTCGGGCTCGATTTCATGTCGCTGGCCAACCCACGGCTGTTTTCCAGCGACCCGGGGCTGGCCTGGGGCTTCTACGGCCATCGCCTGATGCTCTACCGCCAGACCGAGCCCCACCAGGGGTTCACCATTCTCCACCGGTGGATGAGCCGGATGCCTCACGGCGGGTTCGTTTACACGTCGAACGTGGACGGGCACTTCCAGAAGGCCGGTTTCTCAGCCGAGCAGGTTTACGAGGTCCACGGGACGATTGGCGCGATGCAGTGCCTGGCAGAGTGCGGGGCGGGAATCTTCTCCGCCCAACCTTTCTCTCCCGTGGTGGAGCACCGAACGATGCGCGAGTTCCCCCCTTGCCGCAATGCCCGCAATGCGGGGAACTGGCCCGCCCCAACATCCTCATGTTCGGCGACTGGGGCTGGGACTCGTCCCACGCGGAAACCCAGCAGCGGCGGTTGCAGTCTTGGCTGGCCTCGATCGACGGAGCTCGCGTCGTCGTCGTCGAGTGTGGCGCCGGGAAGGCGATCCCCACCGTGCGTCACTCTTGCGAGGAGATCGCCCGCCGCTACGATGCCACGCTGATCCGGATCAACCCTCGTGATCCGGAGGTTCCGGATGGCCAGATTTCGTTGCCGATGGGGGCGTACGACGCACTCTGGGCGATTGATGAGCGAATCGGATCCTGGATCCCGCAATGATCGCGGGAGGGTGAGGACAACTCACTGCTTCTTGAGCGTGATCCCCAGGCCCTGGTCGTGCATGTTCACGAACAAAGTCTCGAGCTCGGGGTTGGTCGTGATCGCCTTGACGAAGGCGGGGTCGGGCGGCGGGCTCGCCATGTTGTGGGCCAGGATCAGGCCCCCGGGACGGACCAGAGGCAGGAGCTTCGTGAGATAGTCGAGATAGCCTGGGTGGCCTCAGGGGGACACATCGCTTTTCGATGGGCTACAATCCGAAACGATGTCCCCCCTTGCCCCTCGCGAGAGTTGACGCCCGTGACGCTTCGGGAGCTGTCGATGGCTTTCGGGCTGACCCATCCGGACAGAGTGCGCAACCTGATTCGCCGGGCCGATCGCGCCCTCCTTGGCTCCCGTTTGCTGCGTGACGAGATCGAGGCTATCCGCCACCACCTCCCGAGAACCGGCCCTGACCCCGCGAAGCGCCACCCCGCCGCTTGCGCATCTATCTTGCCTGCCTTGAAGCTTGCCCCTTCGGCATCGGCCTCAAACCCAGTTTTCTCATTGGCCTCACGGTGGTTTGGGGTGGTATCCGCCGCCGAGTTTATCTGAACATTTGGTGCACTCCCCGAAAAGCGGGTCGTGTCCTTGAGGAATTGAACGGCAGGCTCTAAGTTGCTATGATGCAAAAGGTTATGAGAGAGACCGCCGGATGGAGCGAACTCGGCTTCTCTCCAGGACTTACGGCGATCATTCAATTCGGCTGGGACACTACCGAAAAGCGTGAGAAGCAGAAAAGTGTTACTCGCGATGGGTAACATGGACCCCGGCCATGATCGCCCTGTCGTGCGACGTGTCGCATGAGAAGAGTATTTTTTCATCGAACAAACACGAGCGAAACTCGCCGGATTCTTCCTGGGCAAGGAATCGCAGGCCGAAATGGTGGAGCGGCAACCAGACCGTTCCTGGAGAGGTGTCTCTCATGGCCGCTCCATCCAATATTCGCTATGAGGTCTTCCTCTCTCATAGCAGCCCGGACAAGCCCGCCGTCGAGGAGCTCGCCCGGCGGCTGATGCGGGACGGGATCGAGCCCTTCCTCGACAAATGGAACCTGATCCCGGGCGACCCTTGGCAGGAAGCGCTCGAGGAGGCGCTGATCAGGAGCGCCGCGTGCGCCGTCTTCATCGGGCCGGGGGGCTTCAGCCCCTGGCAGCACGAGGAGCTGCGGGCCGCGATCGAGCACCGCGTCAGCGGGAGCCGGGGGGGGTACCGGGTCATCCCTGTCTTGCTGCCGGGGGCGTCGCGCCCGGGCGAGGAGGGGCTGCCCCGCTTCCTGCTGCGCACGACGTGGGTCAAGTTCTCCCGGACGCTCGACGACGAGGAGGCATTCCACAACCTCGTCTGCGGCATCCGGGGCATCCCACCCGGGATGGGCCGGGGCAAGGGGATCTTCGAGGGCGAATGTCCTTATCGCGGCCTCGAAGTGTTCGAGGAGAATAACGCCCGGTTCTTCTTCGGCCGCGAGGCGCAGGTTGACTGGCTGCTGGGCCATCGCCTGGCGCCGATGGCCGAGTCGAGCCACGCCAGGCGGTTCCTGGCCATCCTGGGGCCGTCGGGCAGCGGAAAGTCGTCGCTGGCCATGGCAGGGCTGGTCCCGGCGCTGAGGGCCGGCAAGGTCGATAGCAGCGCCACCTGGCCGATCGCCATCCTCCGCCCCGGCTACGACCCCTTCGAGAACCTCACTTTCGAACTCTCGAAACTCAAGGACATGGACGACTCCGGCCCGGCCTTGCTCGCTCGGACGTGCGAGTATCTTCGGGTTCGGGACTTCGTCCACGACCCCCGCGCGCTCCACATCTTCGCCCGCTACGCCCTCGACGGCGCGCCCGCCCCCCGGCGGCTGGTCGTCCTCGTGGACCAGTTCGAGGAGGTCTTCACCCTTTGTCCCACCGAGCGCGAGCCGACGCGCCGGGCCTTCATCGACGCCCTGCTCCATGCCGCGACCGTCATGGGCGGCCAGGTCCTCGTGCTGTTGACCATGCGGGTCGACTTCCTCGGCAAGTGCGCTCCTACCCCGCCTTGGCCGCCGCCCTCTCCGACGGCCAGGAGCTCGTCGGCCCAATGAAGGAGGACGAGCTGCGCCTGGCCATCGAGCGGCCGGCCTACCTGGTCGGCTGCGAGCTGGAGCCGGGCCTGACCGAGAGGTTGCTGCGAGACGTCGAGGGCCAGCCGGGGGCCCTGCCGCTCCTCCAGTACACGCTCCTGGAGCTGTGGCAGCGGCGCGACGGTCGGCTCCTGACCAGCGCGGCATACAGGGAGATCGGTGGGGTCCAGGGGGCTCTTGAGCGGCGGGCCGATGAGATCGTCAACAACCTCAACGACGCCCAGCGTGAGGTCTGTCGGCGCCTCTTCCTGCGGCTGACGCAACCGGGCGAGGGGACGGAAGACACCAAGCGGCGCGCGCCGTTCCGCGAGCTGCTCGACTCCGCGGGTGACACGCCGTCGGTCGAGGAGGTCATCCGTCGGCTGGCGGATGCCCGGCTGATCACCACGGAAGGCCGGGAGAGGTCTCCCCAGGAGGGAGATGGCCGTGACCAGGAGAGTTACGTCGAGGTGGCCCACGAGGCCCTGATCCGGGGTTGGCCCCAACTCCGCCGGTGGATCGACGCAGACCGGGCCGGCCTGCTGATGCATCGCCGCCTGACGGAAGGCGCCCGCGAATGGGAGAGCAGCGACCGCGATCCGAGCTACCTCTTCGTGGGGACCCGACTGGCCGTTGCCCACGAATGGGGCGAATCTCACCGCGCCGACCTGAATCCCCTGGAGGCGGAGTTCCTCCGCCGCCTGGCAGGCCGCTCTGGCCGCCCGCTCTCGTCGCCTGAATCGCTTGGTCATCGGCCTCTCCGCCGTGGTCGCCGTGCTCGCCGCCGTGTTCGGAGTCGCCGTTTACCAGTGGCGGAGCCGTTTACCAGCACAGCGCGAAAGCCGAGCACAACGCGAACATCTCCTTCATCCGGCACATCGCCGCGCGGGTCGGACGTCGGTGCGCCGCAACGATCTGGCGCTGCTCCTGGCGACCACGGCGTACGATAAGGCCAAACGGCTCGGGCAGCGCGGCGACCCCGAGCACGTGTTCCCGGAGGTCCGGCGCGCTCTGTTCAGGCGCTGAACCGCAGCCCGCAGCTCGACCGGTACGTATTCACCGGACGGGGTAAGGTGCCGGTCTTGGTCGTGGCCCTCAGTCCCGACGGCCGACTGCTGGCCACGGTCGCCCCGTTACCGTTAGAAGGATCGAAGGCGGCGGACAAGGGCGGGGAGGACATGGACCGTGACGTCATCCGCCTCTGGCATGTCGGCGACCGGGACCGCGGGGAGCCAAAACCCCTGGCGGAGCTCAAAGAACACCGGGGGCGGGTGTTCAGCCTGGCCTTCAGCCCCGACGGGAAACGGCTGGCCTCCGGGGGCGGGGTACCGCCGTACCCAGGGAGCGGCGAGATCCTCCTCTGGGACCTGAAGGACCCGTCCAACCCCCGGCGGATCGCGAAGCTCGACCGCGACACCGCGCCGGGGGAACCCCGTCGGCTCACCTCGCCAGTCGTGCGGCTCGCGTTTCATCCCGGCAACCCCGCGATCCTCGCCTTCGCCACTATGGCGATCTATCAACCGACGTCCGAGCCCCCGTACTACTCGTGGACGCCTGGTCAGGTCGAGATCTGGGACATCACCACCCGGTCGCCGGTCGGCCCGCCGGGTCCGGGGCACATGTTGTCGAGCACGGAGACGATGAGGCTCGGCCTGGCCTTCAACCCCGACGGGTCGCGGCTGGTCACCGGCGGTGGTCTCAACCCGGTCATCAACGGCTATTGTACCCAGGGTGAGGTCGTCCTCTGGGATGTCGCCGCGTTCCCCAAGAGAATCTGGGAAAGGCTGCGGCTGGGCGACCCCCGCGCCACTGACTCACCCAGCGCGGCGGTCTCCGAGCTGACCTTCGCCCCTGGCTACGACGGCCGGCTGATTGCCGCCGGCACGATCGGGGGGTCGATCCTCCTGATCGACGCCGTCTCGGGCAAGACGACGAAGGAACTGCTCGGCCACCAGGGACCCGTGATGTCTCTCGCCTTCTTCCCCGACAAGCCCGGCAAGGGCAAAGAGACCCTGACCCTGGCCTCCGGCAGCAACGACGCCGGAGTCAGGCTCTGGGACGTGCCCGACGACGCGACCAAGGCGCGGGACATCGGCCAGCCGATGACCGCCCACGTCGGCGGCGTGCAAGCCCTGGTCTTCGAACAACCCCACGGCGAGAGGCTGCTGTCGGCCGGGAGCGACGAGACGGTGATCCGCTGGAACGTGACGACCCACAGCCCCTTGTCCCGTGCCCTGGGGCGGACGGACGGACCGCCATGGGCCGTCGACTATAGCCCCGATGGGATCGTGGCGACGGCCGGCACCGGTTCCAGTGGCACTGTCGGCCAGCTCTGGGAGGGATCCGTTGCCCCGATGACCAGCGATCGGACGGACGGCCACGAGCCGCTTGAAATCCTCCAGCCGCTGACCGGGCTCGAGGGCCGCGGCGCGCCCGTGGTCGGCCTGGCGTTCAGCTCTGGCGGTCGGCTTCTCGTCGCGGGCGACTTGGCCGGGAACGTCCTGTTCTGGGACATGGCCCGGGCCCGCGACTCGGAGGCGGACCGCCGGCCGATCCCCGTCGCCTATTCCGAGAAAGCCCACGTGGGCCCGGTCAACGACGTGGTGTCCCACCCGACGCGCCCGATCGTGGCCTCGTGCGGCGAAGACAAGCAGGTCGTCCTCTGGGACGTCAGCGACCCCGCCCAGATCCGCCGCTTCTTGCCGAAGCCGCTCCGGCACAGCGGTTACGTGCAAACCGCCGCGTTTTGCCCGGTAGGCAACCTCCTCGCGACGGCGGCCTGGTTACGGACGATTTACCTCTGGGACCTCTCGAACCCGAACAGTCCGGTCAATGCCGGGGAGCTGCGGGGCCACGCCGGCGGGGTCCTTGGCGCTCGACTTCAGCCCCGACGGCAAGTTCCTCGCCTCGGGCGGGATGGACGCCACCGTGTTCCTCTGGGACGTCGGACAGCGCAAGCACGGGCCGCCACTGAGGCTGCACCG
Organism: uncultured Planctomycetaceae bacterium; assembly: GCA_963816015.1. Taxonomy (GTDB): domain Bacteria; phylum Planctomycetota; class Planctomycetia; order Isosphaerales; family Isosphaeraceae; genus Aquisphaera. Next base: position 139,928 of record CAWFJM010000024.1, on the reverse strand, counting down.
ACGGCCGGTCCAGGACGTCAAGTTCAGCCCCGTGTTCCAATGGCAGCCATTCTGCCGCTGGCTTGTCTCGGCCAGTGAGGGCGAGGAGACGAACCTCATGCTCTGGAACATCCCCGAATCGGTCGACGAGCTGCCCGTGCCCTCGCCCCTCAAGGGCCACGCGGGCGGCGTGAGCAGGATCGCATTCCGACACCGACACCTCAATGAGGGCGGCATACCCCGGCTCGCCTCGGTCGGCTACGATTCGACCCTCCAGCTCTGGGACATCAGCAGCGACGTCTGGCTCGACGCCGCCCGCCGGGCCGCTGGCCGCGACCGTCTGAACCCGGAAGAGTGGAAAGCGCTGGTGCCCGGCCCTCAGGGTGAAGCTCTCGCGACCGCGCCACGGACCCCCTCGACGCCCACTGCCGGCCGCTGACCCAGAGTGGCTTTGCGGGGTCAGGGCCGGTTTCTGGTTTTTCGAAGGCTTTGGCAGACAGCCAGGGACACGACACCCGATTCTTGACGATCGACTGAGCCGACGAGCGTCCCACTTGCCCCTGGGGATTGCCTTTTGGCTCATCGTGAAATCGTGTGCGTAGTTTTCCCCCCTTGAGGGGCAGGAATCTCTCTGTTTTTCGGGCTGAAGTCCACTTCTCCTGCCGCCGAAAACGTGTCACGATGCTCGGATGGGTAAAACCAAACGACTGTGCGATGTCTATCGGTTTCCTGGCTTTGTTCGGCTGGCTCAAGTTCGCGGCGTCTTTGGTGCCCCCTACGCAGTGGTCATCACGCTCTGCCGTCGTCGACAAAAACGCGCTGCGGCGTTTGCGGACGTGCCTATCGCATGTTCTACGATCAGCGTCCTCGACGGGTGCGCGACCTGTCCTGTGGGGACAAGGGGGTTTACTTGGAGTTCTCGATTCGCCGGGTCTGGTGCCGCCAGTGATACCGTCGGACACCGGAGTCATGCCTCCGAAAGTCCAGCCACATATCTACATCACAAAGTTATCTCGAGACTCCGACTAACAAGCCAGATGCGGGCTTCTCACACCGGTTCTTACACACTCACCTTCGGGAAAAGCCTCAAAACTACCCACACGATTTGCAGAAGAGCCGAAAAACAGATTTGACGAAATCGAGTCTTCGACTCAAGAGTAAGCCCTTGCGAGAATGAGAGCCGAGGAGGCGCTCCGGTCCTGGACGGCAGCCGGGATCCGCAAGACGGCGAGCGTCGCGAGTGTCTGGAGGGATCATGAGCCTTCGTTACGAACGTGAGCAAGCCACGGCAATCCAGGCCGTCCGCCAGGCGGCGGTGCTGTGCCGGGTGGTGAGAGCAGGGATCAGGCCCGAGGTGCTGGACAAGAAGGATAAGAGCCCGGTGACCGTGGCGGATTTCGGCAGCCAGGCGATCGTCTGCCGAGTGCTCGGGGAAGCGTTTCCAGGCGACCCGATCATCGCCGAGGAGGACTCAGCGGAACTCCGGCAGGTGGGGAACTCGGGGATCCTCAACGCGGTGGTCGAGCAGGTGCGGGCGCACGGGCCTGACACGAATCGAGAGTTATCCGCGACGGAGGTCTGCGGGTGGATCGATCGTGGTGGCACGAGCGGGTACCGGGAGCGGTTCTGGACCATCGATCCCATCGACGGCACCAAGGGGTTTCTCCGCAACGAGCAATATGCCGTAGCCCTTGCGCTCGTCGTCGAGGGCCGGGTCGAGGTCGCGGCCCTGGCATGTCCGAACCTGCCGCTGGCGGGGAGTCGTGGCAGCGCAAGTCACGGAGTGATCTTCACGGCTGCCCGAGGGCAGCGGGCGTTTGCCTTGCCAATGGATCAAGAGCACCCCGAACATCCCCGCCACCGTGCCGTCCGGGTCAGCGACAAGGAGAAGCCGGAGGAAATTCGGTTCTGCGAGTCGGTCGAATCCGGGCACAGCGCCCACGGCCATGCGGCGGCGATCGCGGCGCGGCTCGGAATCGTCGCGCCTCCGGTCCGGATTGATAGTCAGGCCAAGTACGGCGTCGTCGCGCGGGGCGAGGCGGACATCTATCTCCGGATGCCAACCCGGGCCGATTATCGTGAGAAGATCTGGGACCACGCTGCCGGAGTCTTGATTGTCGAGGAGGCCGGAGGGACCGTCACCGATATCACGGGCCGTCCCCTCGAGTTCCATCACGGCCGCGAGCTCATCGCCAACCGCGGTGTGATCGTCACCAATGGCCGGCTCCACGCGCGGGTTCTGGAAGCACTTCAGACGCTGGGACTCAGTGAAGAACCAAACGAAACGACGAGATGACGGGCAGGAGCCGGAACCCGGGCTCTCGTAAAGAGCCACCTCCCGGGCCCTGATGAGCAAGGCCTTGACGGCGGCCAGGCGCGGGTGGACACAGACAGTCGGCTGCTTGCCCAGGGCGGGCATGCGGCTCTGGTCACGATGGGCCACTCGGCGCACTGTGCGGTGCGCGGTGGAGCTTTGTTTCAAGCTCCGGCCTCTATCTCGTGGGCCGCTGGATTCGCGGGGGCCGTCCCACCGAGAGCCATCTACCGCCCGGCGGATCAGGCCGATTCCGTGAATCATGAGGGGACGGCGGCCCGGTTCGCCGCGGACTGCGCGGCCGCCGTGCGCAAGACGTACAAGCCGGTTGGCGACGAAATGGTTGCCGCGATAGACACACCCCCGAAATTTGACGCCGATGCCGCCATCAAGCGGCTCTGCGAATCGACCATTCTCCTGGTAGGCCGGCCCATGCAGCCGATCGAGCCGATTATCACCCGGACTCTCTGCACGAGGATCGTGCCGGTCGACTTCAAGCAACTGGACGAGGCCTACAAGAAGGCCGTCCAGGGCCTGGCGGCAAGCCTCCGTTGCAAGATCATCGAAGAGGCATGAGGAAGAGTGGCCAGTGATCAATGACCTGCGGCCGGTCGAGAACCGCAGGCCGCGATTCACCAGTGGTCAGTTGCCAGTGTCCGGCATTCCCTGGCATTCCTCGGCTTGCCTCCTCTCCGACCCGAGGATTACAGTAATGGAGTACGTCTGATCCGCGCGACACAAGCATCGGTGTCAGATCATCCCAGTATTCGCGCCGATCTGTCAGAGTAAGCACACTCGCCCTGACCTCTCAAGATGCACGAGCTTTCGATTGCCCATGGATTGGTGGAGGCCGCCTCTGAGGCTCTCTCCAGGTGTGAACCGGCGCCTGCCGGCGTACGAAGCGTCCTGATCCGGATCGGTGCCCTTTCGGGGGTGGTTCCCACAGCTCTGGAATTCTGCTATGAACTCTCTGTGGCAGGGACCCCTCTCGCGGGCTCGCGCCTGGTGGTGGAGGAGCAGCCCGTGGTTGTCTTCTGCCCCTTCTGCCGGGAGAACCGAACCCTCGAGGATCCCTCACGATTTCGCTGCCCGATCTGCAATGCCTCCACGCCCGAACTGGTCCATGGCCGCGAGCTCGAGCTGATCTCCATGGAGCTGATCGACAACGATGAGCCAACCCCCGAACTCTCCGACAACGGCGGCAGCAGGCCTCCACCCCCGGATCCTGGAGGTGCGCCAGGGCCTTCTGAAGACCAATGATCTGCTAGCACGCGAGCTACGCGGCGAGTTCGCGCGGGCCAGGGTGTACGTCGTCAACGTGGTTTCCGGACCGGGGGCAGGCAAGACCGAGCTGCTGGCGCGGACGCTGAGCTTGCTTCGCGAGCGAGGATACCGCGTTGCCGCGATCGTCGGAGACCTTGCTACCGACAACGACGCGAAACGGCTCGCAGTCAGCGGCGCACCTGCGCGTCAGATCATCACCGGGACCGTTTGCCACCTCGAGGCAGGCATGGTCCGGACTGCTCTCGAGGATTGGAACCTTGCTGAACTCGAATATCTCTTCATCGAGAATGTCGGAAACCTGGTGTGCCCCGCCTCGTTTGACCTGGGCGAGCACCTCCGCGTCTTGCTCTTCCCGGTGACCGAGGGCGAGGACAAACCACTCAAGTACCCCACCCTCATCAACACGGCCGACGTGTCCCTGATCACGAAGATTGACCTTGCCCAGGCTGTTGGGTTCGACCAAGCCCTCGCGCGGAGGAACCTCCACGAAGCTCGCCCCGGGGCCGTCGTCCTCGAACTGTCCCCACGCACCGGACAAGGGCTGGAGGCCTGGCTCGAGCTGCTGGAACAGAGGCGCAGAGCAGCCTTCAACCTGGGGGCCGGTCCCCATCATACGACGACTTCGGACGGCAAGTCCGTCACCTTGCCCCAGGGAGAGGCCTTGTGACTGCGCAGCCGTGTTCGATCAGGTCCCCCCACCCGGCTCGCGACTCCAGAATGGCGGCAGAGCGGGGGCTTGTCCGGCCGGGATTGACAGAGACATCAGGGGCCCCCAGCCGGCCGCGCAGGTGCCGTCCCGGACAGCGGAGACGGCATCGAGCCGGACATGTTGGGAGCGGCCGAGGTCGCAGGGCTTGGCTCTACCAGGCTTGGAGCACTGGGCAATTGCACGGGCTCACGCAAGGCCCGATCCTTGTGTCGCAGCCCGGTCGTGCATCCCGACGCGAGCAAGACGATCGCCATCAACGCGGCCAGGCGGGCTGTCGTTTTCATCAGCCTACTCCTCCGTGAGTGCATGGTTGGCGAGAAGCCGTTCAGACGCATAGCATACCGTCCAGGCGAATTCTGGGAAGCGGAACCTACCCGCACCTGAAAGGGTGTTTCCTGGGTGATGGCGTCTGCTCGACGGCGATCGATAAGAGTTCTTTCATGATCACAGACCAGGAGAGGCAAGGCTTATGAGGCCCGACTGGCCTTTCGACGACCCCGAGGAGACCGAGGTCATCACCCTGGAGCGAATTCTCCGAGGCGAGTCGCCCCTCTTGCTGGTCACTCATGACCTCGACGACGGGCCTGGCAGTTCCTCGATGGTGCGCACGTGTTCCCGGAAGATGGAGTGACGGTCTTGCTCGGCGAGATGATTCAGTTTGATCCGAGCCTGGAATCGCTCGCCGATCTTCCCCCGGGCTGGTATGCATGGCGGACTGCCCTCGACGAGCCCTGGCACCGAACGGAAGGCGAGCCCCGCAGCGATGCCGGAGGCCAGGGGACTGGCCCTGAAATGGAGACGTCAACGCCGACGAATATCGAGATCAAAGCGCGCGTTTCCGATCTCGCTCGTCTTCGCGCGGTCGTCGAGTCGATGGCCGACACGAAGATCGAGATCCTAAACCAGGAAGACATTTTCTTCGCGGCGCCCGCCGGTCGACTCAAGCTCAGGATCCTTGATGAGCATACGGGTGAGCTGATTCCACCACGCCAGCGGGCGGGGATCCTCGGCCTGGTCGGGCCGGAGCTTGCCCAGCACCGCGGCGTCGAGTGCCTGCGGATAGATCGGGGCGTCCTCGATCTCGCCCAGAAAGGTCGAGCTGCCCAGGATCTCCCAGTGGCGCAGTCCAAGAAGCATGATGCTCCACTCGTTGCAGCTCACGGGATCCAATTCCATCGTGTAACGCGCATAGGGCTGGCCGTCACGATAGAGCGAGACGTTTTTTCCCTGGTAGGTGACGGCCACGTGAACGAGCATGCCGGCACCTCCCGTCTCCATCGGCCAGCTTGCCTGCTCCCTAGCCGTCCGACGGAAGGAGTCGCTTCCGGCCATCCACCGGGCGGGCTCGATCTCCCCGAAGACCAGAGCGTCGAACTGGCCGGGGAGGTTCTCGATGGCCAGGAAACTGCCTCCCCGCTGCGTCGTGTTGGTCAGGGCGACCCAGGCCACAAGCGTCTTGTCCCGGAGTGGTCCCACATCCGGAGCCGAGGCCGGCGTTTGGGCCGGTACCGCAGCAACGAGCGCCAGCCAGACAAACGTCCACGATGATGCAGTTTGGAGGAAGTCTCGTGGTTTCACGGTGAAGATCCTTGCTGGGTGAGGCTCGGGCGGGCGCCGCCCGGGCCAGGTCAGTGCCACCGGGCCCGCCGCTGCACGTCCAGGTAACCGGCTCCCAGGATGACAAGGCCCTTGACGATTTCCTGGAGTGAGAAGTGAACCCCGGCCTGGTACAGCCCCTTGTTGAGAATGCCGATGATGATGGCGCCCAGCAACGTGCCGGGCATCGTCCCGATGCGGCCGGTGAAGCTGGTTCCCCCTACCACGACCGCGGCAATGGCGAGCAGCTCGAAGCCCTGGCCCGACGCGGGTTCGGCCGCATAGAGCTGGGAAACGTGAGTCATGCCCGCGAGCCCGGCGAGGAGCGAGCACGTGATGTAGACCGCGATCTCGTTCCGGGCCAGGGGGATTCCGGTGTAGCGCGCTGCCTCGCGGTTGCCCCCGATCGCATAGAGATGCTGGCCGAACCGTGTGCGGTGGAGCAGCACGGCGGTCACGAGGAAGGTTGCCCCCATCACCAGCAACGGCACGGGTACGACCTGGAAGACCCGCCCGTTCCCGAGCGCGAGGAACGCCTCCTGGCTCTCCGGTATGGAAATCGGCCACCCCTCGTTGAACCGGTAGGCCGTGCCCCGCGCGATGAGCATCGTGGCCAGGGTGATGATAAACGGCGGCATGGCGGTCTTCGCCACGCAGATCCCGTTGATCGCTCCGAAGACGATGGCTGCCGCCAGACCCGCGGAGACCGCTCCGACCAGGCCCACCTGAGGAAGCAGCCAGACCGTGAGCGTCCCGATCAGGGCCACCACCGCGCCGACCGAAAGGTCGATGCCGCCGATCAGGATCACCAGCGTCATGCCGAACGCGAGTACGGCATTGACCGAGATCTGCTGGGCCAGGTCCAGCAGGTTGTCGAGCGCGAGAAACTGGGGCACCCAGATCCGGCACGCCGCCAGAAGCTCGGCGATGGCGGCCAGAAGAGGTGCAAGCTGCTTGGCGGTTTTCTTGATCGCTCAGCTTCGGGTCAGCTCGGACATGACGTCCTCGTCGGTCGCCTCCGAGGCGGAAACTTCACGAACGATCCGGCCGTCCCGGTAAAGGGCCAGCCGGTGCGACAGCCCCATCACCTCGGGCATGTCGGACGAGATCAGGATCACGGCCATCCCCGCCTCCACCAGGCGGTGGAGAATGCCGAACATCTCCTCCCTCGCCCCCACGTCGACTCCCCGCGTCGGCTCGTCGAGGATGAGGATCCGCCGCGGATGCTCCATCCACCGGCCCACGACCACCTTCTGCTGGTTTCCTCCGGAGAGGTCGGTGATGCCCTGCTCGGGATCGGCAGCCTTAATGGCGAACTCGCGCATCGCCCTGCCGACGATACTCGCCCGCCGAGACCCGTCGATCCGGGCGCCGTGGATCTAGTCTCGCGTCCAGGGCAATGCAAGGTTATAGGCGACGGAGCTGGTCATCACCAGTCCCTCCCGCTTTCTATCCTCGGGCACCAGCACGATTCCGGCGGCGCGGGCCTCGACGGGCGACCGGATCGTCACTGGGCGGCCCTCGACGAGGATCTCGCCAGCCTCGAGCGGGTCGATGCCGAAGAGGGCCCGTGCCAGCTCCGAACGGCCCGCCCCCACCAGCCCCGCGAAGCTGAGGATCTCGCCGCGGCGGAGTGCGAAGCTCACGTCATGGACCCGAGAATTGCAGAGCCCGCGAACCTCGAGGCCCGTCTCCCCCGGCTTCCCGGGCGGACGGGAGAAATGGTCCTCGAGGTCGCGACCCACCCGAGCAGCCCGTGGATCTCCCCCGCCCCAAGGCGGAAATCCACGCCGTCAAGCGCGGTGATACCACCAAACCGCTTGGCCAGTCCCTTCAAGGCCAGCAGAGGCCGATCGCTGACGCCGTCGTCGGGCATGGGCTTACAGGCTCTTGAGGAACTCTTCGGCGTTGTCTTTGGTGATCAGCTTGACGGGGATCTTGATGTCGTTGGGAACCGGCTTGCCCGCCAGGTGATCGTAGAACGTCTCGGCCGCCACCCGGCCGATCTGCCTGGGAAACTGGGCCGAGCAGGACAGAAGCTTGCCCGCCTGGATGGCGGCAATGGCCTCGCGCGACCCGTCCACTGTCACAACGGTCACCTTGCCAAGCTTACCCGCCGACTCGATGGCCGAGATCGCGCCTAAGGCGCTCGGGTCGTTGATCGGGAACACCGCGTCAAGGTCGGGGAACCGCCCCAGCAGGTCGCGCGTCACCGGCCGCCCCCCCTCGGTTGTCCCCTTGCCTTCCTGGGTGTCGAGGATGGTCATCTCGGGATGGGTGGCAACCACCTCCTTGAACCCGTCGACCCGGTCGATGCAGGCCTTGTTGACCGCATGATGGAGGATGACAATCCTGGCCTGCGGCCTGACCTTCGCGAGCGCCTCGGCCGCCTGCCGGCCCGCTTGGAGATTGTCAGAGGCCACCTGGCAAAGGACCAGGTCAGGGTCATTCACCGGCGCATCCACGATGATCACCGGCACGTTCTTGCGTTTGGCCTCGATCAAGGATCCCCGCACCCCTTCCCAGTTGACCGGGTTGATGAACAGCGCCGCGGGCTGTTGCTGAAGCAGGTCGGAGATGTCGTTCTTCTGCTTGAGGCTGTTGAACTGGGCGTCGAGCATGACCATCCGGTCGCCGTGAGCTTCGATCACCCCCTTGAGTCCTTGCTCCAGGTCGGGGAAGAAGGGGTTGTTCATCGTCTGCACGGTCACCCCGAAGAACCGTCCCGCCGCCGGCCCGGCAGAAGTCCTTGCCAGCTGCGGATCGCTCCCACACCCGGTCAGGATGCCTGAGACGAGCATCGTCGCCACCCAGAGCTGAGCCCTTGATCTGGATCTCATGGTCATGCGCTTGCTTTGCGAAAGGAGATTAGCCCGAACCCGACTATGCCTCGCAGCCCTACATTATGAAAGCGACGGTCCTCTTGACTCAACGGCGCTGCGAGCAAACACGCCGATGGGTTCGTTTGGCTTCGATCGGTGTGACTCTGTTTGACATAACCATCAGTCTAGAAGAATGTTACGTCCAAGAAACTGGCTTCGTTGTTGGCTTTCTTGCCGACGGCACCCGACCGACCATTACAGGGCAGGACTGGTCCTGTCTCGGGGAGACCCACGCAGGCCACACAAAACCTGCGCCACGAGGTTCCACACCGATCCGTCTGGTGATCGACAGTCCTCAATTCTGAGCCATGAGATCCAGGTGATCATCTTCGTGCCGGGTGACCGTGAAGCAGTTCAGTGACGCACCAGCCCCTCTACCCAGATTCTGCGCCACCGGCCAGCAAGGCGTTGGGCCGCGCCTTTGTTTTCTCGCCTCCACGACCGCTTCAACCTGAATCTTCGTCACGCTGTACGTGGGCTGTTCACCTTGTAAGGCCCACTCACACTGACTGAGGCATCAGGGCGTTCGCCAGGACCTCGTCAATGGAGGTGACGAATCGGACGTTGATCTTCGTCCTGACGTAATCCGGGGTCATCTGAACGTCCCGCTCGTTCTCCCTGGGCATGATCACCTCCTTGCACCCTGCATCGATGGCAGCCCGGAGCTTGGGCAAGACGCCCCCGATTCCCAGTACCTTGCCCATGATCGTGATCTCACCGGTGATGGCGATGTCGTTGCGGACGGGACGGCCCGTGAGTGCGGAGACGATCCCCGTGACGATCGTGATCCCCGCGGACGGCCCTTCCTTCGGATTTCCCCATCATGGTCGCCAGGACGGCGATGTCGAAGTTGACCTGCCAGTCGTTCGGGAGCCCGACATCCTTGGCGTGCGTCTTGATGAACTGGGCAGCGGCCGCGACGCTCTCCGTCATGACCTTCTGCATCGAGCCCAGGCTGATGATCCGGCCCGAACCCTTCGTCGCCTGCATCTCGAAGTGCAACAGGCATCCACGCTCGTCGCCGATCACCGCCAACCCGATGACCTCTCCGACTCTCGGTGAGCTTGGAAGGGTGACCTCCAGGATAGCCATGATGCCGTGGTTCCGGGTCTCGCGGATCTGATGGCGGATCTTCTCGGCCTCGGCCCCGTGGACGAAGTTCTCACGCAGCCGCTTGATCACCTGCTGGAGGTCGTCCTGGAAACTCTCTTCAGTGCAATAGTTGTCGATGAGATACTCGACGACGAAGCGAGGGAACTCGTCCACGCCGGTATTGATGGTAAGCCGCTTGTTCACGACCTTTCCGGGGAAGACTTGCTTGAAGTGGTCGTTCATGGCTCAACCCTGCTAGCGGAGGCTGGCGGGAATCATGCCCATGATGCTGTCGAGGCGGCTGTAGAGGCGGCGGCGAAGGCAGGTGGTGTCCAGCTTGATCTCCACACGGCCTGAGACGCTGCTCCGCACGGTCCGCCCTTGCCACGGGTAGCTTGCGATGACGGCCACACTCCGGACCATCTTACCGGCCCGCTGCTCGTACGAGGTCGCCTGGTCGGTCCTCGGGACCCAGCGGATGCGATAGGTCCGCTCGCGGCCCGATAAAAACTCCTTCCGGGCGGGCAGTTCGTCGATGTCGGCGGCCAGCAGGAACAGGATCTCACCCTCGGGCGGTGACGCCGCCGCCGCTGTTACGGCGAGGATGACCTCCAGGTTCTCACCTTCGGCGAAATTACCCTCGAAGTCAAGGCAAACTAGTACGAACGGCGGCCGGGAGGCGCCCTTCGGGCCGAGCACGATCATCGGGATCAGGCACTAGGCCATACTCAAGCCGCCGCGGGTGTTGCGGTCGGGATCGTGCTGGCCGTGGTGGCGCTTCAGGGTCAGGCCGGGCCTCGGAAACACAACGTGGCCTTTCTTGGCGTCGGCCCCCTCGAGCGGTTGCTTCAGCCGCCCGACCCTGTATTTCACGTCCTTGGCGTCGGTGACGGACGTGGGGGGGACGGTGTAGGTCTCCTTGGGCACCTAGCAGAAGCCGTGGTCAGAAGTCACGAAGACGACGGCGTCTTCGGGGATCTCCCTCAGTACACTGCGGACGTCCTCCTGGAGGACGGCCTGGACCGTCGTGTTGTAGATGAACGCGATCTCCTGCTTCGTGTCCTGCAGGTTCTTGTCCGTGAAGTTGAAGATCACGACGTCGATCCGGTCCGAGACGTACCTGGCCGAGATGCCCATCGCCACCAAAGATCAGGAGGACCGCCTTACGTCCGGACTCAGGGTCCCAGTGGACCTTGAGGAATCGCGGCACGAACTGGTGCGTGAAGATCACCGGGGCGTTGTCCGCGTTGATCCAGCGGGTGTAGTGGGCGTGGTAGAGATCCTGGAACTTTCCGTTGACCAGGTTCAGGTCGGCATTGACCTTGGCGATCGCCTCGTCGAGCGCATCGCGGGCCTGCTGCCACTTTTGGGCCATCACCGGCCAGAGCTGCGACGCCGGGACCGGAGTGATGTTCCCGACCCGGTGCAGCCGCTGGAGCTCGCTGGCGTAGTAATCCAGCCGGTCGATCCGCTGGTCGTGCCAGAGTGTGTAGAACCACTCGAAGTCAAGTTGATCGGTCTTGGCGACCTTCAGCATGTGAGCCCAATCCCGGAGGCTCTTGGCAACCTCGAAGAACTGCACGGCCCGGCGGTAGGTGGCGACGAGCGCCGTCCACTGCTCTGTCGGGCGTCGGGCCTCGAGGGGGAGCTCACCCTTGTCGGGCTGGCCTTCCGCGTCCAGCGCCTCGAGTACACCGGAATGGAAGGCGACGTCCTTGCCCACGAACAGGTCGGCCAGGAACGACACCAGGGCCATGCCCCGGACCAGCAGAGAGAGCTTCTCGGCCAGCAAGACCTCGCGGGCCTTGTCTGGATGCTCGATATGGCACCGGCTGCCCAGCAGGAACGCCAGGCCCTTCGCTTCGTCCTCCTTGAGGAACACCTCGACTGCCGCCACGTCGGCGGCGATGCGGTCGGGGTCGGCCTGGAGCATCTCCTTGAGCGCCTGGTCGATCGAGCTCTCGGGGATGTCCTGGAAGCGGACGAGGCCGGGATCGAAGCTGCCCAGGAGGACCTGGTGCTCGAGGTCGTGCCGGCGCGGCAAGGCCGCCAGGGTAAACGCCCGGACGACCTCCTCCGGGTCGCCTCGAGCATCCAGCACCAGGGCTTGTCGGCCTTCTTGATCTGCGCCTCCAGCGTCTCCAGCACCTCGGCCGAGACAGACGAGTCCTCGCGGGCTCCGCTCGACCCGAACAGTCGGCGGATCTCGGCCAGCCGGTCGTGGCTCTCAAGGCACAGCCGGCGGATCTCACCGGGCCTGGGCTTGCGGAACGGGTTGATCCGCAGCGCAGCGCCCAGGACGATCTGGTACAGGGCGCTGTCGGGGAAGCCATGGGGGCGGGCCTCCCGCATCTGTTGGTAGGCCTCGAGGGCCTGAGGAAGGTGCTGGAGGATCTGCCCGCTCAAGATCCGGTCGTTGGCCGCCGCCGGCCAGAGCGAGTCGCCGGTCCTCTCGACGAGGAAGTCCCGGAGCGTGATGGTCAGCCTGGCCCGCGCAGAGCAGCGGCTTTCCAGGTCGGGATAGAAGAGCGGGATCCTCGCCTGGTCGCGGGTGCGATCGACGAGCAGGACCTTCGTTGCCGACGGATCGTGGCGGATCTGCTCGTACAGCTCGCGGAGCCCGAGGTTGCCGCTGACCCAGAGCACCGAGAACCCCGCCTCCTCGGCCCAGCCGTCCACCGCGCGGGCGCCCGGCGGATCATCCGCTGAGGGTCGCGCAGCAGGATCGTGGCTTTCTTGCGAAGAGGTTTGAGCTTCTCCAGCACCCAGGTTTCGATCATGGGAGGTTTCCGGGATCTCCGTTCAAGGTGTAAGCCGAGCGACAGGTCAAAGCTTACCCGAGAACCCAAACAGATCGACGCACAGTTGGGAAAGCAAACGGGCGCCGAATTATCGGCGCTTTTCGTAAGACGCTGTTTGGTACCACCTTCCGGTTTGTGTAGACCTGTTTGGATTTCCCGCATGACGAAGCCCGCAGAGGACCGTGTCACAGGTGAATTCAATCCTGCCGGTCGCCTAAGCCAGTCCTGGACGAAGCGATGGACCAGGCCCGAGGGTCGGCGAAGGTGCTCGGAGAGAACGTTGGTGTCCAGCAGGAAGCTCACTCCGGGATCTCCCGTGTCGAGGGGCGGTGCCGATCCCGCATTTCTCATCTTGCGACCTGATCACCTCGGTGTGGCCCTTGGCCTGCCAGCTCGGGCACACTTTGACGCCCTTCGCTTTACCGGCCGCGGTCTCGGCTTCATCGTCGCCGCAGTCGTAGAGGGCGATCTTCTCCAGGCAGCGCGGGCACTGGAAGACCTGGCTGTAGACCGTGTAACCGGTGGTCGCCTTGCCTCCGCAGCGATCGCAGCGGGTCTCGTAGAGCCAGTCGATCTCGGGTTGGACCTCGCGTTTGACCTGTTCGAACGCCTCACGCAGCGCGTTGGGATCGACGGGCGTGCAGTGGTTCCTGGTCATGAACGTGGCGGCGGGGCTGCGGTCGATGGCGATGGCTTTGCGGCCCTCGAGCAAGGCGGCCAGCGCCGTGCCGCCGGAGCCGCAGAACGGGTCGAGCACGATGTCGCCGGGCTGCGTGTAGTGCCGGATGTACTGCCGGATCGCGGTGTGCGGCTTCTTGGACCAGTAAACGTGCATGTTGTAGATGGCTGTCGCCTTGGTCGTGTCGATCGGCCGGTTGAAGGCGGGCACGTTGTAGGAGTCGGTCTCGGGGTCGTAAGGAGTTCCTTGGCGCTCGACGAACGCGCGGAGATCGGGATTCGGCTTGTCGCCAGCGTAGGAGACCTTGGCCGCGGAACGGGCCGGCCGGAAGGCGGCGAACGTGGGCTAACCGGGGTTGGTGGACTTCTTCGTCATGGTCGTTCACATGGAAAAGTATTTGACGATGTGAGAGGCTTTTGTTCGAGGATGGTCATGCCATGGACTCCGCGGGATCTAGTTCATCGCTCCCATTCTACTTGATTTCCAGGACGGTGTGCTTGCCCTTGTTCTCGATCGGGCCGGCGGCTTCTTCCAGGAACTGGCGAAATTCCTCCACGACCGCCTCGACGTCACCCGCCTCAATCATGGCCTTCGAGGGCCGGAAGTCGCTCAATCGGACGACCTTGACCACCACCTGGCACAAGAACTTCGCCAGCAGCCGCGCCAGGTCGGGCTCGCCCGCCAGGCGCCGCGCCAGCAGGTCGGCGAGCGACCCGGCGTCCGTCGTCGCCAGGACCTCGGCGATGAACGGCTCCTTGCGTCCCTGCTCCAGCAGCGACCAGAGGGCCGGCTGACACAGGAGCCCGGCCACCGAGATCAGTTCCGCACGGACCAGCGAGCGAGCCTGTTCGCCGGCCTTCTTCGACGCCCGGATCAACGCGTCGGCCTGGTCCTCCAGGAGCGGACATCCTTCGGGGTCCGGGCGGTCTCGCAGCGCCCGCTCGACCTCGTTGCGGTCCACGTCGGTCTGGAAGAGTCGCTCCTTGCAGGCGGCGACACCCTCCTTGAGCCCGCCCAGGTTGAGCTTGCCCAGGGCCTCGATCGTCGCCAGCGCTTCCAGGGCCTTCATCTCGGGTGAGCGGGCGAGCTTGTCGATCTCGTGCCGCACCGCCTCGCACTCTCCGGTCACGCTGTCATACGCCTGGACGTAGCGGATCCGGTAGGTGGCCTGGATCTCCTCCAGCCGGTCGAGCAACTGGGCTTGGAACTTCGCCTCCGACTCCATCAGGCCGCCGGGGTTCGCCAGCGTTTTCCTCAGGGCCTTGATCTTGCCGGCCAGTTCCCCCAGCACCCCCGTTGGCGATACCTGGAGCCGGGCGTACTTCGCGGCGGCCCTCAACTCGCTCTCATGGCCGGCAAACGCCTCGGTCCGCTTCCAGGCCAGCCGGCGGTGGGCCAGGTCGTCCACCTCCGACTGCTTGGCCTCGTTGTCCTCGTACACCTTGTACCGGAACGCGGTGTCGAGGGCGTGGCGGAGCTGGCTGATCGGGTCGGTCCGGTCGATCTCGGTCTCGAAAAAGGTCTTCCAGTCAGTCATCGTGTCGGCGACAGGGTTGACCTGCCGGATCTCGGCGAAGAGGTCGTTCAGCCGGCCCGCCAGCGCAGTCACCGGGGCTTTCTGCCCTGCGTGAAACGCCACCAGCTCCCTGACCGCCCCGGTGATCTCGGCGTCCTGCTGGGTGCTCTTGACCAACTCACGGTCCAGCAGAACGGCGGCGTACGGGGCGAGCACCGCCCAGCCCTCGGGGGCCTTGAGGCGCTGGACCTTCGCCATGCCGTTGAGCAGGGCGGCGTTGAACGTCGTCTCCTCGATGTTTACGTAGTCAATGAAGTCGGTTGCGGTGGCCGCCGCCTTGCCAGAGAGCGTCACCCGCAGCTTGCCCAGGCGAACCAGGCTCAGCAGGTAGATGTCGATCATCCGGCGGGAGAGGCCGTAGTTCTTGCCGCTGGGCCCGTTGATGCCGGTGAAGTTCTTGTAGAGCGACGCCACGGGGATCGTGCCGCCGTCCGCGACCTGCGACTCGATCCAGTCCTCGATGTCCTCCGCGAACAGGCAGCCCGAGATGTCGAGTTTCTTGACCCCCGTCTTCTTCATGAGGCCCAGGGCGTAGCCGAAGTTGTCGGCGGCGCTGGTGTCCTTTGTCGGCTTCGTGTTCTTGGGGATTTCCCCGGTGCGGACGATGCCGTTGAGCACCTTGATCGCCTCGGCGTCGTCAAACGGAGCGGGGGCCGACTCGAAATCGAGCGTGGCCGCCGTCTCCGCGTAGGTCGTGTCGAGCACCTGCTTGACCACCGGCTGGAGGATCGCCGGCAGCTCACCCACGCAACGGAAGGTCAGCTCGGTGTGGTCGGTCGCGGCAATCCGGCCTCGTCCCGCGCCATAGCTGCCGGTGATGATCTGGTAGATGCTGCCCATCTCTGCGCGCAGCTTGTCCACCACACAGCTCATGACGTCCTTGGCGTCCTGACTGTCCTTGCCGCCGTACTCGGCGACGAGCTCACGATAGGCGGCAAAGTCGAGCAGCCGGTCGTGCTCCGACTGGCTCAGCGAGTCGGGCGTCCAGAAGAGGATTCGTGGGTCCTTCACCCGCCTGGCCAGGTCGGCCACCTTGTCGCCGCAGGGCCTGCTGCTCACGTATACCACGAAGTCGTGGTCGGTCTCGGCGGTGTTGAGCACCGGAAGCGAGACGTGCTTGCCGGCGATGTCGAGCAGATCCCGCATGTAGACCCGCCCCTTAATCGCGCGGTTGTTCCAGAGGACCTCGATATCCTTCTGGTCGGCGGGGGCGATGTCCCGAAAGATCGACTTCACGCCCTGGGCCAGGTTGATCGTGAGAATCGGGCTCTCCAGCTTCCACTCGTTCAGGCTCGAGCAATTGCTCCCACGCCTGGCGCTGCCTGGCCTGGTGGCCTTCGGCCCGGTTGCGGGCCTTCTCGAAGAGCTGCTAGGCATCGGACAAAATTGGCTCGAGCCCCAGAAATCGAGCCATTCGAGCCAATAAAGTTAGGGCCTCTTAATGTCGATCTTGCCGCCCAGGGGCTCGAAGAGGTAGTTCTTGCCGACCTTGCGGACCTGGGGCACCTGGTTGGCGAGCTCCTCGCAAAGCACCTCGTAGTGGTCGAGGTTGTCCTGGGTGTCGGCGTCTTGTTCCTTGTGGTCCCGCCATTCCATGACGCTATTCATGATCTCCTCGGCCGGTAGGCCGCCCGTGTCCATCCTGGCGATGTGGTAGAGGAACAGCGTCTTGAGGATCTTTTCGCAGCGGGCGGCGAAGACCTTGAGCCGTCCCTTGGTCGCCTGGCCGATGGTGCGTCGGGCAGCCTCGTAGGCCTGCCACTCGTCGTTGAACTTGGTCTGGATGGCAGCGATGTCCGCCGTCGTTCCCGAGGGGTCCTCCTCGTAGCTCACGACGTTGTCGAACATCTGCCAGAGCGAGATCATCTCTCTGCCGTGTGCCTTGCACTGCGACTTGAGCGTCTGGTGCATGAAGTGGACCGACGACCGGAGCGTCGTGAGGTGGTGGCTGACCGCGCGGACGACCTCGAGGGCGCTGGGGTAAAACGGGAAATAGGCAGTGAACTTCGCCTTGCCCGTCGCCTCGGGCCAGGTGAACCCCTGGCGGTAATCCTCGAAGTACGGCTCGATGCCCGCTTCGTTGGTGATCGTGCGGACCCGGTTGAGGACGATGTCGTAGAAGTTCTGAGCGTTGTTCAGCAGCGGGATGTTCTTGAGCCGCTGATCGGCGATGATGTTCTTCGAGCCCTCGAGCTTCGACTCGATCGCCTGCTGCGCCGTGCAGATCGTCCAGACCGGCAAGCAGGCCACCTTCGCCAGCCGGTTGGACAGGACGACCAGCGTCTTCTCATCCTCGATCCGCTGCTTGTCGGTCCGGATCTTCGAGAACAAAGACACCTCGTCGAGGAAGAGGAGCAGGCCCTCGTAGCCCTCGGCCAGCAACCGGCGGACCATGTTCTCCAGGACTTGCTCGGCCTCGTCGGGCATCCGGGGTGAGACCTTGAGGTACTCGGTGTAGAACCGCCAGAGCCGGTCGCCGCAGTCCCGCCGGAGGGCGGGCTTCTTGGTGTTGCGAAGGTCGGCCATGAACTTGTCGAGGCTCTCCTGCTCCTCCTCGTCAAAGTAGTTGGGGTCCTTGAGGTACTTCGACAGGTCCTTCTTGAAGCGTTCGAAGTCCACGTTCTCGAAGCGCTCGGCGAGCATCTGCTCGGGGTAGAGCGAGATCGTCCGGCCGTTCTCGGCCAGGAATTGCTCCTGGACCGAATCGAGGATGTACTCGGTCATGGTCCGGCCCGTGTCGCTGACGCCCACGGTGCCGCCGCCCTGGCCGACCAGGGTCTTCACCGCCACGAAGATGCCCCTGGACTTGCCGCCGGACTTCTTGGCGATGCCATCCTCGTAAAACTGGTGGATCGATTCCCGCTTCCCCTTTCCCGCCTTCTGCTCGTTCTGGCGAACGATCTCCCAGGCGTCCTTATCTCCCAGCGCAAGGGCGCCGAGGAATGAGAGCAGGTGCGACTTGCCAGACCCGAACTCGGCCTGCACCCACCAGCCCTGGCCGATCGGCTTGGTCTTGTCGGCCGGGTTGTAGGGAGCGGCCAGCAGCCTCAGCACGTCGTTGACGACCGGCCGGACCGGCTCGATCAGGAACTCCCGGACCGTCTGCGCCTCGGGCCTGCGCTCCCGTTTCGCGTCGGGCGACCCGCCCCCGGCCCAGATGTGGTGCTCGACAACGTAGACGTCGATGATCTCGGAAGGCACGCTGCAGAGCTGGTCGAGCGGCTTGCGCTGGAACATCGTCTTGCTCATGCGACCAGCTCCCACAGGTGATTCTCGGGCACAAGGTTGGCCGGCAGCGTGCGGTGGCAGGCCGGGGACGCCTCGTGGAAGAGCGTGATCCGGCTGCCCGAGGACTTCCCGGGCAGCATCAGCAGAATGTGCTTCTGGTTGACGGCCCGGATCCGCAGGCAGTTCAGCTCCAGATCGTAAGCGAAGATCAATTCCACTTGCTTCAGGGTGACCAGAGGCGAATGATCCAGCTCGGCGACGATCATGCGATCCAGCTCCTCTGCAAGCCGCTGGCGGATGCTCTGGGGACGCGTGGCCTCGTTCCGGACCAGTTCCTTCCGCTGACCTTGGAGAGGAGGCCGCGCTCTCGCAGGGCGTAGAGCTGCCGGACCATCCACTGGCGATCCCAGAGCAACCACTGGCGCATTGGTCCGTCAAAGAGACGCTCGAAGCTGTACATGCCCGGCTCGGGGCACTCCAGGTGGAGGATGTATCCGAAGGCTTCGAGGCGGCCCTCCCTCGTGCTCACCTTGAGCCGCGTGGCCGTTGCCGCGCCGACGCCGAGTCGATCGTAGGTGCGGACGATCGCCTGACTCATGTCCTTCGCCGACTTTGAGCTGGGAAACGATGACTGGACGAAGTCGAGAATCCGGCCCCGGCTCACGCCTCCCTCGGGTAGCGACGGGTGGATCACCTCCTCGGCAACCAGGCCGATGATCCGCTCCATCCGGCAGGTCAGGTAAAAGATCGCATCGCAGAGCGCGGGACCCGCCCCGACCGCGGCGGCGAACCTGACCAGGTCGCGGTGCAGGACCTCGCCGGGGAAGAAACGATGGGTCAAGTAGCTCGCGGTGCGCTTCCGGGTCTGCTGGGAGTTGGACCGGATCTTCTCGCCCAGGTATTCCCGATACTCACGCGTTGTCTGGAACCTCTCGGCCGCCGGGAGATGAGCAAGCGCGTGCTCCACCAGGTCCTTGTCGTAGATCCGCAGCGGCGTGTCCGGGAACCTTGGCGCGGGAGGCTGCTCCTTGACGAGGGAAACCGACGGTCTCTTCCATCCGTCCTCTCGAACAGAAGCCCCTCCCTGAACGCCGGCTTGATGGGCTTCAGCAGCTTGTCAACTCTCCCCTTGAGCCGATCGATGCCTTGCGCGATCTCGCGCTTCAATCGATCTTGCTCATCCGCATCCGCGCTCGCCTCGACGGCCGTCCACAGACTCCGGAGAGCGTCGAGCACGGACTCGAGCGAAGGCGAGCCGCTCGCCACCCCGGAGCGTCGAGCCGTAACGCCCGTTGATCGTGCCAAGCTCGCCTCCTCGCGTGATGCCCAACCCCCACGGACACGAAGCCCGGGCCGGGAGGATGATCGACGTGCCTTCATGCCGGGACCATCGTGTATGTATGGTCAGCCTATCATCACGGCAATCCCTTCGCAAGAAAGCCACGAGCCGGACGAGGCTCGTCATTCAAACACCACCATCGCGTGCATCTCGAGCCTGGAAACGGAGACCTCGACATTGCCGCCGGTCTTTTTCAGGGGGAGTTCGAGGTCTTCGGCCTGGAGCCTGGCCTGGGCGACGCCGGGGAGCCGGTAGAGGACGCGGAGGTCGTGCAGGGGAATGATCTCCTCGCGGGTCGGCCAGGTTCCGCGGAGCTCGGAACGGTCGGGATGGCCGTACTCCTTCTGAAGCTCGGTGGAAACGGGGGCGAGCTTCTGGTAGGTCGAGTGCATGCCCCAGGAGCTGGCGTGGTTGAGCAGGGGAACGATCGTGCGATGCTTCCCAGGCTGGCGGCGAAAGGTCGTGGTCAGGATCAGCGGACCGTTCACCTCGACGGGCGGTGGGACATCGCCGGCGGCCCAGCGGCAGGCGTTTGCGATGAGGCTGCGCAGGTAGCCGTCGGGATAGAAGAACATCGCCTTGTCCACCCCCGCGGCAAAGTAGACGACGCGGCCGGCTCCGAAGGTCGAGACGTGGAACACCGGAAGGCGCTTGCCCCGAAGCGACTGGTAGTCTGAGGTGTAGGTGACAAGAACCTGGCCATCCTCGCCCACAACGACCTCGGTCGCACTGGCGATCAGGGGGCAACGGGCCTCGATCGGGAGGGGGACCCTCCGGATTGCGCCAGGCGGTGCTTTGCTTGGCCAACACCTGGGGATCGTCGACGATCAGATGGCGGGCCTCCAGGCTGAGCTGAAGCGCCTCGGTCCGCTGAGTCATCGGGTGAGGGGAGCGGTAATGGGCGTGGAACACGTCCGCGAAGGCTAAGTCGTCGCGGCGATGGTTGTCCTTCGCGTCAAAGAGCGATGTCTCGCCGGTCGCCACCAGGCCGCCGCCGTCCCGCACGAAGATGGCGAGGCCGACATCATTCGGTCATGCGAGCAGTCGCTCCGCAACCTGCAACTGGACTCCCTGGATCTGTACCTGGTTCACTGGCCGTTCCCGAACTTTCATCCGCCTGGCTGCGATGTTGGCTCGTGGAGCAAGGACGCCAAGCCGTACATCCACGAGAACTTCATGAAGACCTGGCGGCAAATGGAGACGCTCGTCGATCGCGGATTGGTGCGGCACATCGGCACGTCGAACATGACGATTCCCAAGCTCACGCTCGTGCTCCGCGACGCGAGGATCAGGCCAGCCTGCAACGAGATGGAGTTGCACCCCCACTTTCAGCAACCCGAATTCTTCCGGTTCGTGGTCGACCAGGGCATCGTGCCGATCGGCTACTGCCCCATCGGCTCGCCCAACCGGCCCGAGCGGGACCGGATCGAGACCGACGCGGTGGACATCGAAGACCCAGTCATCGTCCGCATCGCCGAGCGCCTGGGGGTCCATCCGAGCCTCGTGTGCGTGAAGTGGGCCGTTCAGCGCGGGCAGATCCCCATTCCCTTCGCCATCAAGCGGCCACAATACTTGAGCAGCCTGAGGGCCGTTGTCGGCGAGCCCCTGACCGAGCAAGAAATGCGGGATATCGCGAAAATTGACAAGAACTGTCGCCTGATCAAGGGTCAGGTGTTCCTGTGGAAGGAAGGTCAGAGCTGGGAAGCCCTGTGGGACGAGAGCGGCGAGATCACTCCTCCCTGACACCGCAACGGATGGACATTTCATGAGCACACCATCGACCATCACGACAATGCAGGGAGTTGTCTTGCCCGGCAACAGCACCGTTGCGTTCAAGGAATATCCGGTTCCCGAGCCGGGCCACGGCCAGGTGCTGGTGAAGATGAAGGCGTCTTCCATCTGCGGAAGCGACATCCGGGCCATCTACCGTGAACACCTGGGCAAGGGTCCCCAGGGATATCAGGGAGTGATCCCCGGGCACGAGCCGTGCGGGCAGATCGTCAAGGTCGGCCCGGGGTGCAAGCGGTTCAAGGCCGGCGACCGGGTGGTCATCTATCATATCTCCGGATGCGGCGTCTGCGATGAGTGTAAGTTCAGTTATATAATCAGTTGCTGTAGCAACTGCCGCGCCACCTACGGGTGGCAGCGCGACGGCGGTCACGCACCGTACCTGCTGGCCGAGGAGACAACTTGCATCCCTCTTCCCGACTCCCTTTCCTTCATCGACGGCGCCCTCTGAGCCTGCGGCTTTGGCACAGCATAAGAGGCCCTGCGGCGGATGCAGTTAAGCGGTCAGGACCGCCTGCTGATCAATGGAATGGGTCCGGTTGGCCTGGCCGCCGCCATGCTCGGCCGCGCGCTGAGGGCGACGACCATCATCGGCACCGACCTGTCGGAAAGCCGCCTGGCGCTGGCAAGCGAACTGGGGCTGCTCGACGTTGCCCTTAAGGCCGACGACGGTGCGCTCGAGCGGATTCTCGACCGGCCGGCGGTCACGGCTGCGAGGCGAGCATCGATTGCTCGGGGGCGGCCTCCGCCCGGCTGCTGGCACTCGAGGGCACCCGCGACTGGGGCCGATGCGCCTTCGTGGGCGAGGGGGGCTCGGTCAGCTTCGAGGTGTCGAAGTTACTGATCCACAAGCAGATGACGCTTTTCGGCTCGTGGGTCACATCGCTCAAGCACCTCGAGGAGTTGGTCGAGAGGCTGGAGCGCTGGCAAATTCATCCCGACCGCACCTGCACGGACCGGCTGGCGATCCGGGATGCCGCCAGGGTTTACGAGCTGGCGGCCGGCGGCCAGACCGGAAAAGACTGCATCGTGTTCGAGGACTGAACTGACCTGCGGCAGGAGATCAAGATCCGGCCTTCCGGTCCGGTCAAGCGACCGGGCGCTGGCCAGAGCCATTCCAGACCATTGCGCAGAAGCCTCATGATCGAGACTCTTGCGAGACGACCTTACACCCACCTGCGGCGCCGCCCGGCGGCCCTCCTGTGCTGGCTGGGATTGACGAGCGCGATGGCGACGCTCGGCCTCGCGGCAGCACCTGGAGATTGCCTGCGCCTTGATCCGCAACCCGGCCTTGATCGTCCCGGACGAGGCCACGAGCGCCCTCGATCCGCTCACCGAGGTGCTGGTGGACGATAATCTCCGCCGACGAGGCTGCACTTGCCTGATCATCGCCCACCGCCTCAGCACGATCGTCGATGCGAATCGAATACATGTCTTGAGCCAGGCGCCCGGGACATTTTCGCAGCTTGCTCGCAGGCAGTTGCTCGAGTGAGCCGCGGTTCACGAGTGTTGAAAGCCGGGTGTCATCACTCTATCTTACCGGAACCTGGAGAGGCCGAGTGTGCGTCCATTCTTCCGTGCCACCAGTCCCGGAGGGATGCGCGGCAGAGTGTCTGCGACGCCCTGCGCCTCCAGCGCACAAGAACCGGACGGTCACAGAGCCGAATCGATCGATGAAGCCAACACTCCGCGGGTTTTCGCACGTTGCCTTTCTGCTGGGTGTGGCCTTGCCGGGACTGGCCGAGACTGGCGTTCAATCGTGGCTCATCTGTTCGCATCGACGTCCGGCTCGGACAGCGACTGGATCGTCAAGCTGATCGACGTCTACCCCGAGGATGATCCGGGAATGTCGGGGTATCAGCTGATCATCGCGGACGAGGTCTTTCGCGGACGGTTCCGTAAGAGCTTCGAGAAGGCCGAGCCGATCCTGCCCGACCGGGTCGAGGAATACATGATTGACCTGCACTGGAACGATCACTGCTTCAAGAAGGGACACAAGATCATGGTGCAGGTTCAGAGCACATGGTTTCCCCTGATCGACCGCAATCCTCAGACCTTCGTGCCCAACATCTTCAAGGCCGACGCGAGGGACTTCCGCCCCGCCACGCAGCGGATCTTCCGGTCGCCGGGGCATGCCACGTACCTGGAGCTGAATGTCCTCGCCAAATGACTCGGCGGCGCGGTGGCGCGGCCGCCCCCCGGGGTGTCACTCATGTGGTGTTCGCCCCTGTCTTCGGTACCGGGCCGGGGTCACGCCGAACGTCCGGCGAAAGACCTGGCCAAGGTAGCTGGGGCTGGCGAAGCCGGCGGCATCGGCCACACTGGGTATGGGGAGCTCGGTCTCGAGCAAGAGCCGCTTGGCCCTCTCCGGTCGAACGCGCTGGAGCTCCTCGTGAATCGTCCGGCCGACCACCTTGCGGAACCGTTTTTCCAGGCTGCGCCGCGAGATCAGCGGGTGCCGGACCAGGTCGCCGACCGCAATCGGCTCACCCACGTGGTCGTGCAGAAGATGGAGCGCGGCGGCAATTTCGGGGTCGCCAAGGGCGACGATGTCGGTGGAGCGCCGAGTCACCACCTGAAGCGGTTCAACAAGCAGCCGGCCAGGCTGGTTGCGCAAATGTGAGGTGTTTGTGCGCGATCGCGACCTGGCAGGGAGACCTCCGAACGAGTAACTTCGAGTCAGAGTGGATTGCCAGAAGTTCTCGTTGAGGTCGTCGCATCATCAATGACATGGGAACAACGCTGGCATCCTTTGCGTGAGGAGTGGGTGATCGTGGCGGCCCACCGGAACAACCGCCCGTGGGTGGGCGAGACGGTGGACGGCCAGGCTCGCAAGGTACCGCAGTACGTACCAGACTGCCCTCTGTGCGCCGGGAACACCCGGGTAAGCGGGGCGCGCAATCACGATTACGCCGGAGTTTTCGTCTTCGACAACGACATGCCCTGCGTCGGGCCCAAGGCGCCGCGGGACCTGCAGCAGCCTGCGGGGATTTACCGCAACCGTTCCGCGGAGGGGGTTGCCCGCGTGGTTTGCTACACGCCCCGGCATGACATGACACTGGCCGAGCTCGAGGGTGAGCAAGTTGTGGCTCTGCTGGCCGTCTGGCAGGAGCAGTATCGCGACCTGGGTGCCCGGCCAGGAGTGAATCATGTGCTCATGTTTGAAAACAAGGGCGAGGTGGTGGGTGTCTCGAACCCGCACCCCCACTGTCAGATCTACGCCACGAATTTCGTTTTCAAGACGATCGAGAACGAGGCAGCCATCTCACGGCGGTTCTGGGACGAGAACCGGCGAGTGCTGATGGAGGAGATCATCATGGCCGAACTGGCCGACGGGCGGCGGATTCTCAGCCAGAACGATTCGGCCGTGGCGTTCATTCCCTATTTCGCCCGCTACGCGTACGAGACCTTCGTCGTACCCCGGCAGGCGCATGCGAGCCTGGCCGACCTCTCCCCGTCGGAACTGAGCGACCTAGCCGGGGTGCTCCAGGAAGTGCTGATCCGGTTTGACAACCTATGAAAGATGTCGTTCCCCTACATTATGCCTTAACCAAGTGTGGTGCGAGGTCCGAATCTCGTGATCGGTCGGTTCAAACTCGAAATCTCCCGGCGTTTCCGGCACATTGGATCGACCTACACCGATCCCACGACCGAACCCACGAGGAGATTTCGAGTGAAACCGATTCCACACCACCACCACGCCGCCGGCAAGCGCAAAATCCGCCGCCGGCTCGGCCGCCCGATCACCGCGCCCTCGCCTGATCCGGTCATCACCGCGAACAACATCCAGTACGAGGTCGCCACCAAGACTCGGCGATTCCGTGCGGCGGCATCGGCGGGATTCAACTGCTGGTCCGCGACCTCGGCCTCGCGGAAGCCATTGACGAGCGGCTCCACCTGCTCAAGTTCCACTTCCCCTACCACGAGTCCGACCACGTCCTCAACTTCGCCTACAATGCCCTGTGCGACGGCACCTGCCTCGACGACATCGAACAGCGACGCAACGACCTCGTCTTCCTCGACGCCCTGGGCGCCGACCGCATCCCCGACCCCACCACCGCGGGCGACTTCTGCCGCCGCTTCTCCCCCGACGACGTCGAAACCCTCCAGGACGTCTTCGATCAAACTCGGCTCAAACTCTGGCGCCAACAACCGTCCGACTTCTTCAACGAGGCCGTCCTCGATGCCGACGGCACGCTGGTCGCCACCGGCGCCTGTTGTAAACAAGGCATCGACATCGCCTATGACGGTACCTGGGGCTATCACCCGCTGATCGTCTCGCTGGCCAACACCGGCGAGGTACTCAGCATCGTCAACCGCTCCGGCAACCGCCCGTCGCACGAAGGCGCCGCCGAGCAGCTCGACTTGGCCATCCTGCTCTGCCGGCAGGCCGGGTTCCGCCGCATCCTGCTCCGCGGCGACACGGATTTCACCCAGACCCATCGCCTCGACGCCTGGGACGCGGAACAGGTAAAGTTCCTGTTCGGCATCGACGCCATGCCCAACCTCAAGGCCTTGGCCGAGGATCGGCCCGCCTCGGCCTGGAGCCCGCTGCAACGACCGCCGCAGTACACGGCCCAAGGACCACCTCGGAAACGTCCCGAGCGGGTCAAGAACCAGATCGTCCGCCAGCGCGAATTCGAGACCCTGACCCGGATCGCCGAGGATGTCGCCGAGGTCGCTTACCGCCCGACGGCGTGTCAGCGCACGTATCGACTGATCATCGTCCGCCAGACGATCGCGGTGGAGAAGGGGCAGACACGGTTGTTCGACGAGATCCGCTACCGATACTACCTGACCAATGACCGGGACGGTTCTCCCCGCGCGCTGGCGCTGAAGGCGAACGGCCGCTGCCACCAGGAGAACCTGATCGCTCAGCTCAAGAGCGGGGTGCACTCGCTCCGGGCGGCGGTGGACAACCTGGTGAGCAACTGGGCGTACATGGTGATGACGGCCTTGGCGTGGAACCTGAAGGCGTGGTTCGCGCTGTCGATTCCTGAGCATCCCCGACACAAGGAGGCGCACCGTGAGCAGAAGCGTCGGCTGTTGGGGATGGAGTTCAAACGGTTCGTGAACACGATCATCCAGATGCCCTGCCAAATCGTCCACGGGGGGCGACGCCTGGTGTATCGGTTGCTGTCGTGGAACGAATGGCAAGGGGTGTTCCTGCGGGTGGTCTCTGCGTTGCGATGCTGACGCGACGAAGGATTGGAGCCGGGATCTGGATGTCCCGGTCCACCGCGGCATTTTGAGCTGAGCGGCAGAAACCGGGGGTGAACGATGAGACGACAGAGCGGTACGTAGCGTGGAGGCGCGATGCCTCCCCGGTGATGGTCCGTCCCATTCCGACGAACGAGACTTACGCGGCGCGGGGCTCAAACCTCGCTTGTTTAAGGATTATGGCATTGCACCAGGCGCCGACCGATGGCCGGCGTCGCGAGGGCTTTCACTTCCACATCGAGTTTCACCCTCCGCTTCGCAAGCCCAACCTCTTGAAATACCTGGCCGTGCCGGAGATAGGTGGCGGCAGTTTCCTCAGCGATACCTCGCCGGAGGAGAAGGCTGTCGAGCTCAAGACCGTGGCACCGGTTCATTACAAGCGCACCGGGGAGGCCTCGACCCATGTCTGAATCTGGGCGCGCGACAAGCGAACGGCCGGTCTCTTCACAAGCGACAGCTTCCGATATGGAGGAATTCCTCGCACGGATCAAGAGGACGGAAGCTCCGATTCTTCCGGATGGCAGCCCGCTGTTCCAGGCAGGCGCCCGCTCGTGGTGGCCAGGGCTCCGGGACGGCTTGACGTGATGGGCGGAATCGCTGACTATTCGGGCTCCCTCGTCCTGCAATGGCCGATCCGCGAGGCGACGCTGGTGGCCGCGCAGGCCATTGCGGAGCCCGGAGTAAAGCTGGTGAGCCTGGCGACCGGGACCGGACACGAGACGCGCACGTTCGTGCTCGACGCGCCAACCATGAGGCAACTGCTGGAGGGTGATTACGATTCGGCCCGGCGGTGGTTCGCTCAAGACCCCGCATTGCACTGGGCGGCCTACGTTATGGGCGTGCTGGTTGTTCTCGCCCGCGAAAAGGGCATCCAGCTCGACTGCGGCGTGCGGATCCTGATCGACTCACGCGTGCCGGAGGGCAAGGGTGTAAGCTCCTCGGCAGCGCTCGAGGTCGCCACGATGCAGGCGGTGGCCGACCTGGTGGGATCGACGCCCGACGGCGCTGAGCTTGCCAGGCTCTGCCAGATGGCCGAGAACTTCGTGGTGGGAGCACCGTGCGGGATCATGGACCAGATGACCTCGGCGCTGGGACACCCCAATGCACTGCTCGCACTGCTCTGCCAGCCTGCCGAGGTTCAGGGCTTCGTCCCGCTACCCCCCTCGATCGGATTCTGGGGCATCGATTCGGGGATTCGCCATGCGGTCTCGGGCAGCGACTACACCTCCGTTCGTACGGGCGCCTTCATGGGGTACCGGATAATCGCCGAGGCGGCGGGGTTGCGGACGACCGCTCGCTCTGAGGATGGCGTCTTGAGCATCCGTGACTCCCTGTGGGCGGGTTACCTGGCGAACCTATCGCCAGGTGAGCTCGAGCGCGACTTTGCCTCCCGGCTCCCCCTGGCCCTGCGCGGCGAGGAGTTTCTGTCGCGGTATGGCGGCACGACCGACAGGGTGACGCGGGTGGACCCGAACCGGACCTACGCGATCTGGCAACCGACTACCCACCCAATCCACGAGCACGCACGGGTGCGGCGGTTCGCCAAGCTGCTGGCGAGCAACCCCGATGAACCGGCGCTTTGTGAGATGGGTGTGCTGATGTACGACTCACACGCCAGCTACTCGACCTGCGGGCTGGGCTCGGATGGCACCGACCTCCTGGTGGAGCTGGTTCGTGAGGCCGGGCCGGCCGCGGGGCTCTTCGGGGCCAAGATCACCGGGGGAGGGAGCGGCGGGACCGTCGCCATCCTCGGGCGCTCCGACGCCGGATCGGCCGTCGCCGAGATCACCCGCCGCTACCGCGAACAGACCGGCCGCGAGCCGTACCTGTTCGCGGGCTCGTCGCCAGGTGCGTGCCATCTCGGGGTTCGTCGCCAGATCCTGTGAGTGTGCAATCACAAAGTTAACCTGAGAACATGGGGCTGAGGGTGGAAGATCAACTGAATCTCTCGATGTTTCGTGCCTACGACACTCGCACGCCGTCGTCACAACTCACGCCCGACCTTGCGGCGCGGCTGGCGCGGGCGGAAGCCCGCTACATCCGCGACGATCTGGGCGCACCCGGGGTCGTTGTGGCTCATGATGCGCGGCGGACGGGTCCGCAGTACCTGACCATTACCATCGACGCGTTTCGCGACTCGGGGCTGGACGTGGTCTAACTTCCCGGGGCCCGCTCCACATCTTGCTTCTATTATGCGGCGATGCGTCACCCGCGTTACGCCGCCGTGATCGTGGGCGCCTCGCACAATCCCTCGGGAGACACGGGACAGAAGATTTTCGGTCCGGGAGTTCAGCCCATCGCTCAGGGCATCGGGCCCGAAGGAGGCCTGGATCGGATCAAGGCCCACTTTCTTGCCAATACGTCCCCTACGCCGTCCGGAGCGGGGCGCGGCAGCCTCCGGACGAAGGAGCTGATCGAGGATTTCGTGAATGACAGCCTCGCCCTGGCACAGGTCAAGCCGGGTAGCCTCGAGGGAGAGCGGGTTTTTCAGGACTACCTCTTCGTCGCGGCGGGGCGGGAGATGATGCTGGCCTTCGATCGGGCCGGGGCCGTGCTGGAGCCCTTGCATTTCACGGCCGACGGCTCGTTTCCCCTGGGAGATCCCAATCCGGTCAAGCAGGCCGTGATCCGCACCGGCCTTGAGGCGCTTCGGTCGGGGCAGCACCAGGTGGGCATGTTCTTCGACGGCGACGGCGACCGGCTCGACATCTACCAGGGCGACGGGACGTATCTCTCGTCAAGCTTCGTGTATGCCGCAATCCTGCTGGAGATCCGCAGGCAGTCCTCGTCGCGCGGACCTGACATGAGGATCCCGCACGGTTCGACCGCCTCATCGCCATCCAGGCCACAACGGCGAAGCAGCAGGAGTGGGGCTACATGTTCCCCAGCGACCAGGCACGTGCCGAGGCGCTCGACGCAGTCCGCGAGCATTTCCAGGGGCACGAGGCCAGCGCGCTCGACCGCATGAAGAACGGCATGGATCTGGAGGCGTTCACCCCTTCCGCGATCCACCATTGATCGCAGCGTTCAAACTCGCGCGTGCGGCAGTCAAGCGCGCCACCCAGAGTGCCAAACAGCAGCGACGGCTTCGAGATCTCAGTCTGGACCTCGGCGCGTGGCGCACACGCTCCTCGCCGCTCCCACCCTTCGTGAGCAGCTACGTGTCCACCTCCCCAGCAGAGCGCAACTGCTGACTATCTCAACTCTGCTTCGAGGCACTTGCGAGGCCAGAAGGTCCCGTCCCTGCTTCCGCAAACTGACCGACTATGCATACTGCTGAATCTCACCTACGCCACCTCATGACGCTACCTGGACCACCCTGATGCAAAGGGGACTTCCCTTTGACGTCAACTGCGCAGCACACGTCTGGCGTCCGACTGGATTCAGGTGAGTCAGTGCGTCTCACAGAGCGAGAATGGTCTGGCCCGCTGGGAAGTCGTCGGGGCCACGGTCGACCTGGTGTGCCAGGCGAAGCGCGAGATCGCGGCCTGCGCGAGCCGATTCGGCGCAGGCGAGGAGTATCAGGGCTGATGGCCCTGGGGAGATCACCATGAACGTACTCGCAACGCGTGGGGCGGGCTATGTCGACTCCCACGCGGCGAAACTGCTGGCTGCCGAGGGACATGAGATCTGGGTTTATGACAACCTGGTATTCGAACACACGCGCTGGACGCTCTTCTGGAGCCTCAGCATTCAGGCGACCTGTCGACCGTGTTGCGCGGATCCTGACCTGATTTCTGGAGCCCGGCGAATGCCATCCCGGATCGAGGACTATGCTCTGATCGGTGATTGCCAGACGGCGGCGCTGGTCTCGCCTGAGGTTCGATCGACTGGCTCTGCTTGCCGCGGTTCGACTCGGGAGCATCTTTTTGCGGCCCTCCTGGACGGCCCGGAGTATGGCCGCTGGCAGATTGCGCCCGCAGGGGGCGTGCGCAGAGTCCGTCGGCGCTACCGGCCGGGAACCCTCGTGCTGGAGACTGTTGTTCGAAACTGATGAGGGCGAAGTGGCGGTCGTGGACTTTAGGCCTCCGCGCTTTGAGGCTCCTGAGCTGGTCCGCATCGTCGAGGGTCGCCGCGGATGCATTCTGATGCACCTGGAGCTGGCAATCCGGTTTTGATTACGGCTCGATCGTTCCATGGGTTCGCCGTGTCGAACGCGGGCTTTCGGCAATCGCGGGTCCCGACCGGATCCGCATCAGAACGAGTGTCGAGCTTCGTGGCGTGGGTTTTCGCACGATGGCGGATTTCACCTCCGTTGATCCCACCCACGTACCAGAGTTCGCCGGCCCGGCGCACGATCACGGCGAACTTTCCCGGATCGCCTTGCAGGAAGCGAGTCTCGTCCCAGACCACCGGGATCCTCTGGAGAAACTCCTTGGGCGCGGCAGGCAGCTTGCGGTACTCCTCGGGCCCTCCGGCGAAATGGAGGAGCCCCGACTCGAACACGACGGGCAAGGCGATCTCGTGGCCGGGTGTCGTGACGAGGTGGTTCACGTTGTCCTGGAACATGGTCGGGGTGTCGTCCATGGGCCCTACCACGTTTCGGGTGAACGGCAGAGTTGCGTTGTGCCGCGGGGCCAGGGCCGGGTAGGTCTTGTCGAAAAGGTGGCTTTCCTCACCGCGCACCGCCTCCATGCTCATGAGGTGGGGATAGGTGCGCGACCAGCCGCGAGGCAGGGTGCAGCCGTGGAAGTTCACCATGATCTTGAAGTCGGCCGCATCCTTGAGGATCTCCTGATAGAGACCCATGATGTTCTGCTTGTCGCTCTGGAAGAAGTTGATCTTGACCCCCTTCGCACCCCATTTGACCAGCCGTTCGAACTCGTAACGGCGGACCTTCCGAAATCGGCGCCGGCGTGGAGCCGACCACGATCACTCGCCAAGGGGTGGCCCACGGGAGCGTCCAGGAGGGTTCGACGGCGCCGGTCCCGTTGCTCTCGCCGGGGTCGGGAAACCGCAGACGGTAGAGGTTTCCATCGGCTCGCTGCTGGAGTCGGCCACCGCAGTAAGACCCGTCGACGGCTGCCTCCGTGATCAGCCCCCATCGGCCCTCCGTCGTGTGGAAGAGGAGAGGAAATGCCCAGCCAGCCGCTTTCGGCGACGGGGTGCCCGCGGGGATCGCGTCATGCCAGTAGGTCTCGTAGGCCGGGGTGTACTCGCTCGGGTCGTCGTAAGGGGACGCCGAGGCTGGATCCTTCGGGGCCCATGAGGGAAAATGCGGCGTCAATCTGCGAGACCTTCAGACCGTACTGGTCGAGGTACCGATTCAAGGCGCGGGGGTTCGACTGGAGGGAGACGGCGGGGTCGTACCCCAGCCCCTGAACGAAGTACTGGCCGTTGATCACACCGAACTCGATGTGCGGCAGCCCGTACTTGACGGCCGAATTCACGGCCGACTGGAAATTCCCGCTGAGGGTGCGCCAGTTGTCGGAGTGCATACCCAGCTCGATCATGGTGGTCTTCCTGCGGCGGAGGGAAGGCTGCTGGGCCTGGTCGGGTGGGAGAGTGCTTGTCGCCTCGGGCGAGCATCGTGCGGTGGTCGTCAGCATCCATTCCAGACGGGCCGGGGCCGCGCCTCAAGCAAGCAGCTCAAGGGGAGGGCGAGGTGGCGGCCGGGGCGGCCGCTGGTTTGGGTATCGTCGCGGGCGCGGCGCGGAGGGTAGGGGCGGGCCCCTGGGGCGGCTGGGGCCTGGCGATCGCAATCGCCAGGCCAATCTCGATGGCCGCGTCATACGCCAGAACGGCACTGCGGTGGGCGGTGGCAAAGTCGGCGGAGAGGAGCATCGACTTGCGACCAGTCTTCTCGCGGGCCCTCCGCAGGCGCTCCACCAGCGTGTCCATAACTGGTTCGATCGGCTCGCGATCGAGCTTCATGGCCCCTCGGTCATCGATCTCGACAAGGATGTAGTCATCCTTGAGATCGTCAAGTGAGCGGGACCGCACTTGAGCCACCACGCCGGCGGGGGCCTCTCCCGAAGGCTTGGGGATTTCCAGCGTCTTGTACAGGACCGTGGTCGCGGTGACCATGAAGAAGAGCACAAGGTTGAAGGCCACATCGACCATGGGGGCGAGGTCCAGCTCCTCGATCTTCTCGGTCGCCTTTCGGGAAAGCGAGAACTCGGCTTCGGTGTCCTTGCCGGGCTCGGCGGGGATCATTCCCTCATCCCGATCACGCGATCGAATGACTGGCAAGGCCACATGGCTTGCCTGGCTGTCGGGCCGGGTGTCCAGGTCGAGATCCTCTTCGCTCCGATCCCACCGGTTGATCGGGCCGGCACTGGCCCTTGCTTTGGCAGGCTCGTGGCCAGAGCTGGACGTGCGATCTCCAGGAGGGGCCAGAGGCTTTGATCGCCCTTCGTCCCCGCGATAAAGGTCTTCAAGATCGCTATCTTCCGCGAGGATCTCGATATCCCCCCGGTCTTCGACAACGACATGCTGTCCTTCGTCCTCGTCGTCCTCGTCGTCCTCGTCCCAGGTCCAGAGGGGCGAGGAGTCGTGCCGAGAAGTTAAGCCTCGATCGCCAGGATCGAGTGTCTTGGGCCTCTCCTTGAGCACGGGAAAAGTGACATCAGAGGTTGATGAGTCGGGCAAAAGCGTCGGCTCGTGTGGCCTTGGAGGTGGGACGATCTCTTCGATGCTCGGCTGGACTTCCTCGAAGTCCTCAACCTCAAGCCGATCGCGGGGGCGAGTGCTCGGTTCCCTCCCTCCGGGGGCGGGGGAGACCGTCTGGGCAAGTTTGCCAGGCACTGAGGGCGGCGCCATCAATTCCGGAATGTCGGCAAGCCGTGCCCAAGGCGTGGTGGATCCTGCTGGTCGCACAAGGTCGTCGTCGCGAAGCTCGCCGTGCGCCAGGGCGGAGCGGATGGCCTCGGGATCCAGCCCGCGTTCGAGTTCCAGGCGATCGGCATGAAAGACATCCCAGCTGCCCACGGTTTCCGCCTCTACGCGATCGAATACAGAATCAGGCCATTCTCTCCTGATCAGTTCATTTTGCGCCTCGAGGTTCCTGAACACCCAGGTGCACGGTAACTCCTTCGACCTCGGTGACGGCGGAGGCCACCTTGAGAACTTCGCCGTGGGGCACATCGCCATCAGCCTGGAGGATGACCTTCCGCCGACCGTCCCTGACCCCCTCGGCAACGGCTTTTCGCGCTTCATCCAGGCTGACCGTTGCTCCCTCGCCGTGGCCCAGAAGAAGCCGTGGCTCCGCCCCGGGGGTGGTGGGCTTGAGGAGTGTCAGAAACGTCGCAATCGACTCCTGGACCCCGACTCCGTGGCGGGCTGGAGGAACATCCACCTTCTCGCCGCCGGTCATCTGCACGGAGAAGAGCATGAACGTCATAAGCTGGAAGACGACATCGACCATCGGGGTCATGTCGATGTGCTCGTCGCGTTCCTCGGATGCTTCACGGCGGAGCAGCATGTCGATCCGTGGGTCTCTTGATCGAAGCGGGGGTCTTGTCTAGCCGGACCGCGATTCCTGGGAAATATTCCTGCCCCCGTTTCGCCATCATCGGGGGCTCGTTGCTCGAGGCGAGCCCGTCTGGCGCGAACGCCGCGGGAGGGCTGAGCCGACGCTGAGTTTTCCAACGGCTCCAGCACTTCCAGAACTTCCTGGAGCTGGCGTTCGGTCCGGTCGCGAAGCCGCCGCAGTCGGGCATGAACGTCGTTGCCGATCAGCATCATCGGGTTGGCAATCAGCAGCCCCGCACCTGTGGCCCAGAGCGCCAGACTGATCTGGGAAGCCAGGGTGCGGGGGTTGACCTGCTCCGAGCTGCCAATCTGGCTAAACGCGCCGATCATGCTCGCCACCGTACCCAGCAGCCCCAGGAGCGGCCCCATCCGGACGATGGTGGAAATCGTGGCCAGGCGGTTCTCCATCCCTGCGATCACCTCGGTGTGGAACTCAGTGA
The DNA here is from genome assembly GCA_963816015.1 of uncultured Planctomycetaceae bacterium. Lineage (GTDB taxonomy): Bacteria > Planctomycetota > Planctomycetia > Isosphaerales > Isosphaeraceae > Aquisphaera. The sequence goes on along the minus strand of CAWFJM010000024.1, from coordinate 105,528 downwards.
CCAGAAGCTGCTTGATCTTCGCTAAACCCTTGTCCCGGTTCTGAAGAGCCACCGCGATCAGTTGGGCGAGTGCCTTGTGCCAGTAGGTGGGGCTCTGGCAAACACTCACAGCTGCATCATACTTGCGGGCCAGGCAGAGCTCGCGAACCTGGCCGATCAGGGGCTCAGGATCGGTGAGAGTCTTCTTCCTCAAGGTACGGTAGAGCAGGATACTGTTGTACACTCCCCAGACCGCGAGGATGGCAAGGGCTGCGTAGATCACGTAGCCAAATGAGTCGATGATCTTGATGGTGAGATTCATATCGTCACGGTCCAGTCAAGGAGTTCCTGTGCAGCGGCGAGCCGGCGAGCCACGGGCGATCGGAAGCGCCTTGCGGCGTCTCAGGTTGATGCGCCGCCTTGGAGGTTATTCTTGCTAGTGGGTCCAGACGCTCGCAAGAGATCCCACCGAAGCACGACATGAAAAGGACGGGGTGGACACGCCTGAGAGACGGCTCTGAAAAGGATTGCGGGAAAGCGGCGCGGAGAGTCAATTCGGGCTCAAGCCCCTTCCGCCCCAAGCTGGCAGGGAGAACCCCGCTTCCTCCGGATGATGCAAGTCCGCACATGATCGCATCGAGTCGGAGCCGATGCGAGCCTCTGAACCCAGCATCGGGTCGGCTCCAAACTCTTGCCACCCTTGCCCTGGCGCGTGAAAATGCGTTGGGCCACGTTTTTCGTCGTGGTGAGAGACAGGAAACGATCGAGCTTCCGTAGCCTCTTCGAGTTTTGCCCATGCCGCGCACCGTTCTGATCGTCGACGATGAGCGCGACACCAACGATATCTTGGCCAGTCTTGTTCGGGCTCGCGACCTCGTACCGATTCAGCTCTATTCGGGTGCGCAGGTGTGGGCTGCCGTTTCCGAGAAGCAACCCGAACTGATCCTGCTCGACCTGATGCTCCCCGACGTCGATGGATTTGCGGTATGTGATCGGCTCAAACGGAACCGGGAGACCAACCTCATCCCAGTCGTGATGGTGACTGCACTTCAAGACGTGCACCACCGGTCTGCGGGAGTGCGCGTGGGCGCCAATGGTTACCTGATCAAGCCCTTCACGCCAGACCACCTCTTCGAAGTCATCGACAAGGCCCTGAGCTGGCACGACGAGCACTTGAAGCGCGGAACTCACGGCGAGATCAATTTCGATATCCGGAGCGAGCTGACCTACCTTCAACAGGCGAACGACATGCTCGCCGACCTGTTCGCCCATACCCCTCTCACCGATCGGCAGATCAAGGAGTTGAAGCAGGCCGTGATGGAAATGGGCGGGAATGCCATCGAGTGGGGGCACCGCAAGAACGCCGACCTTGTGCTGCGAATCACTTACCGCATCGATCCCCAATCGATCACGCTGATCATTCAGGACCAGGGCCCCGGGTTCAATCCCAGGAACCTACCCCATGCCGCGTCGGACGAGGATCCGATTGGCCACATCGAGTTGCGGGACGAGCTTGGGCTGCGGGAAGGCGGCTTTGGCATCATGCTTGCTCGCGGGCTGGTAGACGACTTCAAGTACAACGAGCGGGGCAACGAAGTCACGCTGCTCAAGCGCTTTGATCCACCCCACAAAGAGCCTCACTGATCCATGGCGGAGCGGGTGACTCTCCTTTCCAACTCCCCGCCTGGACTTCCGGCCCAAAGCCGTGGGCCGCGCGGCAACGATCGTGGCAGAGCACATTCTGGGTCGTATGGGCCTTACTGGTTGATTTCCACCATGTGGGCCTCTTTCGGCTTACGCCGACGGGCTCGACCTCGGCTGTGCCGTCCGCGAACCAGACGCACGAGATCCTCGGGCCAGGGCTTGCTCAGGGCAACATCAGGCTGCCCGGGCTCGATTGCATGATTTCGGCCCTGTTCTGCGGTTCGTGACCTAGCATTCTGTTAGCCGCGGACGGTTGTTGGCTTCTGGACGAGACCGCGCGACGAGCACCCTGGGAAAGTCCGGTTCAGGGAGGGCAGGTCCAGGAGGGCTCGAAAGACAAAAGAGATGCCATGGACAAGCGACTGGCCTTGCGGATGGTTTTCCTGCTGGTTGCGGCCCTCCTGGGGGGACTGCTCTTCATCTTTCACGTCCGGGACATGGAAAACCGGCGCTTGAAGCGAGACTTGCAGAGGCTTGCGGAATCACTGGCCGTCGTGATCGGGCCCGAGGCCCGTTCCCCTGGAGAAAAAGAGCAGGCTGCCGATCCAGATCCTGACCGGATCCACGAGCAACTGCGTACTGTCAAGTCGATTTACGATGGCCACTGCCGGATCGACATCCTCGAGCGCCGAGGGGTCCAGGTCTGCTCCCTCGTGAGCTCGGAAAACCACGATCCGCGTTCCGGTCAAGATGAGGAGATGGGAGCGAAGAGCCGGGAGGAATTGCTCGCTCTCTTCGAGGTGAACACCAGCCAGGTTCGAGGTCCGCGACCTGGCCGCGGCGGAAGCACCTCGTATGTCGCTTACGCCCCGGTCCGGAACACGCGGAAATCGTCGGTCATGGCGCGCGTCGAGATAAACGCCATTGAAGGTCTGGACGGAGTCGCCGGCGAACAGCGTCTGGCGATCAGCATCGTGGTGCTCGGTCTGCTGGGCATCCTGCTGCTCTGGTGGCAATTGCATCGCGAGGCCCGGATCGCTGACCAGATCCGTGCTTCCGAGGAGCGATTCCGGGGCATCACCCAGGCGGCGCTCCATCCGATCGTCGTCACCGACGAGGAGGGGCGCATCACCTACTGGAATGACGCGGCGGAGCGTACCTTCGGATATCAGCGTTCCGAAGTGTTGGAGCAAGATCTGCTCGAGCGCCTGGTTCCCGCGCGGCTTCATGCGGACTATCGGAAAGCTCTCCCCTTTGTTCCGGGAGGCTCCCAGGAGCCTGGGCTCGGACGGACGATGGAGCTGGCGGCGGTTCGGCGGGATGGGGAGGAGATTCCGGTCGAACTGAGCGTCTCCACATTCCGGCTCGAAGGCCGCTGGCACGCCGTGGGGGTGATGAGCGACCTCACTTCCCGAAAATGGTATGAGGCTCAACTGGAGGAACGCGCACGGCTTTCGCAGATGCTTGCCGAGATCGGTGGGGTGCTGACGCGTGAACAGTCCGTCGAGGCCATGCTCGAAGGCTGCCTGGGTGTGCTCTCGAGCCAGCTCCAGGTTCTGGCGCGAATCTGGGAGCTTGATCCTGAGATCCAGGAAACGGTGCTGAGGGCTAGCGCGGGATCCGCGGAAACGGGGGATCCCACGATCGAGGCCGAGGTGGTCAAGGAGGTGGCGGCGAGCTTTTCCAGGTCTGAGGCGAGCCTGCCCCGGGGGGACTCGGGAGTCGCTCCCGGCAGTGGCACGTACGGCAACCTGGTGGACGTTGTGGGCTTTCCGCTCGGGTACGGGCCAGGTCTGGAGGGAATTCTCGCGGTCTCCGCGCGTCGGCCTCTGTCGTCGGCTGTGCTGACGGCCCTCGCAACCGTCGCCGACGAGATGACGCTGGGAATCGCCCGGCTCCGCCTGATTGCCAACCTGAATGCCGCGCGGGACGCCGCCGAGGCAGCCAATCAGGCCAAAAGCGAATTCCTGGCCAACATGAGCCACGAGATTCGCACTCCGATGAACGGGGTGATCGGCATGACGGAACTCGTGCTGGATACCCAGCTTGAGCCCCGCCAGCGCGAATACCTTGAGATCGTCAAGCACTCAGCCGAGTCGCTCCTGACGGTCATCAACGACATCCTCGATTTCTCCAAGGTTGAGGCGGGAAAACTGGCACTCATTCCCGCCCCCTTCGCGCTGCGTGAGACCGTGGAAGGGACGATGCGGACGCTCGCCGAGCGGGCCCACGGCAAGGGCCTGGAGCTGGCTTGCCGTATTCGTCCGGATCTTCCCGCCGTTGTCATCGGCGATGCCAATCGCCTCAGGCAGGTGCTGATCAATCTGGTCGGCAATGCGATCAAGTTCACGGAGCGGGGCGAGGTTCTTGTGACGGTCGAGCCCGGGCCCGAGTCCGGCGCGGATCTCAATGGTTCGATGAACCTGGCCGTGACGGTCAGCGACACGGGGGTGGGCATTCCCGCGGAGAAGCTCGGAGTGATCTTCGAGCCGTTTGAACAGGTGGACGGGTCGACGACGAGACGGTACGGGGGGACCGGTCTGGGACTGGCCATCGCGAGCCAGCTGATCGAGCTGATGGGAGGCCGGATCACGGCGGAGAGCCAGCTCGGTCAGGGGAGCACCTTCCGGTTCTCGGTGCGGCTGGGGAGGACGCGACAGGTTCCCGAACGGCTCGCCCATGAGACCACGGACGGGCTTGCCGGCACGGCGGTTCTCGTGGTCGACGACAACTCCACGAACCGACGGATCCTCGAAGAGGTTCTATTGGCGTGGGGCATGGTCCCTACCCTGGTCGAAAGTGGACCGGCGGCCCTCGATGCCCTGAAAGCAGCCGCGGACGGAGGGGCGCCGTTCGCGGCTGTGCTGCTCGACCTCATGATGCCCGGGATGGACGGGGTGGAGCTGGCCCGCCAGGTGAGGATGTTGCCGGCCCTGGGCGACGTTCCCTTGATCGTCCTGACCTCGGGGGGTGACTTCGGCCTCGATTTGCCGCTCCGGGCTCTCGGGATCCGGACGATTCTGTCCAAGCCGGTTCGTCAGTCCGACCTCTTCACGGCTCTCTCGTCGGTGATTGGACCGACGTCCAGAATGTGCTCCACCAGCCCCCACGCCAGCTATCCAATAACCTCGCCTGGCAACACCCCGATTCCGCGGAGGGAGGGATCCTTGCGGATCTTGCTCGCCGAGGATAACCCGGTCAATCAGAAAGTGGTCTCGATCATGCTCCAGCAACGCGGGCATGAGGTCACCGTGGTGAACGACGGCGCCAGGGCCGTGGAGGCCTGCGGCGGGAAGCGGTTCGACGTGGTGCTCATGGACATTCAAATGCCCGAGATGGATGGCTTTGAAGCCCTCGCCTCGATCCGAGCTCACGAACGTAATTGCGGTACGAACACGCCCGTCATCGCCCTCACCGCCCACGCCATGAAGGGCGATCTGGAGCGGTGTCTGGATGCCGGCTTCGACGGCTATCTCTCCAAGCCGATCCGGGCGGCCGAGCTGGACGCCGCCATGGGGTCGATCAGGAAGGACCATGCACGGCTGATCGAGGACGGGGCCCCGGTCGGCATCAACCTCGCCTTCGCCCTCGAGCAGGCGGGTGGCGATATCGCTCTCCTCCAGGAGCTCATCGAGCTGTTCCTGGATCGTGCTCCCGGCCAGCTCGATCGAGTCCGCGACGCACTCGAGCGTGGCGATGCCCGCGTCGCGGAGCAGTCGGCGCATACCCTGAAGGGCTCGCTCATCCACTTCCTGGATCCCGAACGCGTTGCGCCTCTGCAAGAGCTTGAGTTAATGAGCAAGGCCGGCCGGCTCGAAGAGGCGAGGCAGCGATTCACGGCCGTCGAGACCATGCTTGACGGTCTACTTCTCTCGATGTCCGAGCTCCTTCCCGGACCGGTCGAGGCCACGCTTGCCTGTCCGGCCGCACTCGATGATGAGTTGACCACACCCTAAATATCCACGAGTGGACGCCATGACCACGCACATCGCCATCCCTTCGCTCGAAGTCGAACCTCTGGACTGCGCACTAAATGACCTGGTCGTTCGAGTGCTGGTCGTGGATGACAATCCGATCGACCGCCTGAGAGCTTGCCGGCTCGTGGAGCAGGACGCGCAGTGCTGTTCGGTTCACGCCAAGGACGGAGCCGAGGCCCTCGAGCGCCTGGCTGATCGCAATATTGCGATGGTCTTGACCGACCTCCAGATGGCCGGTATGGACGGACTGGAGCTGGTCCGGACGATCCGCAAGGAGCATTCCCAGATCCCCGTGATCCTCATGACGGCTCACGGGAGCGAGAACGTGGCCATGGAGGCGCTTCGCCTCGGGGCCACCGACTACGTTCCCAAGCAGAGGCTGGCCCAGGAGCTGCACGCCATCCTGGCACGCGCGCTCCGCACCACGATCGCCGGCCGCCGCCGCCGCCGCTGTCTTCAGTCCCTGATTGAGCGGCAATCCCAGTTCGAACTGGGAAACGACCCCGACCTCCTTCCTCCACTGCTCGAGTTCCTCCAGGACGAGATGATCCAGCTTGGCCGGTGGGACTCCGCAGAGCTGATGCGCACCACGATCGCACTCGATGAGGCGCTGAGAAACGCGCTGTTTCATGGCAACCTCGAAGTCAGCTCGGATCTGCGCCAGAAGAATGACCGGCTGTTCCATGAGCTGGCGCGACAGCGGTCCACCGAGGATCCTTACCAGGGTCGGCGGATCCGGGTGTTGGTCGCCCACGGTCCAGACCAGTCGCGATTCCTGGTCCACGATGACGGTCCCGGCTTTGATACCTCGCGTGTGGACCGTCCCATCGAGCCGGAAGATCTGCTCCGCCCCAGTGGGCGTGGACTTCTGCTCATGAGGTCGTTCATGGATTCCGTCGTCTTCAACCAGGCCGGCAACGCGGTGACGTTGATCAAACGGAGAAACGGCGGCTCACCAGTTCCCAGGCCCGCGCCGCCCAACGGCCTGGCCGAGGCGATCCCGGATCGCCCGATGGCCCCGCCGACTTCTCCACACCAACCGTGTGAGGCCCTCGCTCGAGACGGCCATGCGACGACCCTGGACCAGCCCGACCCGGCCGAACCCAGCCCGCTCTCGACGGTCGTGAGCGAACCGAACTCCCTGGGATTCGAGCTCTACAAGCAGCTCCTCGATCAGCTCCACGACGCGGTCTGCTTCGTCGATCCCCAGCGATGCATTTTGTACTGGAACGGGGCTGCGGAACGTCTCACCGGGCACTCCTGCGGCGAGGTCGTCGGTCGGCACTATGATGCCGGATGGCTGGACCACCTCGACCCGGACGGTTGCAGCCTCCGCCATGACAATTGCCCCATGCGCCGCTCCATGGAGCAGGGTCGTCCCGTTCGAGAACGCTTGTTCCTGCGCCACAAGGACGGGAGACGGATCTGCGTGGACGTGCGAGTCATGCCTGTGCGGGGTCATGACGGCACCATCATCGGAGGCGTCGAGATCCTCTGCGACGCGACCAGCAGCGTGGTTGTGGAGAGTGCGTTCCGCCAGATCAGCGCAGTGGCAGACCGCGACCCGCTCACGGGGCTGGCCAACCGACGCTACCTGGACCGGATGCTCGGGCGGTACCTGGAACAGTTTGAGCGTTCTGGACAGCCCCTCTCACTGATCATGTCGGATCTGGACCATTTCAAACAGATCAACGACACTTGGGGACACGTGGTCGGTGACAAGGCACTCGTCCAGTTCTCAACCGCCCTTCAGAAACAGTGCCGCCCAGTTGACCTGGTCGCTCGGTTCGGGGGGGAAGAGTTCATTGTGCTCCTGCCCGGGCATCCTCTGGAAACCGCGGCGCAGATCGCCGAGAGACTGCGGACAAGCGCGGTGGCGGCAACTCCGGAGGACCTCGGGCAGTGCCGGCTCACTGCCAGTTTTGGTGTCGCACAGGCCGCCCCCGGGGAATCCGCGTCTCAGTTGTTGAAGCGCGTCGATACGGCCCTTTACCGCGCGAAGTCGAGAGGGCGCGACCGGGTAGAGATCGAACCGTTCTGAGCGATGCCCGGGGGATCCGAGTCAGGGCTGATCCGCGGCGAGTTTTGGTCCCCTCCGGGATGAGCCCCATCCGCCGGGGGATCAGGGATCCAGGGGGGAAAACCCGCTCTGTGTCTCGGTCCTTGCAGTGTCCGAACTCTCCGCCTGCGGAGTCACGGTCATTGTCCCGGGGATTGTGACGGTTTGAGGGCGCGACGAGGCTCGTCGCCGGGTGCGTCCCGCTCTCAACTGCGCAGGGCGAGATCGGAGAGGGTTCTTGCCCGAGCGTGCTGAAAGGGAAGGAGCCAGCGCGACTGGCCCCACAGGTGCCTTCAATGCCTGCTCGAAGGGATCACCGGCGGGGAGGCCGGATCCGAAGTCGGGATCCGTCACCGGCGCGATCGGCCCAGTTGGCCTCGTCGGAACAGAACTGCCACCCCCACCGAGCCCGCCGGGCCCACCGAGGCCTCCGCCTCCAAGGATCCCCCCGATCAGCCCGTTCATGCCGGCGCCACCTCCGCTCACTGCGGCCGGGACCTGGTAGGTGGTAAAACCGGTGAGATCGCTGGAGCTCACGCCAAGGATCGTCCGCACGTAGCGACGGTCGGCCGAGGCGGCAGGCGTGACGTCGAGCATTGCCCCGCTGGGGAACGGAGCGGGGATGGGCTGAAAGCCGATGGCCTGCCCGCGGGCCGAGACATCAAGTCCCTGAACCGCCAGGGCCAGGGGCCCAATCTTGGCCGCGGTCGCCAATCCGTTCCTACGCCTCATGGTCGATCCCTCTGTGCAGGTGAATCCTTTAACCACGCCCGATGGGTGCCGGCATCTCCCAGAAGCTCTGTGTATAATGTTCAGAGCCAGGAGGTCTTGACTAGTAGAAGTTTTCGGCCGTGAACGCACGGCTGATCCAATCACGGCGATTCTGAACTCGACTTGACCCGTCACCATCGAGGATGATCGCCACCGTCCGCTCTGGGCAGGAAAAGGACCATGTAGACACGTTCAAAGGTGTTTCTCGGAGTCCCCCTGGGCCTAGCTCTTCTCGGGCAGACGGTTGATGGCTTCATCTGCTGGCAAGGTGGTGGGAGCGTACTGGTCAACTTCGCCACCTGGGGCTTGGCTCTCGCAGCTCTTCGAACAAGGAGACGTGATCGAGCGGACGGACTATCGTCCTCCTCTGGAGTCAGCAGAGGATTCTCTGGTCGACGACCGGCTTGAGAACAAGCAAACGACGTTCGATTCAGCGCTTGTGGATCGCCGTCCGTTCGAAGGCTGGCTGGTCAATTCCAGCGACGCGGTGATTCGCCTGGACGTGGCGATGGTTCGACCGGATACGGAAGGCCATCTTCTGGTCCTCCGTCCCTCTTATTACTACAGCGCTATGCTTGACGCAACTCCAAGGTCAACCGCAAGAAGCAATCAGCGTCGCGAATTCATTAGAAGACGCGAGGATCTTCGAAAATAGGCTGCTTTTCCCGTCTTTCGGCAAGGTCGGAACTCGGTCGTCGGCCATCAAGAAGCTGGGCGTTGCTCTGGATTTCGATCGCTCGTTATCCAAAATGCTCGATGCGTTCTAACCTACTCAGATTTAATGCTTTACGGCGTTCCTTAATGTGGACACGGCGCTGTAGAATTATGCGGCAGCACTCGACGAGGCGGCGGCCCTCGACGAGGCCAGGCGCGCCGGAGCGCCGGTTACGGACATCCTGCCGTCCGTCAACCTGTGATCGATGGCAAGGCGAAGCAGTTCGACGACGGTCTTTACTCGGCCCTTGATCAGGCCTACTACCGCGGGCTGAAGGGACGGTTGACAAGCCACGTTCAACTGATCAGAGACATCTACGATGAAGTCGGCTCTGCCACTCCGGCGGCACCGCTTCTGGCCGCGGGATTGGAGCTGGTGGGGTTCAAGTCGAGGCAGCGGAGGCGGCCGCCAGGGATACCCTCTTGCAGCAATTCGCCAGCAACAAGGTCCACTCCAAACCGATCGGGTTCTACACCTGGAACCCGACCCTCAACGCCGATTTCCGCGGCCGGGATAGAAATCAACCTTTCCGGCGCGACGGACTGCTTTTCCCGAGGATCTTGTCTCTCATCCCCCTGCCAGGTTGATCTTTTCTGAGCCTGAAACCGGTCCGACCCCGCACGAATCGCACCGGGGGTGATCGCGGGCCGTCGATCACCCCGCCCTCGTGTTTCCCATCTTTTCCAGGGCTCGTCGCAGGGCAGAGCCGCCTCGGACCCTGTTTCAGGCCCCCGCTTCGGAGGACGCTTGGCACCGATTCCGGACGAGCAAGAAATCAACCTCGAGGGGGTCACACCATGGAGGATCGGCACTGTAGCCAATACTTCCTCGCGCCTCAGCAGACGACTCATCGCCGCTACGAGGCCCTCCGTGCGATCTTCGTCGCGGGGGAACCATTGGCTGTCGTCGCTCAGCGATTCGGGTACAAGGTCTCGGCGCTGAAGTCGATGGTCTGCCGCTTCCGTACCGAGTGCCGGCGGGGCGTCACTCCCCCCTTTTCCTGCCGGACGGTCGCGGGCGGTATCCCAGGCTGTGTGATGGCAATGACCGACACGGACCGGAGTTACCCGAGGTCGCGGACTGCCGAGCACTGAGCCTCACGCCGGGGCGAACCCTCCGCACACGCGTGGCCGGCGTCTTCCTCTTCCCGCCCCTGCTGACGAAGCTGGGCTTCGACCGCCTGGTCACGGCGGCCGAGTATCCCGGCTCGGCAATGGTCCCCGCCTCGGCTGCGGTGCTGTCCCTGTTGGCGTTGAAGCTCCTCGACAAGGAGCGCCGCAGCCCTATCGCTGACTTCAACTTCGACGAGGCCCTCGGCCTGTTCGCCGGGCTCAACGTTCTCCCCAAGAAGTCGTTCGCAACCGATTATTCGTACCGCACTGGTCGGGACCAGCAGCAGGCTCTCTTGCAGGGGTGGGTCAAAGCGTTGGCTCCAGTGATGTTCCCCGATGCCTCGGGGTTCTCGCTCGACTTCCATCCCATCCCCTACCGCGGCGAGCCATCGGGCCTCGATCGGCATTACCTCCCACGCCGCGGGATCGCCGGGCCGAGCGTGCTGTGCTTCTTCGCACTGGAACAGAAGAGTCGCTGCCTGTGCTACTCCAACGCCGACCTGACTCGGGCCGACCAGAATGGCGAGTTTATGCGCTTCGTCGAGTTCTGGCATACAGTCACCGATACCAATCCTCAGTACTGCTCACGGCAAATGGGGATCGGAAATCCTATGCGGCTGCAGCCAAGGGCTTGGAGTCTTCGCTTTGGCACTTCGCCATTATCTTCGCCACCGATTTCGTGGTCCAGTTGAACGGGTGCGCGGTTTCATTCCACTCGTCAATGAAAGCCATCAGCCGCTCGGCCAATTTCTCCTTGCTGGGGAAATCCACGATCCTCAGCCGCTTCCTCCTGAGGATGCTGAACCACTGCTCCACTTGGTTCATCCACGAACAATGGACCGGCGGATGATGAAAGACAAATCGCGGGTGCTTGGCCAGCCAGGCCTGTACCTGCTTGCCCTTGTGCATCCTCAGGTTGTCCAGAACGATCTGGATCGTCTTGACCGACGCGGGGATCTCCGTGTCGAGATACTCCAAAAACGCGATGAATTCCGCTTGCCGCTTGCGGCCAGCGGTTTGCCCGTAGACCTTGCCGCTCCGCGTATCGAAAGCCGCGAACAGATTCATGCTCCGCACCGGCCGTATTCGTGTTCGACCCGGTCGGCTGATTCTGCTTGGCTGCCAAGGTCGGCGACTTTCGCGGCCGGGGCTGCAAGCTGGTCATCTCGTCGACGCACAGAACCATCTCGTCGCCAGGCAGCGGCCGCGTGTACAGGTCGCAGATCTCCTCACTTGCGCTGCGAAGGCAGCGTCACGCGGCACTTTGCCGACAGCCACATCTTCTGCCGCCACGGCTTCAGACGGTGATTCCGCAGATCTGCCGCACGGTCTCCGGCGAGATCTTACTGACCACGCCGTCACGCACCAGTTGCCGAGCAATCTCAGTGCAATCCCATCGGGACAAAGATCGCCCCAGTTCGTCAGGCCGTTCGCAGGCAATCTTCACCACGTACATCGCGACCTCGGGGGAAAAGACCCGCTTGCGGCCGCGTCCGGGACGATCGTGTAACCCTTCGAGGCGACTTTTCAAGAACCGCGTGGTCCACTTGCGCACATGCTTCTCGGTCATGCCGACCAACCGGGCGACTTGCACCAAAGGAAGCCCATCGGCCACGCCCAGAATCACACGCGATCGTCGAGCCAAACCCGAAGGGGTCGTCGTGCAACGAAGACGTCGTTCCAGTTCGTTCCGTTCCTCCGGGGTCAGCACCACGCGCAACGAAGTCCTTCGGCCTCGCATCGGAGCCTCCATGCTCTTGGAACCAGGTGTTGAACGAGGCCGGTATCATGACCGAAAACCCGAATCCAGGGAATTCCAATCCCTATTTGCTGGGAGCAGTACTTGGCTCTACTTCGACAGCAAGCTGATCGACTACGCCGAGATGTCACGCGTCAACCAGCGGAAGATCCTCTTCATCACCATCCGTCGCCGCGGCGCGGCGATCCTCCGCCGCCTGCAACGACGACCCGCCTCGGACTGGAAGAAGGCGGTCATCGACACCCCCAAGCGCTGCCATCAGCAGGTGCATTACCTCGATGAGACGGTGCATCTGCGTGGCTACGAGGGACCGATCCGCCAGATTGCCGTGGCCGGGTTGGGACGCGACCAGCCGACGCTATTCCTTTCCAATAACTTTGAGGAGACACCCCGTGAACTGATCATCCGCTATGCTGGTCGCAACCGCATTGAGGACGGCCTGGGCATCAGCGTGAACTTCTTCCATCTCGATTGCCTGGCCAGTGAGGTGCGACTGAACGTCAATCTCGACGCCGCGTTGACGGTGATTGCCAACGGCTGCTACCGCTGGCTGGCGTCACGGCTGCGAGGTTTCGAGAAGGCGGCGCCGAAACAACTGTACCGTCGCTTTGTCGAGACCGGAGGGACCGTACAGATCCAGGAGGACGGGATCACGGTCAGCTTCGAGCGCCGCAGCCACAACCCGATCCTTCGGGAAGCGGCCTTGGACCGCGAGCCGGTTCCCATCCCTTGGCTTGGGAAGCGACGCCTCACGTTCACCTTCCGCTAGCCCTGACAACCGTAAGATGGTTGATTTCTTCCGGGCCGCGGAAATCGGCGATCAAGGAGTGCTTTCGATTCCTCCACTTCTTCCAGCAGCCGATCCGCGATCGTGCCGCGGCTCAGACGATTGCCGATGCCCTTTCCAGGAAGCAAGCTCTGCTCACGGATTACCGGAAGGCCCTGGCATTTTATTCCCGGTTGACCAATCCGCTGGCGGATCTCTCGGTGCCTGATCTGATCGACAGGAAAGAGCCATTGCCGCCCGACGCGACGATCGTGCTCTTCCCCGCGTCCAGGTCGCGGGAGACCGAGCTCTTCCTCAAGCTCTTCCCGCTCGGCCTACCCGCCGATGCCGACCTCATGAGGAAGCCGATCTCGCGGATCCGCTCCGGCCAGGTCGATCTGCCCCCCCAGCCCGACAGCGGCTCGTACGAATACCAGGTTCACGCGATCGAGACACTCCTCCTTCCCGAGGGTTTGAGAGCCTCTTGCCAGGATCGCCCGGCGTTACCTCGATGAGACTGAACCGAAGGGACTGCGAGGGTGGGATCAACTCGGGTAAGCCGTTCAGGCGAGCGGGTGTGACGTCTCGCTGCCGCACCCGTTCCAGGCTGCAGGACGAGTCGGCCGGGACTGTTCGGCGATCAGCGTCTTGACCTGCTCGACCGTATGAGCTTCGATCAGTCTCGGCCCGAGTGCCGCGAGAGCTTCGGGCTCGAGCCGTGTCATGAGCCGGCGGATAGCGGCCACCCGGTCGACCGCGAGACTCAGAGAGTCGGCCCCGAGAGCGGCGAGGGCCATGGCGCCCTCGGGATGGGATGCCATCTCGCCGCAGACGGAGACCGGACGTCCAGCCCGGTGCGCGGTTGTGATCAAGGCCCCGATCAACCGGATCAGTCCCGGGTGCAGGATGTCATCCGCCAGCGTGCCGACAGGATCATCGCGGTCGATTCCCAGTGCCGAGGCGAGCAGGTCGTTGGTACCCAGGGAGAAGAAGTCGACCTTCTCCGACCAGGCATCGACCAGGGGAGCGACCGCCGCGACCTCGATCATGACTCCGAGGGGGACATTCTGCCCGAATTTCAGCTCTTCGCGCAACAGCTCCTGGCGCGCCTGGTCCACGGTCTGGATCGCAAAGTCGAGCAGTCGGGTCCGTGTGACCAGGGGAATCAGCAAGCGAACCGGTCCTGCTGCTGCGGCGCGGAGGATGGCGCGCACCTGCTCCTTGAAGAGACGCTGGAGAATGGGCGATTCCAGCACCAGTCGCCAGTCGAGTGCCTGGGCCGTGGAGGTGGCGACCGTGGATCTGTGGGCCAGCTTGTCCGGGCGGAGGTCAAAGGTGCGGATGGTTGCGGGGCGGCCGTTCAGCGCATCGATCAGTTTCCGGTAGATTTCAACTTGTTCTTCCTCGGTAGGCAGAGTTCGGCGGGCCAGAAAGAGCATCTCCGAGCGATAAAGGCCGACTCCCTTCGCCCCGCTGGCCAGCACTTGAGCGGCCTCGCTCAGGAGGTTGACGTTGGCCTCGACGCGCGGCAGTCCGGGGCGGTCAGGTAGTGTCGAGGAGCACACACCGTTCCGGCTGGACTCGACGAGACCATTCGGTGGAGGCTCCTCCTGGATCATGTCGTCGAGAGAAGGCTCGAGCTCGATCTGTCCGGTGCCGCCATCGATGCGCAAGAGCTGTCCGGGCTGGAGCTGGTCGATCAGCCTGGAAACCTGACCAACCATCGGGATGCCCAGGCTCCGGGCGATGATCACGGCGTGGCTATGGGGACCGCCGTGCTCCACCACCACTCCCACCAGGTGGTCGAGATCGACCGAGAACAGATCGAGCACCGAGGCCTCTTGTGCGACCAGGACAAGACGCTCCTCCCCGAGTGGGACGGTCGTCTGCTGGGGGCGCAAATGCCAGTAAACTCGCCGGAAGACATCCTTGATGTCGAAGATTCGCTCCCGGAAGAACGGGTTGGCGAGCTTCTGAAACGTCGCGACGTACTTGTCCAGGGTGCGGGACAGGGCTCCCTCGGCCGTTGCCCCCGCCGCAAGACAACCGGCGAGATCCCGCTCAACCGTGCTGTCCTGAAGGATCATGAGCTGGGCTTGGAGGATCCCACCATGGTCTTCGCCCACCAGGTGGGAAATGCGGCGACTGAGGCGGGTGATCTCCTCCCGAGCAGCCTCCATGGCCTTGGCCAGCCGCTGGTTCTCGATCGCGGGATCGCCCCCAACAGATTCACCGGCGCAACCCAGCACGACATCCTGGCCGATCAGGTAGGCCTGTCCCAGGCCCGTTCCCGGAGAGAGTGAACACCCCTGGAGCCTTTGTGGGGCTTTCGAGGGGGCGACGGAGGCGCTGGTGTCTTCCGTCTCCGCGTCTGCTGCGGCCACCCGTTCCAGCATCCGAGCTCCGGAGACCAGGGAGGCGAGTTGCGAGCCGACCGTGATGAGCATCCGGATCTCGTTCGGCGAGAAGGAACGCCGCTCGACCGTCTGCACGACCAGCACCCCCTGAACCATGCCCGACTCGATCAGGGGTACACCCAGGAACGAGTGGTACGGGTCTTCTCCAGCCTCAGGAAAGTATTTGAAGCGCGGGTGGCTGGGCGCATCCGCTTCCATGATGGGGCTCATCCGCTCCGCCACCAACCCGGTCAACCCCTCATCGAACTTCATCCGTACTCGGCCCACGCTCGACTGGTCAAGCCCCACGGTCGCCGCCAGGACCAGCTCACCACTTTCCGGCTCGAGCACGTAGACCGAAGAAACATCCGTGTCGAATCGCCCCTGGATCAGCCGCACGATGTTCTCGAGCGTCTCGTGCGGATTGTGCGAGTGCGAGATAAGCTGGCTAATTTCCTCTAGAGTGAGCAGCAGGGAGCTCTCATGGATGGTGGCTGCGACGCTCAAGCGAGTTGCATGATCCATGTCGAGCCGCCTACCCACCTTCATTCCAGCCTCGCGACGCCCAGAGGGGAGACTTTGACTCCCCTGCCGTTTGATCCTGGCTTCTTTACGAGGCAAGAATCATGCCGCGATCAAACGTGAAGACCTGCAATCGGTTGGAGAAAGCCCAGACTTCGGCTCAGCGAATCTTGAGCCATCGGCCGGTCGCAAGAACGCCTTGCACTTTCAGGAGATAGTACGATGCCCGTGATGGCAGGCGTCCAGCCCGGGCCCCTAAAAGAGTGCAAGTCAGGCCAAGTCCGATCAGCCCGATATTCTGGCAGTCATTGCAGTTGTTGTGGGCATCTCGTCCCTGCACCTTGGGTTGAAGAGCGTGCTACTGGGTGCGAGACGAACTCCTTTGGCCTGGAGAACTTGAAGTCGCTGGGATCAGGCCCGGACGATCTTCCCCCGGGACCTGGGCACGTCTTTCATCGCATTGCGGGTGTCCACGATCAGCGGTGCATGCTGGGCAATCCAGGACCAGTCGTAGGCGGAGTGGTCCGTGACGATCAGAACGCAGTCTCGAGACTGAAGGTACTCCGGTGTCAGTTCCTGGCTGGCCATTCGGAGATGGGGATAGTGCCGCATCGGCGGCAACGCAGGGATATGGGGATCGTTGTAATGGACCTCCCCTCCTTTCTGGAGCAAGAGGTCCATGAGCTCGAAGCCCGGCGACTCGCGAGGGTCGTCCACGTCCTTCTTGTAGGCCATGCCCAGCAACGTGATCTTGCTTCCCTTGAGGGGCTTGCCGTGATCGTTCAGGGCATCGGAGACCTTGCTGACGACATAGGCGGGCATCGCCGTATTGATCTCTCCCGCCAGCTCGATGAACCGTGTTGCTAGTCCGTACTTGCGCGCCACCCAGGTCAGGTAGAAGGGATCGATGGGAATGCAATGCCCTCCCAGTCCGGGCCCCGGGTAGAAGGGTTGAAAGCCGAAGGGTTTGCTCTTGGCCGCATCAATCACTTCCCAGACGTTGATACCCATCCGGTCATAGAGCATCTTCAACTCGTTGACCAGCGCGATATTGATGGCACGGTAGGTGTTCTCAAGGATCTTGCACGCTTCCGCGACCTCGGGGCTGGACACGGGAACGACCCGGACGATCACCTTGCCGTAGAGAGCCGCAGCCAGTTCGAGGCTGGCGGGGTCCAGCCCTCCCACGACCTTGGGTATCGTGGGTGCCGAGAACTGGGAGTTGCCCGGATCTTCGCGCTCGGGGCTGAAGGCAAGGAAGAAATCCTGTCCAGGTTCGAACCCTCTGGAGCTCAAGATCGGCAGGACGACCTGGCGGGTCGTGCCCGGGTACGTCGTGCTTTCCAGAACGATCAACTGGCCGGGGCGAAGTCTTGCTGCGATCGCCTGGGCGGAATTGACGATGTAGGTGAGGTCGGGCTCGCGGGCCTCGGTCAACGGTGTCGGGACGCAGATGATGATGACATCCGGCTCATGGAGCCGGTCAAACGACGACGTGGCCTGGAAGCGATGCTCGCCCATCTGGCGAATCGTCGCATCCGAGATATGGCCAATGTAGCTCTGGCCTTGCTCGAGCTTGGCGACCTTCACCGGGTCGACATCGAATCCGAGAACGGCGATCCCTCGCTCCGTGAAGGCCCGTGCCAGGGGCAAACCCACATAGCCAAGCCCGATGATTCCCACGCGAACCGTCCCTGATTCGATCTTGGACAGGAGCGCAGCGTGACGAGGATTGACTCCCTTGCCTGACGCCTCACCGGCCGGTGTTCTCTTGGCCGATCCGCCCTCGGGTTCGTTCCGCTGTGACATTGTCTCTGTTCCCTGATCACCGACCCACGCGGTTGCCTTGCCGGCCCGCGGAGGCCAGCCATGTTTCTTCGAGTTGACTAATTTATCCGCCCGCTCCCATCGCGACAACGGACTGGCGGTAGGTTTGGCGCCATGATGAACGGCGACGACCCCTCGAATTTCTCCGGTCGATCTTCCGCTCTCAGGCATTCGGGCGAAAGCGAGGCAGGACGGCCTTCCGCTGATGGAGCCCGCGAGCGAGGTCCGCCGCCCGAATGAACGAATGACCGGAGACCAGTTTGGCGAGCCGATCTCTGGATCTTCCGATTCCCACGTAAGTCCGGAATCGATTGCTCTTCCCGAGGGGCAAACGGGGCTGTTCGGGGTCAAACTCCCAAGGGTGGAAGTAGAGAACAGTGGCCTCGCATCGGGGGTCACGGCGCGAGAGCGAGAGCGCCAGCTTCATGAGCGGAAGGGGGAGAAGCCGGAAGTACCCGCCACCGCCGACGGGGAGGTTCACGCCAGCGACCCGTATGGTGGCTGGCGGAATCTCCAGGATCTCGCGATCGGCGCCCTGGGCCAGGAACGGGTTGCGAGGGGCGCCCGGCACTCCGTATCGGTCGTGACGGACGGGATAGATCGACGAGTCGTAGAGAAACTCCATCTCCGCGAGCACGTCTAGGGCCCATGCGGTCTTGGCGACGACGCTGAAAGTTGGCGCACGGTAGCCGACGACGCCCACTCCGGTGGCCTGTTCGAGAGCCGTCTTGCTTCTCCGCAGGTCCTCGCGAAATGCCTGGGGCGTCATCGCGTGAATCCGGCGATGGTCCCACCCGTGGCTCGCCACTTCATGGCCGGCGTCGTAGATGGATCGCACCAGCGTGGCGTTCTTCTCCGCGATCTGGCCCACGATGAAGAAGGTGGCGGGAATGCGCCAGACCGCCAACTGCTCGAGGATCCATTCCGTGGCCCGCCTCATCCGCTGCCGGTATTCTTCTTGTAGCCGGGAATCCACGGTCAACCCTGCTGCCGCCTCGATCCGGTGGTGTTCCTCCACGTCGAAGGTAAGGACGATCGGAGCAGGGCGTCGCCCCGTCGCTGAGCTTACCGGCTGCGCGCCACCGAATGCGACTGATAATTCCGGAACAGATTCGTTCGATTCGACCAAGGATTCCATACCTGTTGATAACCTTTCAAGAATTCGGGCTTCCAGAAAAAGAGAGCAGGCTCGATCAGCCCCGAATCAGGTCGCTTGGCTGATCAAGCCCCGGAAGCTCGATACCAGGCAACATACTGCGCCAGGCCCTCGGGAAATGGAGTCTTCGGGCTGTATCCCAGTTCGGTTGATGCCCGGTGAATATCGGCAAAAGTCTGCCGCACATCTCCCGGCTGCTCGGGCAGATGCTGGATGAGCGGCTTCTTGCCCAGGGCCGCCCCGATCGAGTCGATCAGGTCGCGCAGCTCGATCGGGTTGGAATTCCCAAGGTTGTAAAGATGATGCTGTGTGCAATGCTCGATTGCGGGGACAATCCCGTCGACGATGTCGGCCACGAACGTGTAATCGCGGCGGGTCGTGCCGTCGCCGTACATGGGAACCGGGTCTCCCCGATCGATCAACCGCGTGAACTTGGCGATTGCCAGGTCCGGGCGATTCCTCGGCCCGTAGGCGGTGAAGAACCTCAGGCCGGTCACTGGCAGACCATGCAGGTGGTGGAACGTGAATGCGAGAAGCTCACAGGCCTTCTTGGTCGCCGCGTAAGGGCTGACGGGCTGATCGACCGGGTCTGTTTCTCGAAACGGGGCGCTGGACCGGTCTCCGTAAACGCTCGAGCTCGAGGCGTAGACGAACCGTGGGCGAGGTTCAAGCCGCGACGCAGCCTCGAGCCAGTGGACCGTCCCCACAACATTCACGTCGGCATAGAGCGAGGGGGCGTTAATACTGGGTCGAACACCGGCGCGGGCGGCCAGATGGACAATCGCGTCGGGACGGTGCTGGCCGACCAGTTGCTTGACACCCTCGGCGTCTCGAATGTCCAGCTCCACCAGGCGGCAGCTTGGGTTTCTGAGGGCAAGCGTCAAGTTGGATTCCTTCACGGCGCGTGGATAGAAAGCATCGAAGTTGTCCACTACCGTGATCTCGGCCCCATCCCTGAGAAGCCGATCCACCAGGTTTGAACCGATGAATCCCGCCCCCCCTGTCACGATGATTCGCATTGTCGCAATGGCCCTCAAGCGTGCGTGACCCGGCTTCGGCAGTGGTGGTTTGACTAGAGACGGGACGACACTTCGAGCAGGATCCTCGGCGAACTTCTGGGAGCACCTCGGGCTCACCAACGCACATGTATCGCTTGGTCCTGAAAAGCGAACCGAAGCGGACCCGGCATGCGAGACAACCAGAATCGAGTCGAAGGCACCATCATGTCACCTGCCTGCGTGCGAGTTCAAGTCCTCAGGTCGAAGATGGGGGCCAGCACGCGCTGATCAGACCGTCCTTCCGCAACCAACCCAGCATTCGGCTCTCAAAGCCATCGCACATGACGTTTAGAATTTCCATCATCAGAGCAGACTGTACCCGGCACAGGGAGCTCCACGGCCGCCGTCGAATCGGTTGGAGGCTCGTGGTCCAAGGCCGTTATCACGCGACGCCGAGCCCCTGGCTACGGACACCATCCTGCCGTGATCACGAGCCTTCTTCGAGGCGAAGGAATCACGAGCCAAAGTTACGCCACAATAAACCCAAAGGAGTGATCAGTCATAAGATTGTCGACAGCGGCAGAAGAACTCTTAAGATTACCAGAAAGTACATAATAAACTAAGATATGATGCTTATGTTATATATTGGTAAAAAAGTGGCGCACCTATTCTGGCCTTGTTGTCGTAAAGAAGGAATTGAGAGGTGGTTAAACAGAATTAACCTTTAAATACCAAGAATGCATGCGCTGTTGCACAGCGACATGCAAAACATCCTGGATGTTGAATTTTCCTTCTCGCGCGCTTTCCCCCCTCCTTGCGTTCGTTGTTAGGCCAGTTAGAGTGGCCACCTGATCTCAACGAAGTTCACCGACGCACTGGCGAACGTGGCTTGTGTACATGGCTGCGACTCATATTGAGTCTTTCCAGAAGCGTCTGAGTGGCCAGGCAAGCCGGCGGTCGAAGTGATTGTTCGCGGGGCTCCGATCTGATCCTGGAGTGATGGTTGGGAGTGGCCCGGGGTTCGACGGGGTTTGGAGGATCGCCAGCTTCTGAGCACTGCAGCCCCGGTGCCATACCAGTTCGAGTTGGGAGCGGCAAAATCTCCCGTGCCGCCCGGAGCTATTCGGATCGTGGCCACGCCCTACACCCCTGCTCGTGGCTACGGGTGGCAAGGGCGGGGCGGAGTCTCCGCGGCCGATCGCGGTGCCCACACGGACCCGGCCACCCAACACGTGAACTTCGGACGCGACAAGACTTTTCTGGTCAATCTTGCCGACGGCGTCTATGACGAGAGCCCGACCCTGGGCGACGTGAAAATGGCTCACGATCGTGTGGCGCTCTGGATCAACGGCGCTCAGGTCGCGTCGGGTTTGAGCATCCCGATAGAACAGTCGTACCACCCGACCTACCGGGTGCTGGTCAGCAATGGGCAACCGAAGTTGCGGCTCGCCGATCAGGGGGGATATCACCGTTCTTCGCCATCGCGGTGCTTCAGGTCACACCGGCCATGCCGCCCCAGGTGACCACTGAAACCGCGGTTTCCAGCCAGGCTGGCACGCCATTGTCCTTCATTGCGACAGCCGTGGCTCCCGCGCCCTGTCTTACATCTGGAACTTCGGCGACGCTACCACGTCTAGCGGTGATTGGCGACAATTAGAATTCCCGCCTCGGGGATAGTGTACAAGTCGCTTGAATTGCGGTCCTGTTGAACTCCCGCTCGCCCTCGACGGCATACACGCGTGCTTCCAGTCACACCTCCCTGCTCGGATTTGCTGGTCCCAACGATTTCTGACCGGCCTTCTTGGCCTGAACACGGTCACACAGGTCAACGACCTCGGCATCTTCCTGGATACCGTCAATAATGGCACAGACACCAACGGTTCATCCACGACAACACCGTCACGTCGCAGCTGACGCCCAATCTCGAGTACGGGAATACGTCGACCGCAATCGCTCTACGAGTCCGGAATTACCCTACTTCCGGCACTTGGTCAAACATCAAGTTTGCCCATAATACGTTCACGGCCATCACTGGCCCGGGATACATGCTGGGTGCTGCGGGAGCGAGAATCTCTGCGTGTAACGACGATGGCCACATAAACGGTGCAATCGACCTGATCGCGAACAATACATTCAAGGGTATTGTCACCGGTTCCGGGTATGGCGCCTACGGACTGAAGCTCGCGGGGTTCGGAGCGGGAACCGGGATCATTTTTCAAGGGAATACGCTCGAAAGCAACGTGACCCCGTTCAATATCGGTGACAAGGATAGCTCGCAGTACACCCAGCGAGGCATCACCATGATCGGCAACACGATCAAGAAGTCGAGCGACGGGGCGGCCGGGCTCTACAACAGCATTGTGATAGGAGACTACCAGAATACCGTGACGAACGTACGGATGATCGATACCCAGTATGCCAATGGGGCGACCTCGACCGTGACGTTCAAGGGAACCATGGCAAAGGACATCTCGTTTGGCTATACCCTGAGCGTCACCGTGGTCGATGCCTCTGGCAACCCAGTAAACGGAGCAGCCGTGTCGATCACCGGCCAGAACGGAAACATGGTTTACTCCGGGGCCACTGGCAGTGATGGAATGATCGGCGTCATTCCCTTGCTCACGAGAACCTGCACCGTGCTTCAGAACGGCAATGATTCCAGTCCGACAGTAACATCCACGAGCGGCTTGACGGTCCGGGCGAAATCGGGAACCAAATCGGGCGTACAGTCACTCACCCTGTCTGGCGATCAGAGCGTGCAGGTCGTCGTGCAGTGAGAATCGTGGGGAGAGTGCAGCACCTGCCAGGGGCCGGCGGAACGAGCCGTCGCCGGTCCGATTGCTCCCTCGCGGGCCACTGTAGAAGGTGCTCCTGGCTTCCTGTCGCCGGCCTGGCCGGAGTCCCCGATAACGGGCAGCCTGACCAGACCCCACATAAAAAGGCGCCGATGGAGACCCACGGGGCCACACCCGAGCACGAAGCATGTACACGAGTTCTCAGGTTTTTCCAACCTGCGGCAATACAATTCGACTCGCTGCAGCCGGGACGCGAGACGCTGCGGCCCATTGATGTTCTGAAGCGCATCGGATTGCTCGCGGGGTTCGGCCTGCAGCGGTGACAGCGATGCCGGCCCGACTCATCTGGGGAAGCTTTTTTCGATGAATATCTTGTGCCACAGATCGAAGCACAGAAGGCTGTAGAGAAACCAGTTAGGCTTACGGCGAACGGCAGCCGCGTCCCCGCGATCCAGGAAATCGTATTCGCCGATTTGATCGACGAGCGGCCAAAGTGCGCCCCCGGGGGCCATCCATTCGAAAATGGGTTGCCCGAAACCGCGTTTTGGACGATCCACGAGCTCAGCGGGCGAATGTCGCTTCAAGGCACGCTTCAGCAGGTCCTTGGGTTTTCCGTAAGGAAAGCGGTCCTCTGGGTGGATGTTGACGGCGAGCCTGATGATCCGAGAATCGAGGTAAGGACAGAGCAATTCGCACCCTTCAAGGTTGAAAAGAGTTGACCAGAAGGAGCCGCTGTCGACAGCTTCGCCGAGGAAGCCGGCGAAGTTGGTCTGCTCGATCAGATCGTCCCCAATCTCGTACAGTTCGAGGAGCTTCCTACGGTAGGCAGATCCTGCTCGCGTCGCGTCAGCGCCAAAGCAATGAGCCACGGAACTGGTATCCGTGAACATCGCGACCTGGTTGACTGGATTGTCCAGGTGGTGCTTGTCCTCGAGGAGATCGACCATCCTCAGATCGCCAGCCAGCCACGGGCCGCCCACAACGGAATGCCAGCTTGGCACACATTTCCCTCAACCATCGTGACGGAACCTTTTTTCCAAGTCGAGTCGCCCGCTGGATGCTCGCGGTCAACCCGACTCCGAACAGGCTGTCGGCTCCCTCACCGCATAGGGCAGCCTCAATCCCTGCGCGGGCCACGGTCCGGGCAAGGTACCGGAAATAGATGGACTGCACGTGGTTGGGAGGTTCGCCTGTTCCGGCGATGGTCTCCGTCAGGTACGTCGCGGGGGGTTGGTCGGCAAAGACAGGGTGATGTCGTACCCCGAATGCTGCCGCGGCCGTCAGGGCATATTCCGCGTCCATCCGTGTCTTGGGATGATCGAGGTGGACGGCATAGCTCTCCGGATCGCTGCCGCTTTTCGCGCATTGATGATTCCAGTGGACCTGGATCAGAGAACTGTCCACCCCTCCAGAGAGTAGGTTCACCGCACCGGGATGGAGCGCCGCATAGTCGCCGAGGATTTGCGCGATCCTGGCGTCCACGAGTTCCACCGCATCATTCCGAACCCAATCCGGCCCCCTCAGATCCCCGATCGTCTGTCTCTGCGTCCGCTGAATGCCCTCCGAGCCGTAAATGACGCGCTCGCCCGGCATTAGCCGGTACACGTCCGCAAATAGTGTCTCGCGGCCGGGCACGAAGCGATAAAGGAAATAAGCCGGCAAAGCAAGCTGGTTCACTGCGCCTGCCGGCCAGACCACCTCACCAGGTCCGCCAGGTTGCTTCCGAACGCCAGCCCATATGGGGTCTCCGTGTAGTAGGTAAACCCGGACCCTACGACGTTTCGCTGCAGGATCAACTGACCGGCCTCACCATCGGCGAGGATCACCGTAAAGCTCCCGTCCCATCGGTCGATCGGCAGTTCCCCGCACTTCAGGTAGCGACTCAGGATTGTCGCCGCCGCGGCTTCGGGATCCCGGGGCCCAGCGTGGACGGGATCGAAGGCGTATCCTCGGACCAGTGCCACAACCCGACCCGACCCGCTGGTCTGGAACTTCCAGCCCTCGACTCTCAGGGAAAGTTCCAGGTCGCCGGCTGAGCAGCCCCAACTTTCACCCGCTCGGTCTCCTTGCGTCCTGAATCTGCGGTTGCTTCCTCCGCGCCACACCGCCTCGCCCAAATAGCCGAATTTCATGTGGATTGCCGTCCGAGTTTCAGGGTCTTGCCGCAGGCTTAACCAGCGACTCAATTGCGGGAGTTGAGCTTCAAGGTCGAGACGTCCATCTCCCCGACCCCAGGCTTACCCCCCCGCCGATGTGGCCCGGGGCTGGGCTTCGAGCGGGGCGCCGTCGCCGACCTGCACTGCCACTTGGCCAGACGAAGGCCGGAGGCCAATGGCGAGGGAGCGACCGGTCCTGCGAGGCTTGAAGTTGACTCGCCTACCGAGCAGCCGTCGGATCGGGCGGCGTACGGGCTCTGAGAACGGGATGATGCCGACGATCCCCAGCCAGGGCTCCGGGGAGGCTGGATGTATGGCGATTGACCTGGCGAAAAGCGTTAAGGCGTGGAGCGGCCGGGAGCGGCGAATCGCCAATCCCAGGTTGTTATAGATCAATGCGTTGGCCCTTCGAATGAGCCGAGGGCTCAGCAAGGCCCTGCCACCATGCAGATCGAGGAACTCGCTTCTGATCTCAAGGGTGGACCTCAAGAGTGTCTCTGCCCCTTGCTTCAGGCTGGCATGGCCCTGACGATACCAGACCAGGGGCTCATCAACGTAATCGAATCGGAAGTGAAGGGCCGCTCGGACCCAGAGATCATAGTCGGAGTTTTGCCGCCTGCGTTCGTCGAAGAGTCCAACCAGCTCGAAGACCCGCTGGGAGACTATGGCCGAGGAGAAACAGATGAAGTTATCCTCAAAAATGCTCTCCAACACCGGCCCCCTGTAGAGGACCGGCTGGGTGAATTCTACCTCTTGTCCCTCTGGGTCCATCAGGCAACGGCGGCAATACACGACCCCAAGGTCGGGATCGGCTTCATAGACAGCAACCTGCTTGGCCACTTTGGTCGGGAGCCAGAGATCATCGGCGTCGAGAAAGGCCACGAGCGGAGCACGACTCAACTCGATACCGGTGTTCTTCGCGGCCGGCTGCCGCCGGTTCTCGGTCTTCACATAGCGAACGCGATCATCTTCCAGGAAGGGTCTAACGACCGCCTCGGTATGATCCTTCGAGCCATCGTCCACGACGATGACCTCGAGGTCGCCGAATGTCTGGTCGAGAACAGACTTGATCGAGCTGGCGACATATTGGGCGTAGTTGTATGTGGCGATCACCACGCTGACTTTCGACTTAGAAACTTTCTTTGCAAACTCACGGCAGCCTGTGTAAAAATGGGGAAGATGGAGCCGGTTTTGACCGTTTTTAGCCTGGCGAAATGGACTGTGGAGCATCTGCTCATGCCAGGAATCATCGAATTTCCCCAGGTCGTGCAGGACGCCTTGGCCCAGTACGGTGGTCTCTTCGTCCAACGAATGCCAGCGGCGACACTTCGCTGAGTACCTCACGGGACTGATGGTGGCCGAGCGTAAGACGGTGCTCGGGATCAACCGCGAATTCGCCGAGACCACAGACCAATCCTGCCTCAACCGATTCCTCACCGATGCCCAGTGGGACGCCGGAGCCCTCAACCAACGACGGCTGGATGAACTCCAGAAAGATCCCTCTACTCGGTACAGCGACCAGGGGGTCATCCCGATCGACAACACCCTGATCGATCGTGATGGCTTGCTGATCCCCGACGCCGGATGGTACTGGGACCACGCCGAAGAACGGAACAAGATTGCTCAGGACTACCTCTTCGCCAGCTATGTCGGCACCAGCGGCAAGCATTATCCCCTCGAGTTCCGGCTCTTCCGCAAGAAGGAGGTATGTGAGGCCCTGAAAGAGCCGTTCCGCAACCACACTGTATTGTGCTGTGAACTGATCGACTGGGTTTGTGAGAGCCAGATTCCCGGCGACTTCGCGATGGACTCGTACTTCACCTGTGCCGAGATCCTCAATCACATTCACGGCAAGCAGGATCGCTTGGGACGGCCTCGGGGCTACGTCGGCGACCTCAAGAGCAACCGCAAGCTGGAGTGGAAGGGACTAGATCATCAAGGCCAGGGACCTGGCAGCCTCGATCTCGGCGACTGACCGCAAGGAGATGCGCATCGGTGACAAACGGCAGTGGTACTTCACAGTGACCGTGCGGATCCCCGACGTGAAGCACAAGGCTCGGATTGTGATTCTCTGGCGGTATAGGAACGATGACCAACCCCGCAAGATCTTGGTGACCAATCGGATCACCTGGGAAGTGAGTCGGATCGTGCGGGTGTACCGGCATCGCTGGACAGGTACGGAGACCTTTCATCGGGACGGTAAGCAACAACTCGGCCTCGGCGACTGTCAGCTGCGTGATGCCCAGGGCCAGACCCGGCACATGTATCTGGTCATGCTGGCGTATAGTCTCTTGATGAGCCAGTTGCGGCAGAGCTGTGCGCGTGAGTGGGCGCTCCATCGACTGACGACAATCGGCGAAGCCTGTCGAGCAATGCTCCGGGAGAACCTGCACGCGACGCTGGCCTGGGCAATCCAGCAAGTAACAGAGAGGGAGCGGCCGTTTGGTCATGTGATTGCCCAATTGGGCCTAGCCTGACTTTGTAATATCCCAAAACCGGGGCAAGATGGCGGAAAACAAGGGATCCGAGCTGGGTTTTGAGATAGTTTCTTAGCGCTCATGAGGGTTAGACCTTTAGGGGTGCGAATGGGGAACCCTTCCGGTACCGTGGGATCGAATCTCGACGACTGCTCGATGGTTATGTCAGGAAATGTCCGAGCATCGGCCCCAATCGAATCATTCGTCATGCCTCGGCCTGCGATTGCGAGCTCTCCTCATGCCCCTCGCCCCGGGTCGTGGGCGCATTCAGGAACCCGGGTGTGACCGAAGAGCGGCAGAAGAGGAATTTACCCGACGGCGTGGAAGGGATTTCGTCCACGAACTCCCACTCGACCTTCGTTTCCGCGCCCAGGTATTCTTGGGCCACTTCACGGAGAAAATCCAGGTCCGCGGGATCCTGAAACCGAGGGCCTCTGACGATCCGGAACTTGACCTGACCGATCGTGTCCTGGTGAATTTGGAGCTGGCCCAGACTGGGCCGTTTCCCGACGGCTGCCAGAGTCAAGAAAGGTCCCGAGACCAGATGTCCGTCGCGAGCGACAAGGAAATCGGTCGCGCGGCCCTGCACGTGAGCTAACCGGGGCAAACTACGGCCACACGCGCAGGAGCCCTGCGCGAAGGATCCCACGTCACCAATGCGATATCGTATCAATGGCATCGCCAGGTTCATGAGGTCGGTCACAAGGATCTCACCGGTCTCACCCGGCCCGGCGGGCTTTCCTCCGCTCACGGTCTCGAGGTAAAGTCCCTCGGCCATGACGTGCAGGCCGTTGTGAGCGGCGCATTCCGAGGCGATCACGCTGACCTCGCGGCACCCATAGCGGTTGAAGACGGGGCACCCGAAAACCCCTTCAATAATGCTGCGGTCCTCCGGTTCCAGGACCTCGGCGGTAGTGACGATCGCGCTAGGCTGATAGGCCGATAGACCACGCGCCTGGAGGTACCGAGCGAACAGGACTGCCGACCGGGAATAGGCAAGCACGACCCTGGGCCGGAACCGTTTCATCGCCGAGTTGAACTCGTGGAGCGTCTCCTCGGTCAACTTGGCTGTGTTCAAGAAGATCTGAGGTTCGAGTAGGATTTGACGCAGGTGTTGCCGGGTCGTGTTCATGGGAACGTCGTTCAAGGCTCCCCAGAAGTAAGCGACCTTGTCCCCGATATCCCATCCTGCCCAGCGGTTGTGCCTGATCGTCGCCGCCCATCGGGATCGTCGCCGGTCATGGCTCAGGTAAAAGGAGAGGGGAGCCCCGGTGGAGCCCCCCGTGTAGTTGGCGATCAGGTCGTCGCGAGGCCAGTTCCGGGCAACCATCCGATCCCCTTGGTTCTGGATGTCGTTTTTCTCCAGGATCGGAAAGGCGTGAAGATCCTGAAGGGTCTTCAGGTCTCCGGGAGTCAGTCCGTTGCGGTCGAAAGCCTCGCGATAGAACGGGCACTGCCGATAGGCATGTTCGAGGAGTGATTGCAGACGCTCGAGTTGCAACGCGTGGATCTCGGAGAGCGGCAGGAACTGCGTTCGCTCAAACTCGCGCAAGTAGCCGAACCGGGCCCAGTCACCCTCCCAGTGTGCGTGAGCGGGAGCAGCAAGATTTCGAATGAACTTCTGACGAATGCTCATGACAATAGCATCGATTTACATCATGGCTACCTTCAGCAGAGCGAAACTCCCTGACGTTCAAGAGTCTCGATGCCTCATGTCGAAGAGGTAGCGAGGAAGACAGTAGAATAACCAGACTGGTCCACGGGGGAGCGACGGCATATCTTGACCCCTCAACGAGCGCTCGGCATGGACTTGAACGGTCTGTGAGGAGCGGCTACGCTTCCAAAGAGAAGGTAGAAGGCGACCGAACCGCCGAGAGGTTGGTTTATCCAAGCGGAGCCCAAATCGATCAATGCGTACTTTCCTACGTCGCATTTTGGTCCGCTATGGACTGCACAGACAGAAATCGATCAAGGACAATTTTCCAGTCGGCCGAGGCACCTACGGCGAACCGAGAGTACTGTTCTGGCGGCAGGATGCCACTCTGAGAATCGGTGCGTTCTGTTCGATCAGTGATGAGGTCACCATCTTTCTCGGCGGAGATCATCGGACCGATTGGATTACTACCTACCCCTTCTCGGACTTCCGCGACAGCGCGAAGGGAATAACCGGCCATCCGAGAACAAAAGGCGACGTAATCGTCGGCAATGACGTTTGGATTGGCTACGGTGCGACGATCCTGTCGGGGGTGCGGATCAGCAACGGGGCAGCCGTCGGCGCTCGCTCTGTCGTGACCAAAGATGTCCCTCCGTATGCGATCGTTGCTGGGAACCCCGCGAAGCTCTTGGCAAAGCGTTTCCCCGATGAGACCATCGAACTCCTTGAGCGGTTGGCATGGTGGGGCTGGGCGGATGACCAGATTGACCGCGCAATGCACCTACTTTTATCGGGGAACGTTGAGGGTCTTGCGCAGTTCGCAGCGAGCGAATTCGAGCTATTCAGTGTAGAAAAACCGGCTGACAAGATCGCAGGTAGTGGATCGGACTGAACGTGTTAGGAGTCCACTGATCCAGCCTGGCCGAAGAGCTTGAGATCCAGGTGTCATGCGACAAGAGTCTCGAGCTGACCCCTCGCGAAGGGGGGGGGGGACAGGGGGTTCCCTCGGCGAGTCCGGAAGCAGCGGCCTCTTCACAACCCCCCCTTCACCCCTCGCGAGAGGGAGCGGTTTTCGTCTAACGAGCAATACTCTTGGCCTGAGCGTGAAAGTCAGATTCTTCTCTTTCTCGAACTGCGACACCACGCTCTTCACATGGAGTTGAAGCATGCTCTTCTGATCCATGCACCTGTTCGCCTCGGCCCGCATTCGATACAGATTGCCAGCACTCCATAGGCTATCGATCCGACGGAGCCCAAGACGATAAACCGGCCGTAACTGGTCACCTCTAGTAGATTCCGAGAGACGATCCACAACGACGCAAGGATACAGCCCAGAATAAGAGGCTTCGTGCAGACAGACAACACATATTCTCGTAAGTCGACATGAAGTAACCTGCAGACTATGACGATGACCACGACATTTGCGATCAAGTTTGGGACGGCGGTCCCCACGGCCACTCCGAGGATCCCCCAGTTCCGCACAAGCGCGATGCTGAGCCCCAGGTTAACCAAAGCCTCGAGGAGAAGGACGATCGTCAAAGACCGGAGATTTCCCATGCCGTAAAGCACCTTAGCCGCAACAAGTTGAGCGACGGAGGAGACCACTGGCACTGATAGAACGACCAAAATAGGGTATGCCGAATCCACGTGGTCCTGGCCGACCCATAATTGGAGAAAGTCCCTGCCAAGGACTAGAAATCCCACCTCAATTGGCAAGGCCGACCAGAAGAGCGATCGCGAGCCCGAGAGGAAAAGCCGATGAATCGCCGCCTCATCTTTCATTCCTTCGAGGGAACTGATAACGGGAAAGAAAGGTACTGATATGGATCGGAAGGCATCCTTCCCGAACTCGACCAGGCGAGACGCGATTGCGAAGGGCGTGATGAATTGAGGAGCCAGAAAAGCGCCGATCACGATGGCGTCGGTCTGGAACGAGATCCGCCCCGCGATCATCGCCAGGAAAGAGAAAACGCTGTAACCTCGTATCAATCGAAACGTCGACATGTCGGCAAAGAAGGGCGAAACCCTCAGTTGTGGACAAGAATGCCAGGCCATCAGGGCGAGCGTGATACCCTCCAGCGAGTAACATGAAGTGAGGATAACGCCAACCGTCAAAAGGCCATGCCCCGCTCTAACGGACAGGATCAGCAACACTGCCGAGACCACGGACCAGAAGGTCCGGATAGAGACTTTGGCCGGGTACCGCCCCAGGCTGTCAAGCAGGCCAGCAAATGAGCCCAGTGGGAACCGGATCGCCAGACTGGCGCCGAAGAGCAAAAGAAGCAGGCGAAACTCGTACACCTGGGCATCCGGGACGCCTGAGGGAGGTGGCCACGCAAAGGCCAGCACCGCGGTCACGATCAGCACTAACATGCCGATGCCGAGATTTAGCAGGAAACAGGTGTTGACGATGCGATTGAAGTTCTTCCAGTCCTGCTGAGCCTGGTATCGGGCCGCGTAGCGTACCAGCGACGCCACGATCCCCAGGTCGAACAGCGAAAGGTAGGCCAGGACCGATTCCACCAAGGACCAGATGCCGTATCGCTGGTCGCCCAGTCCGCGAATCAGTATCGGAGTCAACAAGAACGTGATCACAACACGAGCTATAAAACCAAGCATATTTGCAACGACGTTGGTCGTCAGCTTGAAGTTGCGGTTTGCTTGGGGCGTTTCCATGATCTTGCAGCAACGAGGATAATTGGGGAAACGAGGTCCGTTGTTCTGGAGCAGAGACGAGGGCTATGCTTGGGTCGATGTGAATTCACCCATCGGGAGTCAGGTCTGTTCCAGCGGAAGATTCTCGGCGATCCGCTGGCGTATGACACGAATCCGCTCATGAACGTGCAGGCCGCGTGGCAAACCCAGGCTCCGATCGCCACCACGTGCCAGGATCAGGCCGAGCCCCGACGAGTGGTTCAGCCGGTACGACCTGTAGTACCACGAGAGCAGTTTCCACAGGACTCTGAGACCAGGAAATTCATTGTTGTAAACGTCGTGGAACAAGACAACCGCGCCCGGAGTGAGACGATCCCGGAAGAGTCGGAAGTCATCCGAGGCCGCCCTGAGGGTGTGTAGCCCATCAACATGGAGTAGATCAACAGGACCGTCGATCGACCCGGCCGCCTCGGAAAAAAACATTCTCATGGGAACGACATACTCCTCCAAACCAAGGGCGGTTCGTTCCTCGAGAAACTTGCGATAGAGTTCCTCTCCATAATGCCCGGCGTGCTCATCTCCCTCCCAGCAATCCACGGCGTAGATCCGGCCTGAACCAAGCCGTTTCAAGGCCAGCCCCATCGCGAAGGTTGAGCACCCCTGGAAAACGCCCAGGTCAACGATAACTTTCGGCTTTCGGTAAAGGACCAGGGAATGCGCGAAGGCCGCATGCCCCAGCCAGAGCGACCGGGAGCAGCGCATCCCTTTCATCGGCTCGATGTCCCAGTCCGTGGCAACCGACCGAAGCGCGAGGGCGAGGTGTTCCAGTCTCCCATCGAGCGGGTCTGCAATGGGTGCTGGAATTCCATCGAGCACATTGATCCAGGTTTTGTCCAGACCTCTCAGGGTCGTCTTGGCGATGCGTCTGATGATGCTCAAGAGATCTGGCCCTTACTCTATTAAGAGCTGACCGAAAGAATGAGCAACCAGTGAAAAGCGATTCCCCCGACACGCGGGGTGACCACGTACGTCAGTGCGTCGTTTCAAACGGAGGCAAGGCCCACCAGCCTCGCACGTCAGTGCGATCCGCAGCCCGGTGATCGGGCTGACGCCCGGGGTTGGTGGCTTCGCCCGTCTGAGCCACCACCTTACGCCGGTGGTCGTGTCCTTCATCAATCGCAAGGTCTTCATTCCTTCCTGCGGCTCTAGGCAAGACAGGGCAAGGTGGCCCTGGTCGGTCCGATCGTGGATGGAAAAATGCGCCCGGATGTCAAGGAATCATCTTCGCCGGCCACCTCGATGCTCTCCGTGACTGTGAGGCTCGACGTTGGGCTGCTGAGATTCGGCTGGGGACCGTGGAGGGCGAACGCTGGGCGATCTTGGTTACGTCGGCTCGTTGCGGCCACGGCCGTCCTGACGAGATGGCACGTTCCGGTCACCGACCTGGCGTTCCTACCGCAATCTGCACACTTCGAATTCCTGAGCGGATCGTGAACCTGCGACTCGGTATATCCCGCAAAGCGATCCTTGAGTGACAGGATCGGTTTTTCGAGCATTTCCCAGGAGATCGTCGGCACGGCGATCAGCAGAATCCAGCGGACGATCTTGACTGCCGGGCCGTTTCCGAGACCATACATGTCGCAAACACCCGACAGGGCGGCAAAGATCAGAAAATGGTAAAGATAGATGCCGTAACTTATCTGACCCAGGTACACAAGCCAGGAGATTCTAAGCGGCATGAGGAGGGGATGGCCGGCCCTCATGAAGACCAGTCCCACGACGGCGAAAAAAAGCAGGTTCAGGGCCAGCAGGGTCATGCCCGGCCAGGCCATCTCCGGACCCAGGAAGGCGGGGCCACCCTTGAGCAAGACTCCGGCCGCCAGGTAGAGGAAGGCAGCAAACCCCAGGCCAGCGAATAAGGCCTCGAACGCTCTCTCCCGGCGCCGAGGCAGATCGGCGTCCGAGACGCAAGCAGCCAGCAATGCCCCCAACGCGAAACCGTCGGCACGCCCCAAGAGAATTCTCGTGGAGCACCCTTGCGCTCGGGCTCCCACGGACAGCAAGACCATTCCAATGCTCAGGGCAATAACTCCTCGTCGGCCCACGCGCGGGACGATCAAGGGCCAGAGCAGGTAGAACTGCTCTTCCAAGGCGACCGTCCAGGTGTGGCAGAAATACCAAGGGAACGCGGGGACTTGGCCCGACCAGTAACACTGCACGTACTGGGTGTACGTTGAGAAGTAGGGCAGAGCATCCAGCGGCGCGGGTTTCGCAAGCATGCTGTTCACAGCGACCAGACCGATCAGGCTTATGTAGTAAATTGGCCAGATGCGCAATGTTCGCCTGATATAGAACTTCGTGAGGAAACCGCCCTTTCCGCACTGCGAAAGGATGATTGACGTGATCAGGAAGCCGGAGATCACGAAGAAGAAATCGACGGCAGACCAGCCGAAGAAGAACACGGACGTACTCGAGTGGAAGGCGACGACCGATAAGGCGGCCATACCTCTGAGTGCATCGAATTCTTGCGTGCGACTCATGTCGGCTGCCTCATGTACGCGGAACAGGACCGCTCGGTTCTAGCAGTCGCGGCTCGTGCAGGCCCGGTTAAGTTTTCTGATCTCATTACAGAACCAGAATGCTAGTACGACAGCATACTTGCCAATTCACGGTGGGATGCAGCAGGGGAGTTCTTCCAAGCGAATGCCTTGGCTCTTGAGCCTCAGCAGACTGGTTTTTGTGTGGGATCTTCGAGCGCGAGAGTTCTGGTCCTGAGTCTGTCTGAGATTCCTCGATGCCTTTTCCAACCGTTCGATGCGAGCCCGCTTCGGAAGAGACAACACGTCCACCAATACGTTGGCGGCCGTTCGGACCTGGCACAACGTGATCTCCAGATTTTTCCCCCCGTAGCCGCTTTGTCTGGCGGGCAAGAAACAGGTGGCTTACTTGAGTCACGCTCAAATGCCTCATGATCGAGTCATATTTCCGAACCTCGAAGTGACTCAGTCCCAGTTCATCCTTCTCATCCTCCAAGCAACGCTCAACCGGCCACCGCGCGAACGCCACGTGGACTATCGGTTCCAGTGGGGTGCCCGGACTTGCATTGGACAAGAAGTACTTGACCTCATCGGTGTCCGCCAGGTTACGGGCGTAAATCAGCCAGTACGCTCCCAAGACGTGACCGTCCCGCGACAGCCAGAACGGTGCATACTTGATCTCCCAGACCATGGGCCCCTTGTCGGTGTCCTTCACGTAGACTCGTTGCCAGGGTTGTCGCATCATCGGAGCTGAGAATGAACACAGGTTCTCCACAGTGCTCCGCCGGGCTGAGGGGAACTGGTGCGGGTCGTACAACCAACCACGAAAACTCTTGCGGACCTCAACCACGTAACGCTGACCCCGTGCCTCCAACCCGGATAGAAACTCGCTCGAAGTCGAATACCATTCGTCAGCCGTGATCCAGCCGAAGACCACGCCGTTGCTCCGTGCGCGATCGAGCAGATCCAGGGCGATCTGCCACTTGGGCTGATAGGTCAGATCAGCAGGTATACCAGCCTCCTTGCGGCGATCGGGATCATCCCAGCCCTTCTCGGGGAGGAACAAGGCGCTGTCAAGCATCGCGCGGAACCGGGTGTCATAGGTGGTGTAAGCAAGGTGGACAGTGACTACGCAATTGTCGAGCTTGCCAGTGTTGCCACACCACTGCCTCTGGACGCAAGCGGTCTTGTTGCCAGACTTGGGATGACCCGAGTCATCGAGGATACCGATCGCGTAACGATCGGCGTGGTCGCGTGCTACGATGGCCTGAACTCGGTCGCGCACCAACGAGTGGTCCCACTCCGACCAGCTGAGGAACTCCTGCAAGGTACGTCGCGGCGTGCCAGTGAAATCGGCGATGGGCTGTACACTCTTCCGCGGCAAATCGGACAGCTGACCACGGACATAGCTGGCCAAGTGGCCGCGAGGCTCGGAACGTGCAAAGCAATCAGCGAACTCATCCAGAAAATCGGCGAGTTGTGGGCCTAACGAGAGGATTTGGTCCGGAGTCATCCGTAACTCCTTGTATCAGGTGCTCCTGCAACGAGTTACGGAGGATATCAAACGCGGCTACAAGTGGCAAGTGGCGCTGTGCTACTAGGAGTCTGTCTGTTTATCACCCTTTGACGGAATTGGCTTGATATCTTGGCTCAGAGGCTCTCTTTCCTTTTGGTGCTTCCGATCGGCAATCGTCCAGGGTCCTGGTAGCCTCGGAGCACTCCATTTCGGTCGCGGACGGTCGATTTTGGCCGTTCGGCGGCGTCAATTAGCC
Organism: uncultured Planctomycetaceae bacterium; assembly: GCA_963816015.1. Lineage (GTDB taxonomy): Bacteria > Planctomycetota > Planctomycetia > Isosphaerales > Isosphaeraceae > Aquisphaera. Next base: position 69,801 of record CAWFJM010000024.1, on the reverse strand, counting down.
TGCCGCCGCGCCCCTGAGCTTGCCGCCACAGCTTCAGAAGGTTGTGCACCATGCACATCAACCGCCATTCGCCACGCATCGCCACCAGGCCACGCATCGAGAACTGGCGGAATCCCAGCACCTGTTTTATCTGACCAAAGATCGGCTCGATGATCCCCTTCCGCTTGGCATACACGTCCCGGCCTTTCTTGGTCCGCAGTTTCCTCGCCATCCGTTGCTTGGCCGACAGGCTTTGGGGGATGCGGCCACGCGGCACGGGCGGGATCTCCTCGTTGTGTTTCAATCTCTCGGTCGCGATGTAGGGGTCGATGTCTCGCTGCTCCAAGGCCGAGGCGTTGGCTTCACTGTAGTAGCCCGAGTCGATCACCGCAGATCCGATCGCTTGCTCCACACCGGCAGCCTTCAGGTTCTCCAAAGTCTGGTCGACCATCGGCACCGCCTGGCGCTTGTCGTTGGCCTGATCGGTCACGTCAGCGGCCAATATGATCTGGTTCTCGTTGGCCACCGCCTGTGCGTTGCCGCTTTGATCCCAGCCCTTGTTCGAGGCTTTCATGATCCGCGATTCGGGGTCGGTGAAGTTGATCTGGTCCTTGGGCTCGGGAACTGCCTCTCCTGGTGGTTTGGCCGGTGGTGCCTTGCCTTCCGCCACGCGTCGGGCTGCCTCCGCTTCCGCTTCGGTCCGTGCCCGTTCTTCGAGCAGGGCCTTCGCCTCCTTGATCTTGGCCAAGCGACTTGCTCGTCGCTTCAACTCTTCCGGAAGTTCGTCTCCACTACGGTCTCGACCCAGCGCGTCATCCTCGGCCGCGTCGGTCGCTTCGGCCTCGGCCAGGAGTCGGGCAATTTCCTCCTCCAGCCGTTTCTCCTCCTCCTTCATGCGGTTGTAGCTCATCGCCTTGTGCCGCGAAGCGTTAGGGACTGGCACCAAATAAGTTGGTCGTTTGGTGTTACAATCGGCTTGCCTCCTTTCGCTCAAACGACGGGGGTGAGCCATGGAGTCCAAGCCCCATCACCGAGCCGTCTATGTCTGCCGTTGCCCCGATTGCCAACGAGGTCGGCCAAGCGACATCATCGAGGAGCATCGGGCCATCAATCAACTGATCGCCATTCTGGATGAGAAGTGGCGGCGGCTGTTCGCCGGATTCTGGGCGTCGGTTTATGGTCGGGGAGGGATCGCACGGTTGGCGGTCATCACCGGGTTGAGTCGCACGACGGTCCACCGGGGGCAGAGGGAATTCCTGCAACCGGAGGGTATCGACACCTCCCGCACTCGGAAGCCGGGCGGGGGCCGCAAGCGGGTCGAAAAAAAAACTTCCCGACCTCGTGGACGCGTTGGATCAGTTGCTCCAAGATGCGACCGCAGGCGACCCGATGACGGCCCTGAAGTGGACGCATAAATCGACCCGGAAGCTGTGTGCCGCTCTACGGCGTCGGGGGATCACCGTCAGTCGAAAGACTGTCGCCCGGTTGCTCCACCAGCACGACTATTCGCTGCGGACCAACCGGAAACGTCTGGCCGGGACGCACCGCCCCGACCGGGACCGGCAGTTCCGCTACCTGACCCGCATCCGCCGGTGGTATCTCACGCACGGCCTGCCGGTCATCAGCGTGGATACCAAGAAGAAGGAACTGGTGGGCAACTTCAAGAACCCGGGCCGTTGCTGGCGGAAGACCGACCGAGACGTGCTCGATCACGACTTCGCCAAGGACGCCTCGGGGCGGGGCATCCCCTACGGGATCTACGACGTCGGTCACAACGCCGGGTATGTGGTGATCGGCACGTCGCATGAGACCGCCGCCTTCGCCGTCGCCGCCATCCGCCGCTGGTGGCTCGCCGTGGGGCGAGCGGCCTACCTCGACGTCCGACGGTTGCTCATCGAGGCGGATTGTGGCGGGGCCAACGGGAATCGGAGGCTCGCCTGGAAGGCGGGCTTGCAAGGCTTCGCCGATGAGTTCAGGTTGATCATCACCGTGACCCACTACCCGCCGGGGGCCTCGAAGTGGAACCCGATCGAGCACCGGATGTTCAGCCTGATCAGCGAGAATTGGGCCGGGGAGCCGCTGGTCAACTACGAGACGATGCTGAAGTACATCCGCCGGACTCGGTCGGCCACAGGATTCCACTGTCGAGCCCGACTGGATCGAACGGAGTACAAGAAGGGGGCGAAAGTGACCCGTGAAGAAAGGGCAGCGATCCGGTTGAGACCTCGCTCTGTGCTACCGCAATGGAACTACACAATCTGGCCTCACCGGGTCGGCTGCAAATGAACAACTTATTTGGTGCCAGTGACTTAGCCTTGATCTTGGTGCCGTCCAAGGCAATCGTCCCAACCCGGGTCAACCCGGCCAGGGCACACAGCTTGAGTACTTCGAGGAACAGGGCTTCCAATCGAGCCCGGTGGACTTTGCGAAAGTCGCTGATGGTACGGAAGTCGGGCACGTCCTCACCGACGATGATCCGGCAAGCGACGTCGGTGTGGCAGCGACGCATGATTTTTCGCGACGAACGCGTGCCCGTGGCGTAGCAGTACAGCAGCAGCGCAACCATCATCCTCGGGTGAAATGGCGGCTGACCCCGCAATTCACGCTCGTAATACGCGAAGATGGGGGTCAGGTCGAGCGTGGCAACGGTTTCCATCATGAAGTAGACCAAGTCGTCTTCAGGCAGCCAGTCCCGTGGGGAGGGCGGAAACATATACGCCTGGTCGGGCGACCACTCGCGATAGGTCTTGCTCATGCCACAATCTCGCCGAATCCGGGGTCTGCAAGCCGTTCGCCAGCGGATTATTCGAATCCCAACTCCAAAAGGCAATACTCGGACAGACTCCTAGGGGTCGAGGCTGCGGTCCCGTCCGCGCTTTCTGTGGTAGCCGCTCCTCCTCCCGCGAGCGAGTGGAGGCCGAGGGTGGGGAGGAAAGGAGAGAAGCTGATCCGAAAGCCCGCTCCAGCAGATTCGAGCCGTCCGATCCCCTGAGCTCATCGCGACCTGAGACCTGGTCGAGGGTTTCGGCCGATGATTCGCTGCTCAACAAGCGTCAAGGGCCTCAAAGTTCTTGATCCTGGCGCTCCGGGTGTGACGCTTACATGTGCTCGGTCATCTCGTGATGCCATGGCGGTGCTGCATCTCGTAAGGCCTGGACTACCCGACTGGCCACTGACCCAGCCGGAGTTGATCCCCCACCCCGACGAGCCTCTCTTTCTGCTCGACGCAGTTCCTGGCCAGGGTAAGGAACCCGCCGTACCAGAGCCATGAGTAGCGGTAGAGATTATGACCGGCCGCACCGATGACGAGCAGAAGTATGACGGCCATGCCGATCGCATCGACGAGTCGATAAAGGAAGTCCCGCTCGATCTCTGGGTGCCGACGGTAGAAGGACTTGACCTGATGGACGTTCCAGAAAAGGAGTCCGACGATCGTCCCGAAGGTGACGATGCCCAGAAATCCCATCTCTCCCATCACCTGGCCATAGAGGATATGGGACTCGAGCTCTCCTCCGGTCGCAAGCCTCCAGTAACCTGGACCGCAGCCGGAGAGCGGAAACCGTTGAAAAAGGATGACGCCATTTCGTAGGCCTTCAGCTCGTCCCTCGGCCGAGGTCTGTGCATTCCTGGGGCCCACGGAGGGGTCGATCAAGGTATAGAACCGGGTCTGCAGGCTCTCCGGCATGGCCATGAAGGCAGCCGGGCTTATCACCAAAGCAAGGACGAGAAGGCGGACCCGCGCCTTGGTCCTAAGGATCATCATGAGGGCGAACAGGATCAGGCCCACAAATGCGCCTCGTGACCCTGTCTTCAGGACGCAAAGGCCCGAAAGGGCAAGGTACCCCAGGATGCCTCCTTTCCACCACTTCCTGTCGACCAGCGACCAGATGGAGATCGCAATCGGCATCGCATAGACAATCGTGGAAGCGAACGAGTTGGGATCGCACATGCTTGTCCCAACCCCAATCATTCGTACGATCCCCATTCGATACCAGTACCGTCCGCAGAGGAACTCGCGGTAAGAATGCGCCATGTAAAGGAACAACGCGCCGATAAAACCGACCGTGATCAGCTTCAGCTCTTTCTCATCGTGGACGGATGTGACCAGCAACACGTAGAACACTAGGTATCTGAAATAGTTTTCCACGACGAGGTTCGACGGACCGGCCCACGGGCTGAGCGCCCAGCACATCACCATGGCCAGAGCGAAGGCGCCGTAAGCAAGATGCAGGGGGTTGCCGGACCAACGAATCCTGCCAGACAAAATCCAGACCGTGACCGCAAAGAGGACGTAGACCAGCTCTAGGCGACACGTGCCCAGAGACTCCCAGATCTCGAAGGGCCGGTGAATGAACAGCCAGATGTACCCTATCAGAACATAAATCATTCTATACTTGTATTGACCTGAAGATCGCCCCGAACATTGCCGACCCGTTCGATCAGGCGCAGGATATGGTCCAGGCAGGCGGATTCGGAGAAATTCGCGTGCGCGTATTCGGCTGCGTTATTCTCGATGGCCTCGCGTTTCTCACGATCGAAGTAGTATTCCTCGACGACCCTTCGCAGGCTGTAAGGGTCTTCGGGGTCAGCGACCAGTCCGTTGAACCCATGTTGGATGTAAGACGTGGAGCCAACGGGGTCGTTCACGATCACGCACTTACCTAACAGCATGGCGTATACATACGTTCGTATTCCCACGCACTGAAGGGGTGTTGGCTTGACGGAGAGCACCACCAGCCGAGACCGTCGCATTCGGTCGAGAAATCGCACGAAGGAAATCGTACCTGTCACGGTCATGTTGTCTGAGATGAACTCGGTCGGCCAGAACTTCGGTGCCGCGGCGATTGTGATCGGGGCGGGAAAGTCCTTGAGGGCCTGGAAGAAGGTGCCGGGGTCTCGGTCATGGTGTCCCCCCGTGAAGATCGCGTCCCCAGCCGTGTCGCCGGCAAGGGGAGTAAGTTCGGGAAGCCCTGCGCAGAAGGGGATAAAGACAAACTTATGCCTTGGGATCGCGTAGTATTCGGCGTACCGCTCGAGTTCGAGTTCGCTGAATGTACGCAACAGCGTGGTTCCTCGAGCAATCATCCGGTGACCGATACGGCTCACGGCCGCGCGAATCCGGTTCTCGTGCATCACATTCCATTCGATATCAAGCAGGATCAGGGGCTTACGCGCGAGCCAGGGAAACAGGCAGCGGGCAACCGAGTAGAGCTCGCCGTATTTCCCGGCAATGATCAGGTCGTATCTCCCAGCTGCAACAGACAGATGCGCCATGTGTTTGAGCGCGATCAGCCTGGCGGAAAACCCGTTCCGGTCCTTGACCAGCCCGAAATAGTGGCCCTGCGCGGCCATCTTCCACTCGTCGTAGCGGACGTCGATGCCGGCGGGCAGCCGAGTGATCTGGAGATTCATCGGCTTGGACATCAGGACGCGAGCGGCAGGCATTTCACAAGCATCCACGGGTGGCGAGCTCATAAACCTTTTCCATGGCTATCCGGCTCGGGAAGGCAGCGGCCTTCGATCGCGCCCGCTCGCCGATCACCCGGGCCTCCTCCGGATTGTCCACGATCCAGAGGACCGCGCGTCGCATGGCCGCCGCATCGTCATAGTCGACGATCCAGCCATCGACCCCGTCCTCGATCAGGTCGATCGCCCACTTGCGGCCGACCGCGATGGTGGGTTTACCCATGAACATGGCATTCAGGCAGGTTTGCTGCCCGCCGGAATGGAGCAGCCCCCCCTGCATGGCGATCACCACCAGGCGAGCGCCGCGATGCCCTGCCTGAAGCCTGCATGGGTTGTCCCCTCAACCCTCACATGCGCAGGGATGTCGATCCCGTTCACCGCATCGCGGTTCGTGGTGGCGATCCAGGTGGGAATCTCCAGGGGACGAACTGCCTCGACCAGCGTCCTGTAGTCGCGATCGCCGTTTCCTCCAGCGAAGATGTAGCCCTGGTCCCGGACCGTGAACTCGTAGCCGTCCAGCGAGTAGTAGTGGGGGACGTAGACAAGCTTCTCACGCGGAATGTCAAAGACCCGGGCGTAGTCGTCCACCTCGTGGCTGGCCCACACGGCAAAATAAGTCGTGGACCGGGCCACCTGGCGCCTGATCACTCGGGCCAGCCAGCGTCCGGCACGGCTTTGCTTCCTGTACCAGTTGCAGTCGACCATCACGTGCGGTTTTCGTCCCCACGGGATCGCCGACTGCAACAGAGCGAAAAGATGGCCGCTGGCTCCTCCATCACTCACCACGCCGGGGTACTTGCTCCGCTGCCTCAGCAACCGCAAGGCAACCCGGGCCCCCGCGAGCCAGGCGGCGAGCTGCCGGCCGAGGAGCCTACTCACCCGGGCGCTGGGTCGGTTCGGGCCGACACAGATCGAATGGTCGCCCCAGAACATCCCGGGCGTTCCAGGGATGTCGGTCAAGACCCTCTGCGCTGGCTCGCAGGAGAGTAGGCGTGGAGTTGCGATCCCGATCATGGGGCCTCCTTTGGTCCCAGGCCATGGTCCGCTCCGCTGCCCCGGGAGAGGTCTCCGAAGAGTTTCTCGAAGCGGTGAACTGCGGCTGACCGTGAGTACCTCTGCCGGACATGCTCGCGGGCCGCCGAGGCGAGCCGGCTCGCCTCCCGCGGCTGGCTGAGAAGCTCGATCAAACAATCCGCTAGCGCCTTGGGGTTTTCCGGGTGGGTGAGCCGGCAGTCAACGCCGTCCTGGAGCAGTGCCGGTGTTCCCCCAACCGCCGTGGCCACGATCGGCCTCCCCGCGGCCATGTATTCGAGTACGGCGTTGGGCATGCCCTCGGCCCGAGAGGACAGCACGGCGACGTCGAGCGAGGCCAGGAAAGCCGGGATGTCCTCAACCTTTCCGTGGAGCACGAATCGTTCGTTCAGGCCGAGCTCGGCGATGAGCAGCTCCAGCTCCGAGCGCTGGGGCCCCTCGCCGGCGATGTGGAACTCGACATCGGGATGCAACTGGACTACCTGCGCGGCCGCCCGGACCAGGATGTCAACACCCTTCACCGGCCGGAGGTTGGCCACCATACCAATCCACCTGGGACGGTAAGGGTCGGGCTCGGGGCTCACCGGCGGGATGGAGGCGAACCGCTCCAGGTCGACGCCGTTCTCGATGACGATCACCGAGGCCGGGTCGGGCCGCTCGTCGGCCAGCACCGCGTCCCGCGCGGCCTGGCTGTTGCAGACCGTCACGGTCACGAACCGGTTGACCAGCCGTCCCAGCCGGCGATGAGCCGGCGTCATCCAGTGGTTGATGTTGTTCCGGGTTCGGACGATGGCCTTGACCCCGGCCAGCCGACCCGCCAGCACGCCGAAGTAGGTGCTGTCCGGAAAGTAGACCTGGAGCACGTCGATCTGCTTCTCACGAAGGAAGCGGGCGAACCTGAGCAAGCCTGCCACGCCACGAGGCGCCAGCAGCTTCTTGACCCCCAGCCGCAACGGCGGGCATTCGGCCGGCTCCAGCGTCCGGGACGCCTCGTCCTCACCGTCCAGCAGGACGAGGAAGGGCTCGACCCTGGACCGGTCCAGGTTCCGGATCAGGGCCAGAAGCTGCGACTCCGTGCCGGCCGTGTCCAGCCGGTCGATCAGGAAGCAGACGCGTGCAGGAGAACTCCGGGTCAGCAACGGCGGATTCTCACTTTGGCTCAGGAGAGCATCGCTGTGCCGAGAGCTCGCGGCGGGTTGTCCAGCAAGCGTTGGAGTTTCCATGTCTTCGCTTCCTCGGCGGTCAAACTCTCGGCAGCTCGTCCCGCACCACGGATTTCAGAAACCCTCTGGTGACACGATTATCGAGAAGTCTCACCGGGCGAATTGGCAGCGGCTCGAACACTTCGCAGCGAAAGCGGCTTTGCTCCGATCTACGAGTCTGCCTGAAGGTACGAGGTCTTCCCCGTCAGCCACCCTAGGGACTGCCTCAGGATCTGGAGCGTCGTCATTGCCCCAACCGCGAAGGCGACGCAGAGTTGAGGCTGGTAGATCACCCGGAAACGGGGTTCGGCCTCAGGGCCACCTGTCAAGCACATGACATAAAGGGCCGGGATGACGATCCATGGAAGGATTGATCTGGACGAATGGTTAATCAAGAGAAAAAACAAGCCGACGAAGGCAAACAGAAGAACAATGAACTGGAGGATGATCGATGACCAGATTACGACGCGATGAGGCAGAAGCTTGGGATCCGACCAACGGGCCTGGTCGATGGAAGAGTCAGTCACCTTGCCAGCCGCACCGATCGCCTTGGGACCGTACAGGAGAGCCCAGGTGAGATCACGCGACATGCCGAGGATCTCGAGCAAGACTCCACGCACATGGATCTTGGCATAGGTCAACGGGTGACCCAGGACGACCTTGATCCCCTCGCGTCGCCACGCGCGGAAACGATCGGCGTCGGAACAGTCTCGAGGCAGGGTCGCCTCGATCTGGCTCACCAGGCGATCTCGCTCGATCTCCCTGCTCGTGCCCCGGAGCTCGGCCAGGACACCGGCGGCCTTGTACTTCAGCAGGTTCACTGATGACACGATCGAGACCCCAAAGTAGTCGCCAACGGCGAAATTCCTCACGCACCACGTGAGCGTTGGCAGGGACGCGAGGACCAGAAAAAGCGTCGTTCGCGGGAATTCCCTGCGAAGGTCTTTCCGGTTACGAATGAGCGCTACCAAGTAAAGCAACGCAGGAGCGAGCACGAGGATGGGGTGGAACATGACCCCCAATCCCAGAAACAGAAATGCCCAGGCAACCCACCTGCATCGATTACTGCCCCAACCGATACTCAAACAGGTTAACGCCAGAAGCAGAATGGCCGCCGTGTAGGTCTCCGTGAGCAACTGAGTGCTGTAGATGATTGAGAGTGGATCAACCGCCAGAGCCGCTGCGGCCAGGGCCGCGATGCGAGCGCATCCGGTCAACCAAAGAGCCAGAATCCCGATCAACATGATCGAAGACGCCCCGATCAGGGCTTGAACGCCAGCCGGCCAGTACAGCGTCGCTCCAAAAATGGAATACGCGGAAGCCAGGAAAAGAGGCAGACCAGGAGGACGGTACATATTGGGCTTGTAGGGCGGCCTCTCGTCCCAGGAATAGCCGTTTCCCGCAACCAGGTTGGCCGCGAGGTTGTGGTATCCCCAGGAGTCAGGGTTCTGCATCAACAACTCCGGTTGCTCATGGTAAAGGAATCCAGGGGCAGCCCTGGCGGTGAGTCCGGCGAGGGCGATGCCCATCAAAACCCAAAGAAACCGGTCGGAAGCCCTGCTCGTGGGAAGGTGAGGATCCCTTGCCAACACAACGTATCGCAAGGCGCGTAGCTCCTGTCATTGCCATTTGAGGAGGCACGCGAGCAGTATGTGTCCATGACCAGCGTCAGCAGCCCACCCGCTTGCATCCGACCCGGCTTCTGTCAAGTGGCTGTGTCAGTGCCTCATAGTCCCAGGAGCCGCCGCCGCTCGTCGTGCCGGCGTGATTCTCTCAGACGAGGCGGTCAACGCCCCGAGCAGCGCACGGTACTGCTCCGCCTGTGAAGCAAACGTGAACCGCTGCGCCGATCTGCTCCCGCTCCAGGTTCCCCAGGGCCTTGCGGGTTTTCTCATCCGCGAGGGTCTCTTGAATCCGCCAGCTCAAGGTCTGGGGATCGCCGGGAGGGACGAGCTGCCCCGCAAGCCCACCCTCGAGGATCTCCGGCGTTCCGCCGACCGCGGTGGCGACCACGGGCACACCTGCGGCGCAGGCCTCGAGGATCACGTTCGGCATGCCTTCGGTGTAAGACGACTGCACCAGCAGGTCGAGTGGCGGGATGAGGCGGTCGAGGTCGGGGCGGAAGCCGGCGAGGACGAACCGGCCGGTCAGGCCCCGGGCGGCGACTTGCCCGTCAAGTGCCGAGTGGAGGACTCCCTCGCCAAAGAGGACGAAGCCCACGTCCGGATCCGATTGCACCGCGGACGCAGCGGCATCGACGAGGTCTTTGAACCCTTTCTCCGGGCTCAGCCGTCCCGCGGCCCCGACGATCCGCCGGATCGGCCGGGTGAAGAGCCGTTCGAGCTCGGACCGCGCCGATGGATCGGAGGTGGCGAACCGCGACACGTCGATCGCGTTGGGAATCACGACGACCTTCCGCGCCGGAACTCCCGCCCTCCGGACCTTCTCCGCCTGTCCCTGGGAGACGCACACGACCCGGTCCATGAACCGCAAGTTGAGCCGGTCAAGCCTCTCATAGAGCCGCACCTTGGTACTCTCGTAAGTCCAGCCTCGGGACACGGCGATCACCGGAATGCCCGCTCGCCGCGCGGCGATCCGGCCCAGGAGCCCGGCCTTGTAGCCGTGGACGCAGAGCAAGGAGGCCCGCTGCGCGACCAGCCGCCCGGTCACCTCGCGGATCGCCGATCCCAGGTGGGGCGTGTCGTGAACCAGAGCGTCGGCCGCGAACCCCAGGCCTCGGTCCGTCTCGATGAATTCGCGGCACCGCCCTCCCTCGGCGAACGATAGAAAAACGGTACGCACCTGGGGCGACAGGGTCTGGGCCAGCCCCAGCATCTGTCGCTCGGGGCCGCCATAAAACGGGGAGGCGGTCAGGTGGACGATTGTTGTCACGCCCGGGTGTGCTCTCTCAGTTCGTTCTCTCGGTGCAAACAGGTCGCTTGAACGGGTTCCGCGGTTCGCGCCCAGACCTCCTCGAGCCGATCGGCCAGGATCTCCCAGTCGTACTCCTCCTCGACCAGCCGTCGGCCCCTGTTGGCCCGAGCCAAGACCGACTCGGGATTCCTCAAGCTGGCCACGATCTCCCCGGCCATCCCGTCCATGTGCTCGACTACGGTCAGTTGTATGCCGTTCTGGACTCGCAGCCCCTCGGCACCGACGCGGGTCGATACCACCGGCAGCCCGGCTGCGAATGCCTCGAGGATCTTGAGCCGGGAACCACCGCAGATCCGGAGAGGAACAATCATCACCGCGCTGCGGGCGAGGTAAGGGCGGACGTCGGGAACGTTGGCGTGCAGCTCGACGCCGGGGGTGGCCTGGACCCGGCGGTGCAAGGCTTCCGGAGGGTTGCGGCCGACCAGGCAAAGCCGGGCCGATGGCTCCTGGGCTCGTACGGCCGGGAAGACCGTTGCGAGCAACTGATCCACCGCGTCCAGATTCGGCCGCCAGTCGAGGCTGCCCAGGAAAAGGATCTGGCCCGGATCGCGTTCGGAAGGACCTGGCTGAAAATAGGTTGTGTCCACTCCGTTCTCGACGACATCAACGTGCCTCGCGCCGAAGTGGTCGCGGATCAGCGTTGCGTCCTCCTGGCTGACGGCTACTACATGGTCGGCCTCCCGGAAGACCCGGCGCTCGAAATCCTCGAATTTCCGCCACTGGTGGCCGATGTACCAGCGTTTCAGAGGATTCGTCTCGTTCTCCTGATACCTCTTCCAGATCTGAGACTCGACGTTGTGGGCCATGATCAGGCGTCGAACCGGGCCGAGGCCCCGCAGAGACTCGGCGTAGGGCGTCCACTCGGCCTGCCAGAGATCAACCTTGTCTCGCGTCGCGAGATCCCGGATCGCTTGGTCGAGCAAGGAGCTTCTGTGAGTGGCCACCGAGTAAGGCAAGGGCGAAAGCAGGTTTGCCGCCAGTCGACCATAAAACGCAGGGCCTGACTTGGCAGGCACAGGCCGGTCCACGGCGATCGTGTTGATCCCCAGGCGGCAAAGCCTTCGACCTCGGCCTCACCGGGCTCTGCATTGCGATGGCAAATGTAAGTGATCCGGTGTCTCCGGGCCAACCGACTGACGAGCTGGAACGTCCGGATCCGCTTGCCGGAATTCAGGGGATAGGGCAGCTCTTCATCAATGATGGCGACGTGCACGCGGAGTCACCGCGTGGCAGGACAGAGGCCGGTCAGTCAGACCGCAGTACGGTTCCATTCGGATCCCGCACATCCTCAAGCTCGGAAATCGCGGCATGATCTCGGTCAGTGACGCGACAAGAAATCCGGGCATTTCGCAGGCCACACTCGCCGCTGAATCGTGCACACTAAAGCAGAGCGATTGCGCCTGCTCCGATCCACCGGACCGATGAACTGGGCACAGGCTTGAAAAGCAGCAGGGGAGGATCAGCGCCGGCGCACCAAACGAAGCCAATTTTGAAATCTCAAGTTCTTTGACAATTTGGCCTTAGATAAAAAACCAAGGTACTGGGCCCGCGCAAACGAACCCGATCGCCCGGGTTCGGTGGACCCTGGCGGCATCAGCACGCCGGGGTTGGCGCCGACTCGGGGGCGGGGACGATGCTGGGGGCCGATCGGTCGGGTCGAAGCAACTCCGAAAGGATGCCCCAGCCGGAGCCGGCGTGGACGGTGACGAAGACCAGGGGGAGCCAGGCGAGGAATCGGGGCTCGCGGTGCCTGAGGGCCAGCGAGGTTGAGGCGGCCAGGACGATGGCGGCGTAGAGGGCGATCGCGCCGCTGTAGATCCACCAGAGGGGGGGCCAGGCCAGGCAGGCCAGGGGGCCATGCGCCAGCCCGGCCAGCCAGACTGCCGGGATGAAGCCGCCCGGCGAGAAGGTTTCGGGGTGCTTGCGCAGCAGCCGGACCCGCCCCCGGCCATACCGGGCGAGCTGGTGGAACAAGCCCTGCAAGCTCGATCGGGGGAAGTAACGGATCCGGATCTTCGGCGTGAAGAAGCAGCGCAGGCCGGCCCGGTCGATCCGGTGGTTCAGCTCCACGTCCTCGCAGGCATCGAACGACTCGTCGAACGGGCCCACCTGGTCGAAGACCGACCGCCGGTAGGCCACCGCCACGCTCTTGGCAGGCACGAACTGCTCGGCGGACGCGTAGATGAACGAATCGGGGTGATGCCCCAGCGCCGACGACCTGGCCGCGGCGATGGCCCGCTGGAGGGGAGAGGCTGCCGTCACGTCCAGCGGTTGAGGCCGGCCCAGGCAGTCGGCACCGCTCTCTCTGGAAGGCCTCGACCAGATTGCGGAGATAGCCTCGGCCCTCGAGCTCGCAATGCCCGTCAACGACCACGATGAACTCGCCCCGGGCATGCCGGATCCCGACGTTCCGCGCAGCGCTGGAAAGTCGTTGCGGGTTGTCGAGGACTCTCAAATTGGGCTGCGCCTCGGCCAGCGACTCAGCGAGTTCCCTGGTCCGATCCGTGGAGCAGCCGTCCACGACCAGGATCTCGAAGCGGTCGGCAGGGTAGTCCTGGGCAATGAGCTGCCCGATCGTGCCCTCGATGAACCGGGCCTCATTCCGCACCGGAACCACCACCGACACGAAAGGGAGACCACAGCCCGCGGCGGACCGGGTGAGTGGATCGGGGCTGACCTCGGGCCTGCAACCGTCACCGGGAATCGAGAGACGTCCTGGCTTCATCATGTTCTCGTGACCGTGGGCTGAGCTCGGTATATTCCTGATCGTGGCGTCCAGGCTCGATCGAATCCCGACGAGCTGGGCTGACCAGGTCTTCGTTCCCACAAACTCGCAGATCTGGAGAGCGGCGGTGCGCAGACTCCGTCCCCGTGGGTTGCCATCGGATGGCAACCATGGGAGGCTTCGCCGTGGCATCGATGGTCCGTGAAGCGGTGGCCTTGGAACCGATACGCACCCGTGAATCGATCAGGAAACGTCGATCGTAGTCGTCACATTCTTATTATGGAACACCGCTGGCTGTCTCGCTATAGTACGTTGAACAATGTTGACACGCCCCAACGCACGCTCTCTTGCACAACAAAACGAATCTCGGTTCGGGCGACCACCGGCTCTCCGATCGACGCATTTTCGCTGCGAGCTCTGCTTTTCTGCTCTTGTGCGTGGTCTCGGGTCTGAGCGGGTGCTCTAAGCTGGTGTATACGAGGGACGGCGAGATCGACCAGGGCCCGTCGGCGAATTCCCCGGGAGTTCGTCGGAACCGGTTGTCGGGGAACCCGCAAGGGCTGGTGTCACCAGGCTGCGAGGAAACGGGGTCTTGGCGGTTTGGTCCTATCCCACACCTACAATAGAAAGCCCAAGTGGCTGCTTGGGGTTCTTATCACAACCCTAGGTCCTGCCGCACTTGATCGATGTGGGAGCGTTCGAGAGGATCGCTCCGATCGGCCTTCCATCCAAGATCGACGGCCTTCTTAAACGCCGCTTTGGCCGCGTCCTTTTTGCCATCGTCCCGCAGCGCCCAGGCCAGGTGCAGGGCCACGTTGAAATTCTTGCCGTCCATCTTGGTGGCCTCGTTCAGCGCGTCGATGGCATCCTTGAGCTTCTTGGCACGGATCAGCACCACGGCCCGGGTGTCGATCAGGGAGGCCGTAGACCCCTGGACCTTGATCGCTCGGTTGATCTTCTCCAAGGCCTCGTCGGTCTTGTCGGGATAGCGAAGGGCCACCAGCCAGGCCAGGTTGTTCAATGCTTCGGAGCTGTCGGGGTTGCTAGTCAGAACCCCGCGATACAGTTCCTCTGCCTCGTCGAACCGGCCTTGGCGGATCCAGATAGCGGCCAGCTTGTTCGATAGCACGAACAGGTCGGCACGCTTCCGGCGGGCTTCTGCGAGCCAGATCTCGACTTGCTTCCGCTGGGCCTCGGTGACCGAGGGAGCGTCATAGAGCGACAGAGCGGCCATGGCGACCTGTTCGGGCGGGCAAGTCTGCCAGGCGCGCGACAGGAGGTCCAGAGCCTCGGTTGTCCTTCCTTTCTGTCCGGCCAGGAAGCTGGCCAGAGCCAGAACGCGCTCCGGTTTCTTGGGATCGCGTGCGATGTACTCTTTGTAGGCCGTTTCTGCCTCGGCTGGGAACCCATAGTTCGCCAGCAGTGCGGCCACGGTACCGATCAGTTCGGGAAATTTCTGCCCGTGGCTGACGAGTAGGTTGCGCAGCTTCGGAGGCGAGGGTGCGTCGGGATTGCTAGCCTTCAGCAGTATGGCCTGCGTGGCCAGGGCCAGCGCCCCTTGCTTGTCGGCTTTGTTCAGTTGGCCCAGCCAGCGTCCGGCCTTGTCCAGTTTCTTGCGGCTGATCAGAAAGGCGACGTAATTCGCCAGGTGCTGAGGATTGGTGGACTTATGCTCAACCAGAACCTTGAGCATCTCGTCCTGGTATTTCGTGTCGTCTCGCTTCTCGTTCAGGTAAAGCTGAGCCAGAAGGAACTGATCGTCGGCTTCGAGATCCCTGGCCTCGTCCAGCTTCTCGAGCTCCTCGATCGCCATGAGGCGTTGCTCGGGCTCTGGCTGGTAGGCAAGAATCATCGCTTTGACCTGCAGATCCGGGACACTGGAGGGATTATCCTTCAGGTTGCGTTCGACGAGACCGAAGGCCGTTTTCAGGTCCTCCTTCCGGCGCGTTCTCAGAAGGGCCTTGGCTTTGGTTCGATTGGCCCACGCCAGGTCCGCGGACGTCGCGCCGGGGGCGGGAGCAGAAAGGGCCTCAAGCCACTTCATGCCCTCGGCGGTGCGGCCCTGAGCAAGGTAGAAGGTGGCCGCAAGCTGGAGCGTGGCCGGGTCGTCCCGCTTCTCCTTGAGTGCTTTCTCCACCATGGCTTCGGCCTGTGCATTCTCGCCGATGGTCCAGAGACACTCGGCCAGCGGCAAGGTCGAGCGGTCGGGCGGCAAGGCTTTCCTGGCCTCCTCGACTTTGTTCCGCGCTTCCTCGAGCTTTCCGGTCAAGACCAGGTACTTCACGTAGGTGACCCAGGTGTCGGGAACGCCGCCTCCTTTCTCGACCGCCACTCGGAACTGGTCACCCGCTTCCTGCGTTTTTTCTGCCAGCATGAGGTACCGGCCCAGGTTCAAATGATCGATATAGCGAGGTGAGTTTTCGTAGAGCTCCTGTGCCAACGGGATCGCGCGCTTGTAGTCCTTCTTCCGGAGCGCATTGACCATCAACGGGAGCCTCAGATCCACCGAGCTGTTGGTCTGGTTGCGAAGCCGTTCGATCAGCCGGTCGACGTCGTCGTATCGATTCTCCTCGATGAGTAGGCTGATCAATTTCTGGACGGCTCCCGGACGGGTGTAGCCGAGCTCAACGGCGCGCTGGAGTTCCATGATGGTCTCGACGCGCTGGCCATTGAGTTCAGCGATCTGGGCTTGCAGGAGGGGGCCTCCCCACCACTGGGGCCGGGCGGCCGTGATTTCCTCCGCATACTGCCTGGCCTTTTCGATCTCCTCCGTCTTGCCCTCGAGGCCCGGAGGGCTCTCTTTCGAACCTTGAGCCCGTTTCGACACCTCACCAGTGATCAGGTAGGCGGCCTGCGCGAACCGCCAGTAGGTCCCCTTCAGATCCTTCTCCGGGACCGTCTCGCCCTCCTTGAGGTTTGGATTCTCGAGCTTGACGATCCGGTCGATCAACTTCTTGGCCTCGGCGGTCTGACCCTCCTCGAGGGTCCAATCGAACAAGGTGGCCAGGATCTGAAGGCGACCTTCTGGTGGAAGGAATTCCGGTGGCATTGCGAGCAACTCGGTCAAGTACTGCCTTGCCAGAGCTAGCTCGCCGAGCTGCTTTTCCGTCATCGCTAGCTGCTCGAGATACAGGGGCTGTTCGGCGGCCGGAGCTTGCTTGATCGCGTCGGCGATCTTGCCCACCTCGACCTTCGCCTTGAGGCCACCCTTCGCCCCCCAGTATGCCAGTCGAGCGAGCTGGAGCACCCGGCTCCGTCCCAGTTTTTTCTCGGCCTCGTCCAGGATGCTCAGCGCCTCGCCGTTCTTGTCGCTCTGCCTCATCGCAATCTGCGACAGGGTGACAACGTAGCTCAGGTTCTTCGGATCCTTGGCCGCGGCCGCACTCAGGTAGTCACGGGCCTTGTCGGCGTCACCCTTGGCTTCCATGACCTGGGCACGCAGCAAGGTGAAGGCTTCGGCGACCGCGGGCTTATCTGAGTTCAGGGCCTTCGCCGCTTTGTCGATCTGCCGATCGACGCCCTTCCAGTCGCGCTGGTCCTTCGGCTGTCGCAGCGTTCGACCGACCATCAGCCTGGCGATCTCGAGCTCCAGTTCCGGATGCCGATCCGCCAGCGACTGGAGAATCCTCAGGGCCTGGTCCAGCTCTCCCGGGCCGCCGGACTTCGTCAGCGCCTGAGCCAGTTCGAGCTGGGAGGCCTCCGAAACGGCGGCACCGGCACTGCCGGAGATACCCTGCAAGGCAGCCAGTCGCTGCTCCTCACGGCCCGTCCGATGATAACACTCCGCCAGCATCATGGTGAGCTGGTCGTTGATTACCGGGTAACGCGACTTCAGGATCGCCTGGGCTCCCTCGATCTCCGAGATCGCCTCATTCCAGAGGCCCTTCTGCATGTACATCAGCCCTACCAGGACCCGGACAATGCTGTCTCCGAACCCCCGGCTGCGAAGAATTCCGATATAGCCCTCGGCTTGCCCCTCGCCTTCGAGCTTCCCTTCCAGGATGAGCACCCGGGCCAGATAGAAGGCAATATCCGTCTCCGGCTTCGTCTTATAGGCCTTGCGAAGAACGGCCTCGGCCCGGTCCGGATGCTTCTCCGCAAGCTCGAGGTTGGCAAGAGCAATCGCGAACTGCGAGTTCTTGGGATGGAGGTCGAACCCCTTCTGGATGAGCATTCGCGCATCGTCGAGCTTCTTAGTTGCCAGGGCATTGTTGGCCGCCGCCAGCAACACCTCGGCGTCATCCGGGGCAAGCTTGAGCGCATTCTGGAGGTCGCTCGCCGGGTGGCTCTCCTTGGGCGGCGGCGGGAATTGCTTGTAATACTTGTACCGATTCAGGTAAGCGAGCCCTGAGTTCGGATTGAGCTCAACCATCTTGTCGATCAGTTTGTCAGCCTTCTCGGGCTCCCGCCGGAGATCCTTCCGCCTCAGCTCCGCGAGCTTCACGTAAGAGGAGAGCCGTGTCTTATCGATCCTTATTGCGTCCTCATAAAGCCCATCAGCTTCCTCGAATTTCGATTCGCGAGCGAAGCATTCGGCGAGCAGCTCTTCGATTTCAGCCTTCCCCGGGTCCGGGTCCTTGGAATCCTTGGGGTAATTGTCAAGAAGTGCCGTCAGGTGCGTCCTGGCGTCGTTGGTTCGATTGAGAAAGGGGGTCATCGCGAGGTCGGCGCAGCGGCGTTTGAGCTGGGTATCATCCGGATTGAATCGAAGTGCTTCCTGGTACACGTTCAGAACCAGCTCCTGGCGTCGCGGCACTTCCGCGTACATCTCGTCCAGCAGCCGGGCGTACCACTTGTAGGTTTCCCCGTCATCTTTGATCAGACTCAGGTAGTGGTTGAGGGATTCCACGGCCTTGGCCAGCTTGCCATCCGTCTCGGCCTTGTGGGCCAAGTCAAGGAACGCCGATGCATTGCGTTTGACTTGATATTCGTGAAGGCACCACGTCGCCACGCTCAGCACCACGACCGACACCAGCAGACTGGCCAGAAATACCAGGTTCAACTTTCTCATGAGTCGTTGCACGCTCGCAGAATTGAGGGATCATCCGCCCGGGCCGATCCGTTCCCGCCTGGATGATGACCTGGACCTTGGTGTCGAAACGAATCCCTGACCGGCTTCTGTCACATCGACGGAGAAGACGCGCTTGATTGGATCGCTGCTGCTGTGTGGAGGAGGAATCGCCCGGTGATCGCCTGCCGAGACCGTGGGTTCAGTTCTTTGATTTTGCAGGGGCTTCCTGAGGCGACTGCCCAGGCTCGGCCATGATGCGGTCGAGCTCCGGGAGCAAGAGAGACAAGAATTCGTTCCCTGGGTCTTCTTTCGGATCGATCACCGCTCCAGCGGTTTCCCTGACGACATAAAGCTTGGAGAGCATCGGCTCACCGCCCAGGGCCCAGCGTGCGTCTTCGGGTGCGGACCATCCCTTGGAACTGTGCCACGCCCAGAAAAGTCGCAGGGTGGACGGATTGGGCCCTCCCCGGCTGGCCACCGAGGTCCGAAACTCGGCCGACCGTGTGGGCGTGGGCGTTCCATACTTGAAGGAATAGGGATCCATGGTGCCGAGTGCGTAACCGGCTCCCGGATAGCAGGCGTCCGGCGTATGCGTGGAGATATCGCCAGGCAGACCGGTGAGCAGCAGAACCGAGATCGAAAGCCTCTTGCCCGGGTTTGTGTAAACTCGCGAGATGTATCCCACCGCGCCGGTCATCGTCTTCTCCCGCGCCGGGAGCTCTCGCGAGACGGACGTCCACTCGCCGACCTCCTTGGGTAAGGAGTCCAGGCGACCGGCCAGCGCGACGAGCGCCGGCGCCGGCCTCCATCGATTGGTCCAGGCCCCGCCCACGAGCCCCGTCCCGATGATCATTACCAAGGCTGCAATGATTCGAATGGTGTTCTTCATTACGCAGGTTCGTTCTTGGGGCCGGTGATGTCGGTTGTGGAATCGGTCGAATACCCTGTTCCGGGGTAGTAATTGGTCCCGTAGACGCCGTCGTGGGCTCCGGTCACCACCGCCCCGAGAACATGGACCCCCAGGGTTGCCAGCCGCTGGTAGGCCGCGAAGATCTTGTGCTTCCGGCTCACGTCGGTCAGAACCGACATCAGCACGGCGTCGGCTTGCTGGGCAATGATCAGCCCATCGGCGACCGGCAGGATGGGCGAGGAATCAACGATCACGAAGTCGATACTGCTCCTTGAGCCGCGTGAAGAGGCTCCCCATCCCCCCTTGCGACAGGATCCTCAGGGTTTGGTGGTCGCACTTCCCGGCGGTGATCACCTTGAGCTCCTCGATTGCCGTCGAGGCGATCACGTCCTCCAGGGCCGCCTCACCGCGGAGCAGCTCGCTCAAGCCCGGGTCCGGCGTCAGGTCGAAGAGCCGGTGGATCGACGGACTGCGGAGGTCGGCGTCGATGAGCAGGGTTCGCTGCCCGCTCCTCGCCAGGCTGGCCGCCAGGTGGCTTGCCAGCGACGTCTTTCCTTCGCCCGAAAGCGCACTGGTGATCATGACCACCTGCTCTCGCTGGGCGCCCGAACCTGTCGCGTGCAGCAGCATCGTCCGGGTGGCGTCGATCGATTCCAGCAGCAGGTTGTACCAGTAGCGGTCCTTCGCATGGCTGGGAACGCCGCCGCTCTTCTTTGCCCGGTTCGGCAACATCGGCAACGACCCGACCACCGGTAGCCCCAGGTTCGCCACCACCTCGTCGGCGCTGTCAACCTTCTGGGCTTGCAGCTCCAGGAACGCGATCCCGAAGAGCGTCGCCAGGAAGGAGCCGATCGTGATCAGGCCGAACAGGAGATACCACTTCTTGACCTCCCGCTTGGTCGGCGGTGTCGCTTCCTCGATCAACTTGATTCGCGGCGGCGCGTCGACCTCGACCTTCAACATCTCCAGCTCACTCGCGATCTTGTTCGACGCATCCTGAATCTGCTTGAGCTCGTCCTGCGTGTCCTGCAGGTCCAGGGTGTTGGTGGTGAGCCGCCTTGCCTGCTTGCGAGAGTTTCTCCTTCTCCTCCTCCAAGGTCTTCTCCACCTCCTGGAGAACGGCCAGTTGCTGCGACAGGCTACCGCCGCCCTTGGCCGTCGGGTCGTTGTTCTTGGGATTCTGGAGCTGGCGGATCACCGCGGGCCGGATGGCCTTGCGCTTCCTGTCGAGCTGCTTCTTGACCTGCTCGACCTCGTCGCGAAGCGCCTTGAGTGCGGGATTCAGCGAGGCATTGCGGGCGACTCTCCCCGTGTGGGCCGTCTCCGAGGCAAGCCGGTCTTCCATCTCGGCAAGCCTTGCCCGGAGGGCGCTGACATCGCCATCCTGCTCGATCATCCTCTCCACCTCGGCGGGCGGCACCGTGGGCGCTGAGGTCTCTTGCAGGCCGTCAGGGCGCTGGACCTTGAGCATCGCCTCAATCTGTCGCCTTTTCGATTGGACCTCGTGGAGGTCTTTTTTCACGGAGGCCAGGTGCTCCATGGCGAACTGCTGTTGCAGAACCAGCGTCTGCTTGTCATCGGAGCCTGCGTCCTGGGCCTGTCTGCGGAGCGTGTCGCGTTGTGCTTTCATCATGCCCTGGTAGGTTTTCGTCAGTTTCCTGAGCCTCTCCAGCCTATCCATTCGCTGCAGACGATCCCTGTTGACCACCACGTCGAGGTAAGCCTGCTCGACAGCATTGACCACCTTCCATAGCTCGTCCGGCCGATCACCGTCCAGCGAGATTTCCAGCACTTCCGATTCCTGAGGAAACTGTACTTCCAGGTTGTCCAGAAGCCAGTCGACAGGTTCGTCCAGCTCCTTGATCATCGCCGGCGTTGGCTTTGTGATCCGGGGGTCCAGGAGCGCGCCACTGATGACCTGCCGGCTCTTCAGCAGGGCGATCTGGGTCTTCTGGTAGCGCCGGTAGGTCTGCTCCGCGGTATCCTGCTGGAAGTCGGAGGTCTTGAAGGCAACCGTCTGGTGGTGCGACGCGACATGTAACCTGGCCGTTGCTTTGTACTTGGGCGGGGGAAGCAGGAACCAGGCGGCGGTCGCACTGGCGCTGCTTACCAGGATCGCCAGGCCCAGGGCAAGCGCGGCCCGCCGCTTCAGGGCTCTGAGGAGCCCCATCGGGCTCGGGCTCCCACCGACCGGCGGTGTCATGACCACAGGACGAAGCGATGGCAGGGCCCTGACTCCATTTCCGGCGAGGATGTCCACGACGGTCCCTGTCGCGCTGATGGGTCGGGCCAGTTCACCTGGGGGGCGATTCGCGTCGTTCATCACCGGGTACCTGAGCGAGTCAAGAAGAGGGATCTGAGATCACGGCCGGCAACCCGTCGCAGCCGGGGCACTGCCACGTAAGATCAACGTCCTCGTCTCGCGCGAGGGAGCCCTGGTACGGGTTTGGGTACCTGTCTTGGCGCCGGGGCCGGCGCCGGACGTGCCCCGCAGGAGGACACACCAACCAGCACGGGAGCATCTCCCACTTCGACCAGAATATGCGAGAAGATCCAAATCACGCACCAGTAGAGGAAGAGCGCGAAGGGGATCATGACCCAGCCGGCCAGATCGTGATAGAACGTGTCCGCGGCCTTGCCGCCAACCGTCTCGTGGAGGATCCCGGTCAGCGTGATGCGGGCGATGTTGGCCACCAGCGCAACGGGAATGGCGCTGAGCACCAGGATGATCTTGTCCAGGAGCGGCCGCTTGACGACCAGGGCCATCCCCGTGGACAGCGCGATGAACGTGATCAACATGCTCAAGCCGCTACAGGCTTCCATCACGCCGATCCGCGCCTCGTTCAGCTGAATCACGTTGCCTTCCGAGAACGCCATGAAGCCCAGGGTTTGCAGCAGAAAAGTGCTGGACACGGTCGCGATGTACTGAAGGGGCGGACCGAGCGCCTTTTCAAGCCGCCACGGCAGGGGGATCATGAAGATCAGGAACAAGATCGCGGGCCACGACCATCGGAATGCCGGCCATCCCCCCACAAGCAAAGCCAGCGCGGCGAGGTAAGCCAGAAGCGCGAATCCCTCGATCGAATGCGTGAGGAAGTATGCCGCCGGCTAGCTGGATCGCAGCCCCGAGGGCGATGAAGGCCAATCCCCAGGTGCTGGGCCGAAACTTCCCGCCCAGGAACTGCTCCCGCCGCATCCAGAGCAGCGCCAGGGAGAACATCGGGACCAGATATCCATGGGCGTACCTCGGATCGCCTGACCAGCGCTCGGCCATCCCCGCTAGCACGGGCCAGAGTGACCAGAGGACAGCGCCGAGCAGAACGGCCGGAGGAGCGACCAGGGACCAGGGTATTTTCCGTCGCATGGTCATTTTCCAGTATCACTCGAGTGCTTGAACCAAGTTCGGACAGACGACCCACTTCGGCGATGAACCAGGCGAGGTGACGATCCCACCTCGGCGGCCTCTTGCCTGCAAACGCTCGGACCAACGACTTCGACAAGGCTGCGAGCCATGAGCGAAGCTGCCCGGAAGACTCGCTCGGGCAAGTTCGCCTGATCCCTGACACGACGTTTCTCACGTCTCGGATCGAGAAGATCAAGAGACCCGAGAAGGTCGTGATTGACCCTCGAATGCCATCATTGATGATAGTCACCAGTAGAGAGTCCTCCAGGGCATGATGTCAAGTAGCTGCAAGAAAGTTGTGAACGGTTCCTGGATCGTCCCTGGTCTCAACCGTGTTTCGCTTTAAAATCGCTCCCTGGCCGCCAAAGTCAACTTAATTCACCGTGAGAATCACGTTGTAAAGAAACAACATGAAGCAAAATCGGCCGAACCCAGTTGGAGTGCCTCGCGCCCGCATCGGGGTTAGCCTGGACCTTCGCTGGCCGAACAATCGCCAAAGCCCCCACTTGAGCCATGATACCGCGCATTCAGCCGTCCATCAATAATCTTCACTAATAAAGCGGGCGTCGGCGGGGGACACGAGGAGAGGCTATCGAGGTATTGGACTGCTGGTCGGATAAAGAAGGGCATGGAGCTCCGCTCGCCGATCGACGACTCCAAAATCTTTGGGTGAGTCTCACTTGGGGCAGCCATTGTTGATCCAGGTCACGATCATCTCCCGGTTGTAGGCCGAGAGGTCCTCCCGGGTGACGGGCATGGCTGCGGGGTTGTCGAACGGCAACAGGATGAGAGCCAGGATCTGGTCCCGCCCCCTGCTTCACGGCCTCGTAGTTCGAGAGATCGAGCCGCGCTTTCATCCCGGGAAAGATCCGCGCGTATTGGGTCAATAGCGGTCCGACATCTTCCCATGTGGGGGACGTTACCGGGGCGCCGCTGCCGAAGACGAGCACGCTGAGGGGGCTGATGGAGGTGGTGGGGAGGGAGATCTGCCCCCACTTCTCCCAGTCTTCGCCCAGGAAGAAGACCAGACTGCCGATAAACTTCCGCGCCGGCCCGAGAGGATTTGGCTGGGAGGCGGAGACCCGAAGGGTCCCTTTGCCCGAAGCGTCGAGTTTCACCTGATCGTAGAATCCAAGCGCCATGCGAGGGTCGTTGGTCCCATCGGGTCCCGGTTGAAAGCCGAGCGGCAAAGTCTGGTTGGCCAGGGGCGCACCGAACTGGGACGCGTAGACGGTGGCCTCTCCGAACTCGCCGGGGTTGAGCCGCAGAGAGAACGGCTCGATGTTGGCGTAGAGCCCGTCCGGCTGCTCGGCGAACAGAACGGAGGGAGGTGTATCTGAGGTCTGGATGGCCAGCGGGTTGGTCGCCACGAGGCTGGCTTGTTCCGGGGTGATTTGGACGTCAAAAACCCAGGCGTTGGTGGAGTACGACCTCGCGTCCGCTGTAAGAGACATGGGATGAACCACCGGCCCTTGAAATGCCAGGATGACGGGCTTGAGCGTGGACTGGAAGACGGGCGCGCCCCCGGCGCCTGGAGCGGAAGCGAGTTCCCCAGGTCGATGATCAGACGCTCCTGATCCGCCGAGACCTGCCAGGGCGCGGGCCAGCAGACCGAGCCGCGCTGGGGCAGCAGCCGGCGCCCCGTCATGAACTGCCCCGGCTCGTTCGCCCTGCGCGGTCCGATCACGCCGGCCGGCTTTGCCCAGCTCATAGAGCAGTGCCGGAGGATCGCCACGGCCGTCGATCGAACTCTCTGAGCCCCGGTGAGGCGCCCTGGCCTGCCCCCACGACCACGTGCAGGATCGCGAGCGGGACGATCGCGGAGCGCGCACCGGCGTCGCTCTGCGTCTCACCCGGAGTCCAGGGGATTTCCCTCGCCCCCCTTTGAAGCTATGAGAGGGAGGTGAAGGTCGACGCGACGGTTTGCAGAACCCCTGAGCCTGGGGAAAACTTGAGGAATTATCCCAGTTTCCCCGTTTACCCAGACCAGGAGCCCTGCAATGAACTACATCGGCGTCGACCTTCACAAGAAGATTATCACCGTCTGCGTAATGGACCAGAACCGTACCGTGCTCGCACGCAAGACCCTTTACTGCAACCAGCCTGACCAGATCGTTGAGTTCTTCCGGAAATTCCAGCCCTTCAAGGTCGTCGTGGAGGCGACGGCCAACTACCACTGGCTCGTCGATCGGCTCGAACCCCTGGCCGAGAAGGTCGTCCTGGCCAATCCCAAGAAGCTGAGGGTAATCGCCGAATCCACCAAGAAGACCGACCGCCTCGACGCCCAGATCCTGGCGGAGTTCCTGGCCCGGGATATGATCCCCGAAGCCTACATGCCCACACCCAGGCAACGGCAGCACCGGATTCTGGTCCGCCATCGACAGTATCTCAGAGAGTGCCTGACCTCCGTGCGGTGCAAGATCCGCCACATCCTGGCCGACCACAACGCCGACCGCAAGGACCTCTTCTCGACCCAGTGCGGCAAGGCTTACCTCAAGCAGGTGCCCCTCAGCGACGCCGAGCGGTTCGTCATCAGGCAGCTGTGGTCGGAGTTCGAGGACTCTCAAGCCCAGCTGTTGGCCCTGGCCAAGAAGATCAAGGCCTTCGCGGCCAAGGCATCGAAGCGGGAAGCCGAGGCCCGGACGATCCTCAAGACGGCGCCCGGCGTGGGGACGGTGACCGCCGAGGTGATCCTCAGCGAGCTGGGCGATGTGAGCCGATTCCGCAACGCCAAGGCGGTCTGTGCCTACGCGGGGCTGGCACCCGTCGTCAAGCAGAGCGGGGGCAAGAGATCCAAAGATCTTGCAATCAGCAAACAAGGATCGGGACTGTTGCGGTGGGCCCTGGTGGAGTCGGCCTGGCGGCTGGTGAACACGAGCCCGAAATGGATGGCCGTGTTCTCCCGGTTGAGGAAGCGCAGCGGCACCAAGCGAGCCATCGTGGCGGTGGCCAGGAAGCTCTTGTGCGTGCTCTACGCCATGCTCAGGACGTCGACTCCCTACAAGGTGATGGCTGCCTAGCGGGCCCACCAACCCCCAGAAAGGAGGGGAGGCCAAGACCGAATCGAACACAATCTCTGTGAGAGCGAGCCACCTGTCGAGCGAAGGCCGGTGGACGTGACGACCAGGAGGACGACCCCGCAACGAACCCCGACAGCGACCCCATCACCAACTGTCGTGAAATTGAATGGTGGCGTCCCTTGGATTCCGGCTGAGTGGCGACATCGGAGCGATCCGGTGATCCCGAATAGATGGTTGAGCGAATCACGTCACGTCGGCTAACGCTTCGTACACTGCCGGCACTGAGGGGGAGCAATCTCCCTCGGCCTCAGGCTCAAAGGATGTGTTGCGGGGTGCACAACCAATTCGTCCGCGGACAGGTCTGAGATGGGCCAGATCGACCGAAGCCGACGGCGAAGGGGATGTGCGGGAGCCCTCCGACACAAAATCTGCACCGCCTCGCTTGACAACGCCCCTCTCATAGATGGGTTCGTTCGTCGGGCCGACTGACGCAAGAAACCGTACTCAACCATCGTTCTATCAACAACTTACATCAATCTCCACTGGCTTCGTTCGAGCGCATTTCAGGGGAGCTCTGAACCACGAGGATCCCCAAGGGCATGTCCAAGACCCCTCACAGCACACCGCCCGAGTCTTGCTCTTCGGATCACCGCGCCTGTCGTTCTCCCCGTGGTCCAGCCCCGCTGGCAGCGCCGACGGCCGCCATTCCAACTGCCGAATTGCCAAAGACCATCCGGAGCGCGCAGAGCTCCACCTCGATTCTGCGCTCAGTTTCCCGAACCGCACGCCCCATCCATAAATTGTCGAGACCACGCGACCGTCACATCCGGCTCAATCGCTTTCACGAGCTTCGTAGCGAGAACTGGCCACGCACAAAATCTGGGGGATCTGAGCGATCCATGGCAGTTTCGCAAAGCTCCAGCCTTGCCAGAAACTCCCAAACAAGGCGCCTGGCCGATTCTTCCTTCCAAGCAGTTAGGTATGGTGTCCCCGCAACTCGTACTGATTATGCACCATGCCCGGGACGGTGTTTCGAATTTCGAGAAGCAAGGTCGCCGATCCGCGCCGGGCAGGGGGGATCGGACGGCGAGCACGACTACCATTCAGAAGCGAGGGCCGGCTCGGGGATCGTGCAGGCTCGGAATGGGGGCGGCCCCTCACAGCAACCTAAGTTTCGTGCAAGGCCAATTCTTTCACATGCATGGCCGAAGAACTGGCCGCGGATGGGTGATTCTAGCCCACGGGGCTTGTGAGACACCGCTGTCTCATGTTGAAATAAACCTCGTCATGGGTGCAGGGCAGGTGGGGACGTTCCCGCCTCTTAGGAGATCGGTCTCCACCCGCGTGGACTGGTCGAGCAGTCAGTTCCTCGGAGTATGCTGCCGTGGTCTGCGTGGGCAGGTGCGGGGGATCGTGGGAGTGTGAGCCGGGCGGAACCGACCTCCCAGGTTCTAGCGGCTGCCAGAACCGTTGGCAAGCGCGGGGGAAAGGGCCCCCCGCGGTGAGCACGGGTTCGTTTTAGCCTCGACTGACTGGTCCGATTGAGGATGCGGGAGTACCGAAGATGGTGGGGAAGCTGATCAGCCGGATCCTTTGGGTCCTTTTCGTGGGGGCCGCGCTCTTTCTGGGTTGGCGGGTGTACGAGAAGAAGATGAGATCGGCACTGCCGCCGGGTATCGCTTCCGGCAACGGCCGGATCGAGGCGATTCAGGTGGATGTGTCAGCGAAGGAGCCGGGACGAATCGCCAAGATCCTCGCCCACGAGGGGGACTTGGTCGAACCCGACCAGGTCGTCGCCCGGATGGACATCGCGACCCTCGAGGCCGAACTCGCCAGGGGCAATGCCAATGTGGCCACATCGCAGGAGAAGGCGACGGTGGTCAAGTCGAGCATCGTTCGCCGCGAGAGCGAACTCAAGCTGGCCGAGACTGAGTTCGCCCGCGTCAAGAACCTCTTCTCCCGCAAATTCGTCTCCAGGGAGGAATACGACCAGAAGGATGCCATGTTCAAGACCGCACAGGCTTTGCTCGAAGAGGAGAAGGCCAAGCTCAACACTGCCCTTCAGTCGGTTGAGGTTGATAAGGCCGAGGTGAAACACACCCAGACGCGTATCGACGACTCCGTCCTCAAGTCTCCCGTGAAGGGAAGGGTCCTGTATCGCCTGGCCGAGGAGGGAGAGGTCCTCGCGTCGGGTGGGAAAGTGCTGACCCTGCTCAATCTCGAGGACGTCTACATGGATCCGTACCTTCCGGGACAGGAGGCGGCCCGGATCAAGTACGGCGACGAGGCCCGTATCGTGCTGGATGCCGCGCCTGGTCGAGTGGCTCCGGCCAAGGTTAGGGACTGGCACCAAATAAGTTGGTCGTTTGGTGTTACAATCGGCTTGCCTCCTTTCGCTCAAACGACGGGGGTGAGCCATGGAGTCCAAGCCCCATCACCGAGCCGTCTATGTCTGCCGTTGCCCCGATTGCCAACGAGGTCGGCCAAGCGACATCATCGAGGAGCATCGGGCCATCAATCAACTGATCGCCATTCTGGATGAGAAGTGGCGGCGGCTGTTCGCCGGATTCTGGGCGTCGGTTTACGGTCGGGGAGGGATCGCACGGTTGGCGGTCATCACCGGGTTGAGTCGCACGACGGTCCACCGGGGGCAGAGGGAATTCCTGCAACCGGAGGGTATCGACACCTCCCGCACTCGGAAGCCGGGCGGGGGCCGCAAGCGGGTCGAAAAAAAAACTTCCCGACCTCGTGGACGCGTTGGATCAGTTGCTCCAAGATGCGACCGCAGGCGACCCGATGACGGCCCTGAAGTGGACGCATAAATCGACCCGGAAGCTGTGTGCCGCTCTACGGCGTCGGGGGATCACCGTCAGTCGAAAGACTGTCGCCCGGTTGCTCCACCAGCACGACTATTCGCTGCGGACCAACCGGAAACGTCTGGCCGGGACGCACCGCCCCGACCGGGACCGGCAGTTCCGCTACCTGACCCGCATCCGCCGGTGGTATCTCACGCACGGCCTGCCGGTCATCAGCGTGGATACCAAGAAGAAGGAACTGGTGGGCAACTTCAAGAACCCGGGCCGTTGCTGGCGGAAGACCGACCGAGACGTGCTCGATCACGACTTCGCCAAGGACGCCTCGGGGCGGGGCATCCCCTACGGGATCTACGACGTCGGTCACAACGCCGGGTATGTGGTGATCGGCACGTCGCATGAGACCGCCGCCTTCGCCGTCGCCGCCATCCGCCGCTGGTGGCTCGCCGTGGGGCGAGCGGCCTACCTCGACGTCCGACGGTTGCTCATCGAGGCGGATTGTGGCGGGGCCAACGGGAATCGGAGGCTCGCCTGGAAGGCGGGCTTGCAAGGCTTCGCCGATGAGTTCAGGTTGATCATCACCGTGACCCACTACCCGCCGGGGGCCTCGAAGTGGAACCCGATCGAGCACCGGATGTTCAGCCTGATCAGCGAGAATTGGGCCGGGGAGCCGCTGGTCAACTACGAGACGATGCTGAAGTACATCCGCCGGACTCGGTCGGCCACAGGATTCCACTGTCGAGCCCGACTGGATCGAACGGAGTACAAGAAGGGGGCGAAAGTGACCCGTGAAGAAAGGGCAGCGATCCGGTTGAGACCTCGCTCTGTGCTACCGCAATGGAACTACACAATCTGGCCTCACCGGGTCGGCTGCAAATGAACAACTTATTTGGTGCCAGTGACTTTTTTGAGCTGACGGTGCGGCAGAACCTCGACCTCCACACCCGGCTTTACCATCTCCCGGAAGAGCAGGCCCGCGAGCGAATCGGGGAGCTGGTTGACAGGTTCGGGCTGGAGTCCCACCTCGACGCGCTGGCCGAGCAGCTTCCCCTGGGGCTCAAGCAGCGGCTCTCGCTGGCCGTCGCCGTGCTCCACGGCCCGGACATGTTGATTCTCGACGAACCGACTTCCGGCGTCGACCCGGTCGCCCGCGACGAGTTCTGGGAGCTGCTTATCGATCTGTCGCGGCGTCAGGGCGTGACCATCTTCGTCTCGACCCACTTCATGAACGAAGCCCTGCGGTGCGATCGGATCTCGCTGATGCACGCGGGGAACGTGCTCGCCTGCGACACCCCCCAGGCGCTCATGAAGGCCAGGGGGACCGACGATCTCGAGCAAGCCTTCATCGCCTACATCGCCGATGCGGCCGGCGATATGGGACAGCCTGCCAAGTCGAAGGAGGCTGCGGCCCAGTCCGCCAAGCCGGTCGAAGCAGACGCCCAGCCGGTCGCTCCGGCGGCCTCACTGGGCTCTTTGTTCAGTCTCGGGAGGCTCTTGGCCTATACCAACCGTGAGGCCATGGAGATCCTCCGCGACCCCGTGCGGCTCGCCTTCGCCTTTGTTGGCTCGGCGATCATGATGTTCGTCTTCGGCTTTGGCATCACCACGGATGTCGAGGACATCAAGTACGCCTCGCTTGACCTCGACCAGACTCCGGAGAGTCGGAGCTATCTCGAAGCGTTCGCGGGATCGCGGTACTTTCTCCAGCGGCCACCGCTTTATACGGCCGATCAGATGAAACGCCGGCTCGAGGCCAACGACATCTCGCTGGCCATCGAGATTCCGCCCCACTTCGGCCGCGACCTCAGGCGCGGTGGCCGGCCGGAAGTCTCGGCCTTGGTGGACGGAGCCAACCCGTTACGTGCCGAGACCATCAAGCAATACGTTGCCGGGGTCCATGGCACATTTCTTCGCGACCCGGCTCAAGACATCGGTGGCAACCACTCAGGGACCAACTCCGCCGATATTCAGGTGCGGTTCCTCTACAACCCGACCTTCGAGAGCATCTATGCGATCGTCCCCAGCGTACCGGCGATCGTACTCGTGCTGATCCCCGCCATTCTTATGGCGGTGAGCGTGGTCCGCGAGAAGGAGCTGGGCTCGATCACCAACTTCTACGTGACCCCCACCACGCGGCTCGAGTTTCTCTTGGGCAAACAGCTTCCCTACATCGTCATCGGCATGATCAATTACGTGATTTTGATGCTGATGTCGATATTCGTCTTCGGAGTGCCGGTCAAGGGCTCCGCCTTGACACTGACCCTCTGTGCTTTCTTGTACGTCACGGTGACCACCGGCATCGGCCTTCTGATCTCGACCTTCACGTCGAGCCAGGTGGCCGCTGTCTTCATCACGGCGATCGTGACGATTCTGCCCACAACCCAGTTTTCGGGCTTGCTCCAGCCGGTCTCGACCCTGGAGGGTGGGGCCAGGCGGATGGGCTCGCTCTGGCCGACGACCTATTACATGCACGCCAGCGTCGGGGCCTTCACAAAGGGGCTCCCTGCGCGGTTGCTGGCCGAGGACGCCATCATCCTGGCCTGCTTCATCCCCGTGCTGATGGTTCTTGCCTCGCTGGCCTTGCGCAGCCAGGAGGAGTGACGGTGCGATCACTCATCAACATCTTCTGGCTGGGAACCAAGGAGCTGCGCAGCCTCCAGCGCGACATCATGATGGTCGTGTTCGTGGTCTACGCGTTCACTCTGGCCATTTACACGCAGGCCAAGGGGACCTCGACGGAAGTGAACAACGCCTCCATCGCCTTCGTCGACGAGGATCAATCAGCGCTCTCCAAGCAGCTCATCCAGGCGTTTTATCCCCCCCGCTTCAAGACTCCCGAGCTGATCGCCGCCAGTGAGGCCGACGTGGCCATGGACAGGGGCCGGTTCATGTTTGTCGTGGCGATTCCCCCCCATTTCGAGAACTACCTGCGGGCTGGACGAAAGGCCGAGCTCCAGGTCAACATCGACGCGACCGCGATGCAACAGGCCAGCATCGGAGCGACGTATATCCAGAACATCATCAACGATCGAATCTCCAGCTTCCTCTCCCGCTCCGACGCCAAGGCGGAACTTCCGGTCAAGATCGTCATCCGCAAGGCATTCAACCCCAACGGCGAGACCTCCTGGTTCACCAGCATCGTGGCCATCATCAATCAGATTACCCTCTTGACGGTCGTCCTCACCGGTGCCGCCTTGATCCGTGAGCGCGAGCACGGCACCATCGAGCATCTGCTGGTGATGCCCCTTTCCGCCTTCGAGATCGCCATGGCCAAGGTGTGGGCCAACGGACTGGTGATCCTCGTCGCGGTGACCGCGTCTCTGCTGCTCGTGGTGAGAACCCTCCTCGGTGTGCCGATCGCCGGCTCGCCGTGGCTGTTCCTCTTCGGCGTCGTGCTCTACTTGTTCTTTGCGACCGCACTGGGGATCTTCCTGGGGACGATTGCCCGCTCCATGGCCCAGTTCGCCCTCCTGATCATCCTGATCGTCATTGTGCTCCAGCTCCTTTCGGGAGGCAACACACCCGTCGAGAGCCAGCCCCTCTGGATGCAAAGGATCACCTTCTTCCTGCCTTCGCGGCATTTCGTGAGCTTCTCTCAGGCAATCATCTACCGAGGAGCAGGGCTCCGAGCCGTCTGGCCCAACTTCTTGGCCGTGGGTGCCATTGGCCTGGGATTTTTCGTCTTCAGCCTGCGGCGGTTCCGCCAGTCGATCGCCGTGACAAAGTGACCGCCAATGAGAGCGGTCTTCCGTTACCCCTGAGGCCAACCAGTGACGATCGTTTGCGCAAACCGAGAGGTCGGAACGCGGCCCATGCATCGATCGTACGTGGCCAGTGTCGCCCAGAGCAGAGTCAGAAGAGGCGCCGGGGTCAGGCTGAGTTCCAAGTTCTTTTCTCGAGTCGCCAAGAAGACAAAGGTTCGCAGCTCGATTCTTCCGATTTGGGTCACGTCTCCCTTTCTCCCTACAGCTCCAGACCTGGGGGCTCGCCGGCTGAAGCCAGTTTCGACCCCAACCACCG
Organism: uncultured Planctomycetaceae bacterium; assembly: GCA_963816015.1. GTDB lineage: Bacteria > Planctomycetota > Planctomycetia > Isosphaerales > Isosphaeraceae > Aquisphaera. The sequence continues at coordinate 37,286 of CAWFJM010000024.1, read as the reverse complement.
ATCCGGCTGCAAGAAATCCGCCGGAACGAAGCAACTGCTCAAAGGCACGTTTTCATCACCCAGCCTCGCCCCCCGAGGGAATTCCGCCCCTTTCCAACTAGGCGCGGGAGTTAGCAGCTCGCGGAAAGACTGCGCAGGCCTGCTGGCCATGGGCTCTATGGCAAGCCGGCACGCTCACGGCACCGCAACCCTGGTGGGATGCGGGGGCTGGCCGATCGATAGCCGAGCCATCAACCGTGACACTGGCGAGCTGCGCGGTCATCGCGGTGCTGCTTGTTGCACGCCGCGACCCTCGCGGTACTTCCTGGCCATTCCCGGTGCAGGTTCCGTTTCCCGACCCGGCGCTTCTCCCTTGACGTAGACCCTGTGGTTCCCTCTCTTTCCAATCGAGAGCGCTGCTCCTGAGAGCCGGAGGCAATACGCCACTCGCTGGGCGATCCACAAAGGCCGTTCAATCCGGCGGGCGATGTCGTCCGTCGTGAACGGTTCGGCCCATTCGTGGTCGCCGGGAAGAAGGTCCCAGAGATCGGCGGACCGCTCGAGCACACGTCTTCCAAGGCTGCCGGTCAGGCGGCGGTCGACGATCTTGTAGCCGGGCCAGCGGCGGCGGGGAATCCGGATCTCGTCGATCGAGACGGTCAGAACCTCGAGGACCAGGTTGGGGTTGGGAAAGATGTGGGCCAGGCCGACCAGGTCCTCGAACACGTCGACAGGCGATCCGCGCTTCGGGCTGCGGCGGGCAGAGAGGTCGGGCCCTTCGGCACGCGACCTCCGCACCACGCGCTTCTCCAGTACGATGGGCTTGACGACCCTGATTCGATGGTTGGGCAAGAGCCGGAGCAGCTTGGCCCTGAGCGGCCCGAGGGGGCCCGACTGGACCTCGACAAGCAGGCCCGATTCGTCCACGGCATCGATCCGGAACCCCTCCAGCACCACCTCGGAACGCCCCCCGGTGGCAGAGGCATACCGTTGCTTCAGCGCGCGGTGAAGGCTTGTCTCCACGCTCATTCATCCTTGATTGAGAAAATAGACCGGAACATCCCAGACAGGACGGTGCTCGGTCAATCGGTCCTCAAGGGCTCCACTCCCAGGTCGCGAATCGTGAGCAGGGAATGGAACGGGATACCGTGGATCGCGAAGGTCTGGCTTGCCCCTTCGAGTCGATCGAGAACAACGGCGACCAGAGCCACCCTGCAGCCGAGGGCCTGCACTGCCTCGATGGCCTGGAGAGACGAGCCCCCGGTCGTGGCCACGTCATCCACGATCGCCACGGTTGAGCCCGGTTCGAGAGGCCCTTCCACGAGGTTCCCGGTTCCGTGAGCCTTGGACTGCTTGCGCACCAGGAATCCACGTAGCTCGGGGCGGGCGTGTGCTGGAGCCAGGGCGAGCGTGGCTCCAACGATCGGATCTGCCCCCAGCGTCAGCCCACCAATCGCCGCCACCTCGGGATGAGCAGCCAGAAGATCAAGGACGCCAAGCGCGATCAAAGAAGCTCCCTCGGCCGAGAGCGTGATCTTGCGGCCGTCGATGTAGTAGTGGGAGGACCGTCCGCTTGCCAGAGTGAAGGCCCCCAGTCGAAGCGCATCTCGCTTCAGCAGCTCGATGAGCCGCGCCTGCTCCTTCAGCCCCCATTCTGCCCTTGTCCCCAACTGATCCCTCCCGTCATCACCCGGTGTGAACCGCCATCCCACGTTGACCGCGATCTGGTCACCATGATTCCACCCAAATCCAAGCTCACGACGAGGTTCCGAGTGGAACGGCAGCAACACTACCACACCGGGGCCATCAAGCCAAGAACTGTCCCCGCCTGAAGATCTCCCGCCCCCGAAACCACCGAAAAACGGTCACATACTACTTTACAAACCGTTCAACTCGTTCAAGCAACTCGCCGTCCAGCACCCGCAGCGTCTCGCCAATACAGGATGGTCCGCCGTTTTTCGAGTTTTTTTTCGGAACCACTTTCCAATTGCCCGCACCGACGCTACAATAAAATCATTCAAACCGTCCGACCGTTCAGGAAATCGTTCATGACTCGTCCCGACGAATACCTGAAGACGCAGACCGTTGCCGAGGCCCTTGGCTTGAGCGTGAGCACGATCAAGCGGTGGGTGGACTCGGGCACGATTCATGCGATCCGGACGGTGGGGAAGCACCGACTGATTCCCCGGTCGGAAGCGGTCCGGATGGCTCAGGAGCTCAAGCTCGAGGTTGGGAAGATCCGCAATCTCAGCGGCGTTCCCAATGCTGAGCCGCAGACCATCAACGACGATACGTGTGATCGCCTCTGTTCCATGTTGAGAGACGGGCAGTCTTCCCAGGCACGGCGGCTCATTCAAGCAGTCTATCTGTCAGGGTGCGGAGCAGTCGCGCTGGCTGATCAGCTCATTCGACCGGTCATGGCCCGGATTGGTCACGGCTGGATGGTCGGTGCCCTTGACGTTTATCAGGAACACCAGGCGTCGCATATCGTCGCCACTTCTATTCAAGAGCTGATCGCCAGGGTCTCGAGGGAGCGCGTTCCCTCAGAGCCCCTGGCTCTGGGGGCGACGACCGAGGGGGACCCTTATCAGCTCTCCTGCCTGCTCGCGGAACTCCTTCTCCGGGAAATGGGCTGGGAGGTACGGAACCTGGGAGTGAACCTGCCCCTCGGTTCCCTGGCCAGTGCGACGATCCAGTACCGTCCCACCCTGGTGTTTCTTTCCATCAATTTCCTCCGTGACCGAGACAGGTTCCTTCGTGAGTACCTCTCGTTTTATGAGACGGCGTCGATCACGAAGACCGCAGTCATCCTCGGAGGGCAGGCACTCGATTCCGAGACCCGGTCAAAGCTGCTCTACACAGCGTTCGGGGACCGGATGATTCATCTCGCGGAGTTTGCAAGGCAGTTCGCGTCAACCCCCAAGGTGGCCGGCCCCACCGCTGATTTATCCGGCGGGGCGGTTCACCCGAGTCTGAGAACCTCCCAGAACCTGGGATAGTGATACATCTGGGTCACGATCTGGAGAAAGGAAACGCGATGCGTAGCAAGCAAGAGTCGTTCGAGAGAGAAGGGCTTGCCAACCTTGACAGTTCTGACGTCGAGGTCCTGAGCCCCATCGATGAGCGCACGCTGCTCAAGGAACTCGCTGCCTGCAAGACCAAGCTCGCCCGGGCTCTGGCGAGCATCGAAGGAGTGGATGTTCCCTCCGGTTCGGATGATCCGCAGACGCTCGCACATTACATCGAGTCTACCTACGCCAACGACGGACCCACCGGCGCACGCCTGGGCGCGATCTATCGGAAGTATTCCGAAGTTCGAGCCAAGCTGGCCATGGCCAATATGAAGCTGGTGGCTCATGTGGCAAAGCGGTTCCGCGACCGGGGGATTCCCTACTCCGACCTTCTTCAGGACGGCTTCTGCGGCCTGCTCGAGGCCATTGACCGGTTCGACCTGATCCACCAGACCAAGCTGGCCACCTACGCCACCTGGTGGATCCGCCAGTCCATGCAGCAGGCCGTGGCCTCGGGAGCCTACCCGGTCCGCCTGACTCCCCGTCATCTCCGCCAGCTCGCTCAGAACCAGGAGGAGCTGGAGCGCCAGGAATGGCCCGCCAAAGGAGAGGCTCGGCAGGAGTGCACCGAGGGTTCCGTCAGCGAGATGATCACCCGGATTCACACGGCAACACGGCCCACGATCTCACTCGACGCAGCCCTCGAGCACGACTCCAGCTTCACTCTGCTTCAGACCATGAGTGACCCGGAGGGCGATCGAACGGGAGATGTGGATACGGACGAGGCAGTCGAGCGGCTCGTGAGAACGCTCCGCCCCCGCGAGCAGGAGGTCCTGTCGCTTCGATTCGGGCTAGGAGGAAGGGAACGGCTCTCACTGAGCCAGGTGGGTAAGGTGCTGAATGTCTCCAAGGAACGCGTGCGCCAGATCCAGGATCGAGCCCTGCAGAAACTCCGGGACCTGGCCGAGCAAGACAACCTGGTGGAGCGATTGGCCTTGTGAACCACCAAGGGGTAATGGCCGCACAAATCGGGAAGATCATCATGACGCGGCGCAAGTCGTCATGAAGCACGTGCTGCCGGATGCCGATGATTGTTCCGGACGGCTCGGAGTCGGTTCAAGTTCAAAGCTTCCCACCATCCCGCGACGGCATCCGGCTAATGACCAAGATCCTCTACCGGCCCGACCCTGATCGCGACCCGGTCGGGCCGTTCCTGCACTATCTGATGGCAGAGTGTGGTGTCTCGCCGCACACGCTCGCGGCCTATCGCTCCGACCTGATGCGATTCCTGCGCTGGCGCAAGGCTCAGGCACCGGGGCCGCTGGCACGATTGGACGTCCACACGCTGAGTGGGTACATGGAAGAACTCGGCCAGGCAGGGCTTGCCCCGAGCAGCATCTGCCGGCACCTGGCGAGTCTCTCCACGTTCTTCCGGTTTCTGGTTTTCGAGGGAAAGCTCACCGACAACCTGGCCAAGCTGCTGGTAGCCCCGGCGGTTTGGGATCGATTACCGACGGTTCTGGGGCCTCGGTCGGTGGACAGACTGCTGAGTGCCCCGAACGCCGACACCCGCCTCGGCCGGCGCGACCGCGCGGCCCTCGAGACGCTTTACGCGACGGGCTGCCGGGCATCCGAGGTCGTCAGCCTCAGACCGCCAGACCTGGACCTCAAGAAAGGCCTGGCAAGGTGTGTCGGCAAAGGCAACAAGGAGCGCTGGGTTCCGCTGGGCTCCCGCGCGGTTGAGGCCGTCTCTTCCTACCTTGCAAACGATCGAGCGTTCCTGGTTTGCCGGCATCCAGAGACGACCACTGTGCTGGTCTCGAAATCGGGGCGGCCGCTCTCCCGCATCGGCCTCTGGCGGATCGTCAAGCAGCATGCCCTGGCCGCCGGGTTGAAGGGAGATGTAAGCCCGCACACGCTGCGGCACAGCTTCGCCACCCACCTGCTGGCCGGGGGTGCCGACCTTCGAGCCGTCCAGGAGATGCTGGGACACGCGTCGATAGCGACGACCCAGATTTACACCCGTGTGGAGCTCAGCCGGCTACGTGAGGTTCACGCCCGTTTCCATCCCCGGTCGATGACGGGCCCGGGTGCAGACGTAGCCGGTGACTGACCTCAAGGCGCTTCACCCTTGGGATCCGCTTCCTGGCTTCCGAAGCATGCAACCAGCTTCTCCAGGATGACGGGCCGGTAACCCATCGGGTCGGTGCCCTTGGGGCTCGCGATGCCGATGCCCCTGCATTCCGCGATCGGCGTGATCCGGACGATCTTGCGATCCTGGTCGGCCAGGAGTGCCACCCGGGTCGTTCCTATCAGTGCCGTGTCGTTCCAGTGGCATCGGCAGGCCGAGCCATCGGGCAGGTAGAGCATCACCTCGGGCAGCCCCGCATCCCGTAGCGCACTCCAGAGTTGTGTGATCAGATCGGTCATGGTTCGAGCGCGGCCCCCTCTGTGACGAGGTTCTTCGTTTCCGCGTGAGATCCTCACGTGTCAACTCTAGGACACCACGGGGAGCCGTGGAACGGACCGGCTGATCTTGCCTGGCCGAATTGATGGCAAGAGAGGTCCTGTGGGTGCCGGACACCTGATGAAGTCTCGGTGTCAAGCCCTCTGGCGGCCGGGGGGGTGCTCATTGCCGGTTGTTGATGCTCATGGGGCTCCGACCGGCTTGGCGCGAAGCCAGCTCACGATTCGCTGCCGCAAGGTCTCGAGGTCGGGGGGCTGCTTGAGGGAATGCTCAGCGCCGAAGGAATCGAGGCGATCGAAAACTCGCTTGGAACGCTGGACGGCCGCCAGGGCGGCCGCCTCATCTCCCCGCGCCCGTTCTGCTTCTCCCAGTTCAAGCCATGTCTCGGTCGTGATCCAGTGAAAGCAGTAGATAAGCCAAACGCCGGGAGAGAGCAAGTCACGTCGGGTCTCCAAGTCGGAGACTTCACGCTGGCACGCTTCGAGGTCTTGCAGGCTCTGTCGAAGCAGTTCGAGGGCACGTTTGGTGCCAGTCGGCTCTCCGGACTTGCGGAGCTCGGAGGACCAGCGAATCACCACGCGTCCGCGCTGGATGGTCCATTTGATCAGATTGTCTCGGTCCTGGCGATCACCCCGGGCACGAGTCGTCTGGATGAGCTCGTTGAGCCTCTGGTAGGCCGATTCGAAGTTCCCGAAGAACTCCTCGGCCTGGGCCAGCTGGCGACGAATTTCCTGAAAGCCGGGATCGATCTTCAGGGCCAGGCGGAGCGTTCTGCTCAGGGTCTCATAATAGTTACGCTCGATCGCGCGATCGTCGTCGCCGTGAGCCGCTTTGCCGGTCGGGTCCTGGTTCGCAGGATGGTTGGCCTTGTAGTCGTTGATATGCTGCAGCTGTGCCGTCGCGAACTCGCTGAGATGGCGGCCCAGGGAGGGTGTCTTCCGAGCCCAGTTGATCAGCGTTGATTCGGAGTTGGGAAGATCAAGAACCTGCCGCACGGAGACCTGGGCGTCATTCTCCACCAGGCCCTTTGATACCGCCTGGGCGATCCCCAGATAGGTCCGGGGCAACGGGTGGTCGGGATACTCACGAACGAGATTGCGGAGCGGCCCGACAGCGCTGGCCGCTTGACCATTCTCAATGGCCTGGACGGCCTGGTGGAGGACTGGCAAGGTCTCTGGGCTGGGCTTCAATCTCCGTGCGAGCCACGGGTAAGCCAGGAGTCCAACCAGGGTCAGGTAGATGGCGCCGTGCACCAGCGAGCGGCGATTGCGATGGATCCAGTTTCCGAGTCGCTCGGACCGGCAGGGGTTGACGGCAACTTTCAGGGGCTTGCGGGCGAGGAATCGCTCCAGATCGTCAGCCAGGGATTGGGCGTCGGGATAACGCTGATCGGGGTCGAAGCTGAGACAGCGCTCGGTGATCGCTTCGAGAGCGCAGGGAATCTCCGGGTTCGATTGCCGGAGGCCGATCTCGAGGCAAGCCCGCCGGTCCAGCAGGTCACGCATCGCGCGGGGGGTGGGAGCTTCTCGTCGGGAAGGTCGGGAGCCTCTCCGGTCAGCAACTCGCGGAGGACCAGTCCGAGCGAATAGATGTCTGACCGCGCACCGACCTTGCTCCAGAGCTCGGGATTGATGAAGGCCTCGATCTGCTCGGGGGCCATGTAGGGAAGGGTCCCGCCGAGCATTGCCGCCTCGGCGTGCTGGGCCGCATGGGGAGACTCCGAGAGGTTGAAGTCGAGCAGTTGCGGGCCATGCTGAAAGGTCAGCATCACGTTGCCCGGCTTGACGTCGCGGTGGAAGGTCCGCATCCCATGGGCATAATGGAGTGTTCGGGCCAGGATCATGATGATCCATGCCGCGCCTTCCGAATAGGTGCCTGTCCGTGGGAATCCAGTCCAGCCGTCACCCACGGGTCCGCTGCGGTAGAGTTCCGCTCGCTCCGCGTCCGTCAGAGGCGGCAGTCCCGGAGCCCTGGCGGCCACCAGATGATCCCACAAGGCCCTGGCGAGAGGCGGCTGGTTGGCCGGTCGCACCCGCTTGACGATCTCATCGAGGGGGAGCCCCGGCCGGTAGGGCATGGACAGGCCGCGCAGACCCTGCTCGGGCTGGAAGGCCACCGAGTTGACCGGGACGATGTGGGGATGATCGAGAGCCCCCTGGGTCTTGGGCTCCTGGCCGCGGTCGAGCGAGACCTTGAGGACGACGCGCTTGCCTCCCAGAGACAGGTCGCGGGCCAGGAAGACCCGGGAGGATCCCCCCTTGCCAATGAGGGAGGTGAGCTCGAATTCCTCGAAATGCGTCCCGGCCTCCGGAAAACGCGAGGTGGCACCGTTCAGGCCGGCGGCCTTGCTGAAAAGGCGGTGGTACTGAAGCTGGGAAACCAGCGAGTCTCTCCAGTCGGGATAGCGCTCGCAGAAGGCCTCGACGTCGAGCGAGTCGCCCCGTTCCTCCCGGAGACAGAACTCCTCGTAGATCAAGCTGATGATCCGGCTGTCATCCCCGCGGAGAACGGGGAAGCGACCGAGATAATCGGCAACTTCCGCCGTCTGCCCTCGCTCGAACCGGCAGCGCAGGTCGGCCTTGATCAGGGCACCCAGGTGCGCGCGCTCGCCGTCGGGGTTGCTTCCCGCCCGGGCCCTGCAGCGGTGCCAGAATTGGTCCAGCGAGACTTCGCCGTCTCGTTCCCACTGCTCCTCGAGCAGCTTCACGTCGCGGTCCACCCTGTCCAGCCCGCTGACGGAGCGAGCTGAGGCGAGGAGGGACTTCATGCTCATGCTCCCGCGTTCTCAAGCGAATCGTGGAGATCCTTGAGGAACCTTTGCACCTTGCGGATATTCCAGCCCGTCGCATCCGCGATATCGGTGGTGGAATAGCCTTGCTGCTTCAGCTCGATGATCCTGCGTTCGGTCTCGTCTTGCCGATCGAGAAGCCGCTCATGAACCTCGTTGGCCTGCGCGAGCTGGCTGGCGGTGGGCTCGGCCGAGCGAAGCTGAACCGGGGCGGCTTCGGGATCGGCAACGGAGAGCCGCCGCTCCCGCGTGACATCACGCTTGAGCGTGTGCTGACGCCGGTACTCATCAATCACTTTCTGCTCGGCAACATGCGCCAGGAAGGCTACTAGGGATTCGATGGACGGGAAGTTGAGATGGTTCAGGTTGGCCGCGAGGCTTTTCATCACGTCGCTGGCAAAGTCGGTCGAATCGTAAAGCGAACGCATCGATCGATCGAGCTTGCGACGAACCACTCTGCGAACCTTGGGGTAGCACTCTCGAAACAGTGTTTCCCAGGCCGACTGATCCCCCTTCTGAGCCTCCTGCAAGGCTCTTGAGAGATCATCGACGATCCCAGGGTCTGACACCGTCGTCATGGCGAAGCTCCTCCCCTGATGCGATGGGAGAAACCGCGCCCATGCGAATAGAATACATCTGTTCACAGTGGATGGTAGCGGCCCCACACTCCCACCGACCCCACGATTCTAACCCCGGTTTCACGATGTGAGAATACTTCCGCTATTAAAACTCGGGGTTTTTGGGGAGACCTGAGAATTCTGGGTAGCATAGGCAATACAAGACAGGGGATAGTGATCGGGCATGGGGCGTTTTATCACCGTGAAGGTTGGCAACCTCCTTCCATCTGTGCGCGCCACCGGTCTTCTTTGATGTACAAAAATCGACCAGCCGAGTCCGGGACACCGGATCTGGGAGGGATCTGTCGCCGCCCGGATCTTACCGCCAGGGCTGGGGGACGGATCCTCCTGAGTGTGCCACGCGCTCCGTTTGGATGATCATGAGAAGGTCACGCTTGGTCGCTTTGCTCGGGACACACGAGCGTGAGATCCGCCCAAGTTCATTCGCTGCTACAGCAATACTCGCATCCCTGATCCGAGCCGATTTCTGGCTCGGGATCGTTCTCTCAGTCTCCTCAACAGACCATCGTGGAAGTCGGGCTGACGACTATGGGCGCGTGAAGGATCCCGGGGCAATGGGTGTTGGGTCGCTCGTGGTCGAGCCTGGGATGGGAGTGGAGGACGGGTCCATCGGAATTACAATGGTCGTGGACGAGCTGCCAGGAGTACGAGGATGGATCCATGGGGCTGGCAATGGCTCCCAAGCCGCTGGGGGCAATCCGGCTGGGCATCAGGTCGAAAGTCGGCTGGAACTGTCGGCGCGAACGCATGGCGTAACTCCTGCCCCGAGGGGCGAAGGTAAAGAAAATCAGGCTGGCAATTTGAGCTGAAGCTCGGCTCGGGGAGAGCCGAAAGAGTCCCGGTGATCGAGCGCCTTCCTTGCGATCCGAACCGGGTGTGGCATCCGTCCATCACGCAGGACTGCGTAATGAGCCGACGCCAAGAGGCATGACCGGAGCGTGACGCCCGCCTTCTTTTTGTCGGCGGAGCCACCTGGCCACTTCATTCCACGTGGTTCTTCCGAAGCGTCCCTAGCCGTTCGGGGCCTGGAAGTGGAGAGCATGTCGTCGATCAAGAATCGTTCACGAACGGGAGAAGCTCAATTGCAGCGAGGCGATCTTCCGGTGAAGGCAGTGCGGCTCAAGGAGCTCGGGGCTGCCCGCCTCAGCGTCATCGGCAGGGTAGAGTTCCGCCGGCAGGAGGCTGAGGCTTGCCGAGCGGTAAAGCGGACAGCAGTTGTGCTGCTCGACGGCGCCTGATCGTAACCTCTCGGCCAGATCGGGGCGTCCAGCACGCTGCGCGGTGATGTAAAGACCGAGCGGAGAAAGCCGGCTGTCACGAGCACGCAGCACGGCGGCCAGTGCTCTCCCCTCGCTGACCAGTTCCTCGGCTCTCCGGATCTCCCGCTTCAGCTCGAGCCGCAGTTGACGGATGATCCGACGGACGCGGAGCCTGTACCTCTGACCGGCTTCCGCCAAGGCCAAGCAGGTCCAGGGATCCGCGTAGGGTGCCTTGATCGGTTGCGATGCGACGAACAGCTCAGGATCGAGCGGGATCTCGGGGTCTTCGCACGAAACCTGCCAGAGGATCGTCGCGCCTGCCGACCACACACGAGTCGTGGAACAGCCTCGATACCAGGCGCTACTCCGGAGCGTGAAGGCTCGCTCGATCCGATTTGCGAGCTGATCGATGGTTTCTTGGGTTGGCAACACTGGAGCTGACCTCGAAAGCCTGTAACCCTCTGTTCGCACGACCTTGCACCATCGTGGGCCGCCACCGACAGGCCCAGTTTTGGTCTCGATCTCAAGAACCGAAATCCAGCTCAGGTCGCGTCACGCCGCCTTGAATTCTTTGTTAATTTTTTTGGGAGTCTTCCAGTCCGGCCCCAGTCTCATGACACAAGACATTTGCTTACAAGGAGTTCGGCAAATCGCCGCTCTCAGTCGAGAAGACTCGAAACCTCATTGGGCACATATGATCAGCATGGCGCTGGCAACCCTCGTGCATCGCAACATCGCTCAGGCCTCGAGCGTTTCGAACAGCCCTCGCCGTCGGGACGGGTAGACACCCTCTCGCAGGATGGCTGCAACCCACCAATCATGAATATTTCCTTCTCTTACAGAAAAGAAAGGCGGGATGTGGGTCGAGCGGGTTCTGCCGTTATTTCTGGATGGGGACCGCCTCACGAGAGCGGCGCAAAGTTTCGTCCGTGGAGGATGAAGCGTCGATTCGGGTGATTGGCCTTTCTCCGAATCTTTTTCACGCGGGGTGCACATGCACCGGCCACCGAAGCCGTGCCAGGGTGGAGCACAGGACGCGGTATTCGCCGCGTTGATTTCTTTCCACTATCTGGTTTCCGTCTGGATTGATACCGCAATGCCTTGCATAATAATTTAGATTTCTTCGCATTTAGCGTGCATGACTGCGTCTTGTCTGATTCCACGAGTGAGCAGAAATGGTGATGGATAAGCCGATACCAAACTCCGACTGGCTCGCGATCAAGCATGACCTCGCGCGGAGAATTCGCGAAGTCCGCGAGGAGCTCTACGGCGCCCACGGAGGCCCCCTGCTTGCCGAGGCACTGCAGATTCCGTTTCGGACCTGGCTCAACTACGAGAGTGGTTGCACGATCCCTGCGCCTTCGATGCTACGCTTCATCGAGCTGACCAAGTCCAGCCCACACTGGCTGTTGACAGGCCGCGGCGACAAGTATCTCGCGGTGGCAGGCGATTGATTCAGCTCTCCGGCGAGGCCCGATCTTGCCTTACAGGATCTCGAGCAGACTGGGCGGTCTCCGGGTCTTGCGAGCTTGCGGCTTGCCGCGGATTGATCCTCACTTCGGAGCCTTGGTCCGGCCGTGACGGCGCACTGGAGGCCTGATTGTCCCACGCAGTGGGCCTTCCGGATGACGCGGCTCCAGGCGTGCGGGACGCCCGTTGTGCTATGGTGCGGCGCGAGCGTCGGAGCGTGCGGGGTCGTCCGTCCACCAGAGATGGATCCGGCCTTTCTGGTCACACGAGGCCAGGGTCTTGCGGTCGGGAGAAAAGGCAACCGCGTTGACCCGGCCTGTGGCTCCCTGGAGTGCGAAGAACAACTGCCCCGTGACCGTGTCCCAGAGCCTCACCCGCCCATCGTCGCAGCCTGTGGCGACGGTCTTCTGATCGGCAGAGAAGGCGACGGCTCGGATGGGCAGGGGATGTCCCTTGATCGTCGAGGCGACGGCCCCTGCGTCCATGGACCAGAGCGTTGCGATGTTGGAATCCCCACCGCCGGCCAGAAGCAGTCCGTCGGAGGAGAATGCCAGCGCCCGGGTGACACCATGAAAATCGTCGAGGGTTTTCAGCAAGCCGGTTTTCGGGTCCCAGAGCCTCACGGTTCCATCGCCCGAAGCCGACGCGAGGTATCCCGGGTTGGGTGAAAAGACCAGAGAGCTCACAATGCTCCCGTGTCCCTCGAGAGGTCGGGCCGGGGATGGTTTCCCGCGAGGTTCCAGACGTGAATCGGTCCCTTCGTGCCGGCCGCAGCGAGTTGCTCTTCATCGGAGGAAATGGTCACCGCAAGAAGCTGGTCGTCGTAAGCCTGGACCAGGGTCGGCTTTGCCGAGATCTGACTTGATTGCTGACCATCTCGCGTCAAGTTCCAGGCGAGGACCTTGCCATCCAGGCTAACGCTGGCCAGCCGATTGCTCTCCGCAAAGAACGCGAGTGACGTGACAGGCTGGTCGTGACCGTTCAAGGTTAGCAACTCGCGTCCCGTCTCGACATCCCAGAGCTTGATCGTGTGGTCGCCCGAGCCGGAGGCCAGAAGTTTCCCATCGGGTGAGAAGCCCAGGGTCAAGACCTCCTTCGCGTGGCCCGCCAGCTCGCGTCGAGACTCGGGGGCTTCGAAGAATCTCCAGACCCTTATGACGTCGTCGCCGTATCCCAGGACCAGGGATCGGCTGTCCGGGCTGAAGGCGATTTGCCGGACGATCCGATTGTTCGCCTGGTAGGATGGTCCCCGGGTACTCGGGGCCAGGTTCCAGACCGTCGCGGGCTGGTTCGGCCCGCCGGCGGCGAGCAGACGGCCATCGGGCGAGAGGCTCACGACGTCGAGCGGACCTTTCACTCCCGGCAGGAACCGTCGCGGGCCAGAGGCACGTGGGATGTCGCGTCCAGAGGATTCCTGGGGCTTCACAACCCACCAGTGTCTGGCCGTCGAGGCAGAAATCCAGGAAGAGAACCGGCCCATCCTGGTCCAGGTGGTGAGCGAGGACGCGGCCGGAGGCAAGATCCCAGACTGTCAAGCTACGGTCCTGGCGGCTGGCTGCGAGTCGCGTGCCGTCGGGCGTGAAGGCCAGGGAAAGAACCTTACCCCCTGGCCGTTGCTCCAGCGGCGCAGGCGAAGGGCCGTGCATTCCCAGCAGGCTGACGGTCCCGTCACCGGCTCCTTGTGCCAATACATTGCCATCCGGTGAATACACCTGCCGCGTGATACCCAGGATGCCGGCCATTGGTTCCAGAGGCCAGCCGGCTGGGCCCCTGTGCCAGGTAAAAGCCCGGCTCGTGGTGCCATCGGGCGCCAGCCCGCAAACCGTCAGCCGGTCGCCGTCCGGGGCGAACTGGAGGTCCGTGACCTGGAGCGGTCCGGCTCGCAAGGACGTGATCAAGGACCCCGTGCCTGGATCCCACAACCTGACGTCAAGCGAGTCATCCGGCTGCGTGCTCACGCTCGCCAGGGACTTGGGATGGCCCTGAGAATCGCTGGCGAGCGCGACCCGCTGGACCGGCGTGTCGTGCCTGCCCTGACATAGCCTGGGGGTCCGGCTGGCAATGTCCCAGGCCAGGACCCGACCCGAGACATCTCCGGAGACGGCAGTCCCCCCTTGCCGTGACACGGCCAGACACGAGACAGTTTCATCATGCCCCTCGAGCAGCCAGCCGGTCCGCTTCAGCACTCCGTCCAGGTAATACCACTCAAAGCCCAGCGGATCCTCTTTGCCAACGATTCCCTTCAGGTGCTCGAACCGTTCCCTAGCAAGCTCGAGCTGGCCTGCCTCGATGCTCTGCTTCACCTGGTTCAACAGCCCGTCGTATGAGTTCCGTCGGTCGGTGCTGGCCTTATCTCGAGACCGTTGGCGCTCGATCAACATCTCGTTTCTCAGCTTGATTTCCTGGGATGACCGGCGCTCCAGCTCGTTGTTCTTTTCCGTCATGTAAAGGCTGTACCCGCCGACGACGCCCAGCAGCGTGAGAAACAAGAGGAGGCTGAGGCCCAGAAGGCTTGCAACCTGGGGCTGGCGGCGAGTCCACTGCATCGCCTGGCGGATTCGCGATGTGCGACGGGCCCGGATCGGCTGGCTCTCGTTGAACCGCTGGAGATCCTCGGCGAGTTCCTCCGCGGTGCCGTACGCGCCTGGCCGGGTCGCGATCCAGACACTTCAAGCAGATCGTCTCCAGGTCCTCGGGCACCCCGTGGCGCAACCGGGAGGGCGGAACGAGCTCCGCTTCCATCACCTGGCAGAGAGTCTCCATCGGGGTGAACCCCCGGTACGGAGCCGTACCCGTCAACATTTCGTAAAGCAGCGCCGCCAGCGCATAGACGTCGGTGCTGGGGCCGACACTCTTGCCGTTGCTCGAGACTTGCTCCGGGGCCATGTAGGACGGAGTGCCCAGCATCACCCCGTTGAGCGAGAGCCCCTGGTCGTTGACCAGGAACTTGGCCAGTCCGAAGTCGGTGATCTTGGGCGTCCCATCCTGCGCGATGAGGATGTTGCTGGGGTTCAGATCGCGATGGACGATCCCCCGCCGATGGGCCACATGGATCGCCCGTGCCAGCGTCTCGGTCAACCGTGCCGACCAGCGGAAGGCCTGGGGCATCCCCCGGAGCATCCGCGTGAGATTCCCCCCGGGGACGTACTCCATGGCCAGAAAGGGAAGGCCCTCGTGTTCGCCGATCTCAAAGATCTGAACGACGTTGGAATGGAGCAGCTGGGCCGCCGCTTCAGCCTCGTTCCGCAGCCGCGCCCGCTCCCGCATGCCCGCGTGCTCGCCGGCCAGAATCATCTTGAGCGCGACAATCCGGCTCAGGCTCGTCTGGCGGGCCTTGTAGACGACCCCCATACCCCCCCGGCCGATCTCCTGGAGAAGCTGGTAGTTGCCGATCCGTGGCAGGCGGCCCCCCGGACCCTGGACCGAGACCAGAGGATTCTCCTGTCCCGCCGTGGAATCCGAGAGGGTCGGCATCTCCGAGCCGAAGACGCCTCGCAGCGAGACGATCGTCTCCATTCGAGGCAGGAGGCGGGGAAACCGCTCCTGCCACTCCTTGAGGGTCAAGTTCTGGCCCAGGTCGTTGCGGGTAACGAACTCGACGTGGATCAACTCCAGGACCGCCTCATCGTTGCTGGCCAGTGAGGGGTGGCTCTCCAGAACATCCTCGACGCGCGTTGTCTCTCCCGCACGAAGCCGGGCCCTCAGCTCCGCGCATGCCTGGAGAAGCTCATGGAGGTCATCCTGCCGAAGCGACATCGCGGTCGTCTCACGCCCCGCAAATCGCGAGTCTCATGTTCGTACCGAGGATGGGGGAATCCGCGCACTCAAATAGTTTAGCGGGATCCTCGTCATCCGGGCAAGGATCGGAAGAACGATTGTGGACGAAATGAACCGCTCGCGGCCCCTACCGGACTTGCTGTTGAGACGAAGGCTCAGGAAAGGCCAACTGCAAATTCCTTGACGAGCGAGCCCTCGCAGTGTCTCTGTGACCTGGACGAGGAGTGGAGGAGACGAGGGTCGCGGTGGAATCCTCGATTCTCCGCCGGTCAGAGAGCGTCCGCTCTCTCGAGGGAGCAAAACGCACTGGTCAATCCGGGCGCGTTTCGCGTACAAATCGGTCGGCGATCCGGCACCTGTCGGCGCGGAGACTGGCGCGGCGTGGGGGAGCTAGCCGCTCGAAACGGGCTGGAGACCGGTCAATCGCCCCCTGCGTCGGTCGAACTTTCAGGAGTGACGCCATGCAGGACCACACCGGCTCGAAGGTCGAGCCGACAACCTCGAGTTCCCCATTTCGTGGAGCCCTCGATGCCCTGGGTTTGAGCCGGCCGGAGCTGCGAGCGTGGGCGATGTACGACTGGGCCAACTCGGCGATGGTGTGCACCATCATCACGGCCGTCTTCCCGATCTACTACTCGAAAGTCGCCTGCGCCCTGTTCGCGCCCGAAGCTCGCTTCACGATGGCTGGCCATTGCAACGACGATCGGCATGGTCCTGATCGCCGTGATCTCTCCCATCCTCGGCGCGTTCGCCGACTATACCGCCCAGAAGAAGAAGCTGCTCGGTGTCTTTCTGGCACTCGGCCTCCTCTCGGTCGCCACCATGTACTTTATCCACACCGGCGACTGGGTTTTCGCCTCGGTGCTGTTCATCCTGGCGAACATCGGCGCCAACGGCAGCTTCGTCTTCTACGACGCTCTCTTGCCACACATCGCCAGCGACGACGAGATGGATCGGGTCTCGACCGCAGGCTACGCGCTGGGCTACCTCGGGGGCGGGCTTCTGCTCGGGCTCAACCTCGCGTGGATCCAGAAACCCGCCTGGTTCGGCCTCCCCTCGGGTGAGAACCTGAGCGAGGCTCAAGCCACGCTTCCTGCCCGGCTCGCCTTCCTCTCGGTTGCTGTCTGGTGGCTCATCTTCTCGATTCCACTGTTTCGCCGCGTGCCCGAGCCGAAGGCTGTGATCGAGCCCCAGGAACTTCAGCTCCAGAGCCCCATCCAGGCCACGCTGGCGCGACTCGCGGAGACGGCGAGCGAGCTCCGCCGCTACCGCCAGGGGTTCCTGATGCTGCTGGCGTTCCTGATCTACAACGACGGTATCGGCACGATCATCCGCATGGCCACGGCCTACGGTGCCGAGATCGGCATCGATCAGGGGGCGATGATCGCTTCGATTCTGGTCGTTCAGTTCGTCGGAATCCCCTGCTCATTTCTGTTCGGTCTGCTGGCAGGCAGGATCGGGGCCAAGAGATCGATCCTGCTGGGGCTGCTGGCCTACACGGGAATCTGCGTGGTCGGCTACTCGATGCGCACCGCCGCGCACTTCCTGACCCTGGCAATCCTGGTCGGCATGGTGCAGGGGGGAACCCAGGCTCTGAGCCGGTCGCTCTTCGCCAGCCTGATTCCCCGGACCAAGTCGGGAGAATATTTCGGCTTCTTCGCAGTCGTCGAGAAGTTTGCCGGCATCCTCGGGCCGGCATCGTTCGCCGTGATCAACACGTTGACCGGATCCAGCCGGGGGGCCATTCTCGGCGTCATCGGCTTCTTCGCCGCTGGCGGTCTCTTGCTCTGGCTGGTGGACGTGGATGAGGGACAGCGCCAGGCCAGGGCTGGCGAGGTCGTGCTGGTGGCAAGAGTCAGGTCGCCGGCTTCCGCCTCGACCAGTGGCTCAGGGTGATGATCCAGGAAACCCCCATGTAGAAGACCGGATAGAACAACGAGGCCAGGGCCAGCCGCTGGATCGGCGGGTCGGTGCGCGGGCTGCTGCTCGTGGGCAGGCTCCAGACCAGACAGCCCAGCGGGATCGTCCAGAGGATGCCGAGAAGCGTCGCCACCACGTTGAGCCGTCCCGACTGGGAGGGATAAAGGTACTTGCTGGGCACGAACGTCATCACGCCGAGGGCCAGGACGATGGCAAGGCAAGTCCAGGAGCCCAGAGGCAGGACATACAGGTACAGCGCCACCACGTTCCAGAGCGAGGGGAAGCCAAGAAAGAAGCCGTCATCCGTCTTGGCCTGAACCTGGCAGAATCCATAGATGCTCGCCACGAGGGGGACGATGAGCCAGGCTTCCTGGCCCGGCGGCAGGAGGTTCGCCCGCCAGATCAAGAGGATTGGCAGGAACGTGTAATTGAGATAATCGATGATGTCGTCGAGCCTGCGACCGTCGAAGCTGGGCACGACCTCCTTGATGCGGACGAGTCGGGCAAGGGTACCGTCGGACGCGTCTACGATGGTTGCCAGGGCCATGAGAATGAAGCACCCGCGATAGGCGCCGGGCCCTCCGCGCACCAGGAGCACGGCCATGATCGCGGCGGCAACCAGTCCAAGTGCGGTGTAGCCGTGGACGCACCAGCCGAGGAATCGTTCGAACCCGGACGGGGGCACGTTCCGCGCCTTCGCCGCAGCACGCTGCCGTTTCGGGTCCTTTCCCTTGGGCTTCATCTTCAGCATGCTCGTTCATTCCTCGACGTAAGTAGGTAATGATCATATGATCAATCCATGCGAACCGGCCCAGGGGGGATATCGACAGCCCCGGGTCAGACGCCCGCTCGGGGCTTGACGCATGCTCCGCCAGGATCCCCGCCCGCCGCCGCAGCACGGCCAGGTAATAGAGAACTCCGAGCCCGATCAGGCCGGCCGTCGCCAGCACCGCGGCGAACCGTCCCCACCGGTCCGTGCCGTAGATCGCGGCTCGGGGCCAGCTCATGTTGACGACGACGAAAAGTCCCCAGACCAACCGAGATAAGGTTGAGCCCGATGCCCCACCGGCCCAGCGCGAAGGTTGGGTGAGCGCCTCCGGGAGCGGCCGGTTCCGCCGGAGCAGCCAGATTCTGGGGCCAGCCCCGGATTCGCAGGAGAAGAAGCGGGAAAGTCACCATCAGATACGCCAGGTTGGCCCAGACGATGGCGACGGAGCAGAGGGTCTCGATGATCCGAGGCAGATTGACGTTCACCAGCAGGATCATGGCTGCCGCCACGCCGGTGACCACGGCCGGGACCACCGGCGTGCGAGTCTCGTGCTGAACCATGGCCAGGGACCTGGCGAATGGCAGGCTGTTGTCGCGCGCCATCGCGAAGATCAGCCGGACGGTGCCCGCGTGGACCGCCAGTGCGCAGACCATGACCGCGAGGATCACCACCCCGAGGAAGACTCTGCCAAGGTGGGGGCCGAGGACCTCGGTCACGATGGAGGGCAACCCACCGGTGATCTCTCCGAGCCCGGCCATGGACGGATCCCGGACGGCAAGCAGCCCGGCCATGATCAGCAGGCCGCCGGCAAACCCGGCGGCGGCAAGCGCCCGGAGGATCGCCCAGGGGGCCCGCCGCCGCGGATCCCTGGTCTCCTCGGCGAGGGTGCCGGCCGTATCGAAGCCGTACATGACGTAGGACGGCATCACCGCGGCGGCCAGGAAAGGAGAGAGCCAGCCCAGGGAGCCCGTGCCGTCGCGGTTCAAGGTCTGAACCAGGATCTCCGGCCCTCGCCGGCAGCGGCTCAGCAGCAGGACGATGAGCAGGACCACACCGACGAGCTCCGTGAAGACCCCGACGTTGTTGATCCGGGCCATCAGACGCACTCCGGCCGCGTTGATCACCGTGGTCAGGCCGATCAAGACGCAACCGAGGAGAACGGCGTTCCTGGCCCGATCGGTCGGGTTCGACCCGTCGCCGATGAGCTGGAAGATGGGTGCGATCTGAGGCAAGGTGGTCTGGAGAGCCAGGGCCACCGCGGCCAGCGAGATCACGGAGCTGGCGAGGTAAACCCAGCCGGTCAGCCAGCCCAGCCCGGCCGAGCCGATCCGCCTCGACCACTGGTAGACGCCCCCCGAGAGCGGGTAATGCGCGGCCAGCTCGGCGAAGCCCAGGGCCACGGTGAACTGCCCCAGGAAGACCGCCGGCCAGGTCCAGAAGAAGGCGGGGCCCGCCGCGGCCAGACCGAGATGGAACATCTGGAAGACACCGGTGAGGATCGAGATGTACGAGAAGCCCGCGGCGAACGACGAGAAGCTCCCGAGCGACCGGTCCAGCTCCTGCCGGTAGCCGAACGACGCCAGGTCTCGGATGTCCTCGGTCGTTGTCCGCGGCACCAGAGCATCCTCTCGCAGACTCGATCCTGTCTGGCCGCCGCCAGGGCCGCTCAGCCGCGCCGCGTTCCCAGGTAGATGCCCCACTTCATGTCACCGGCCTGGCAGAATCGCTCCTTCATCGCCCACCGTTCCACCAGGTAGTTCAGATCCTGCTCCGAGAACGCGGAGAGGAATTCCGCGCGGTGGTCGACCAGCCGCTTCGATTCACGCCCCAGAATATCCACGAACGTTGCGGTGGCATCATCCACGACCACGTCGACGAAGCCGGCGTCGCGAAGCAGCTTGCCGTACTGCTCGGGCTCGACGACATGGTAGCCTGTCTTGATGATGTAATCCTCGAACGCAGGGGACGCCGGGGTCTTTCCCCGGGCATAGTCCGTGATCACGATCCGTCCCCCGTCATCAAGCAGGCTGTAGAGCCGGGAAAAGAGCCGGGGCTTGTCGGGAACGTGCATCAGGGCGTCGCGGCTCCAGATGATGTCGAACTTGTGCGGCAGCGGCGTCTCCAGAACGTCCCCCAGGATGAAGCCGACATCGTCGGCCAGCCCAAGCTGGCGGGAACGGTCCAGAGCGATGGCGACCATCTCCTCGGCGAGGTCGATCCCGGTCACCCTGGCGCCGTAGGACCGGGCCAGGTGAAACGCCGCTCCGCCGATGCCGCTGCCGACGTCGAGTACCCGCACGCCGGGACGGAGAGAGCCACCGAGCCGATGACACAGGTCGTCAGTGGTCTCGGCACCTCCCGTGCTGACGTAGTGCTCGCCAAAGATCTTCTCGTACCTCAGAATCGAGGTGCGACTGTACTGTCCCTGGTTGTCGAACTTGGGCTTGGAAGCGGGCGCCGCTTGTGGCTGTGACATTGCAGGTCCATCAGGTAAGAAAACCATCGCCACCCTCGCTCAGGATCGCGCTCCGACAAGGTCGGTGGACTGGGAGGGCCGCATCGCGCAGGGTCGAAAGCAACATTCTGCGAGATCGTCTGGAAGGTTGTAAAGAGCACAGCGACGAGACCCGCGCGGTGCGCGGCCGGGCGGCTTCGCCCGGTCAGGATCGACAGCGGCCCTCAACTCGAAAGCTCCCTTCGCGCCTGGCGGTAGGCTTCGAAGTTCCGGGCGGCATACCCGTGATAGTCATGAAAGGAGAGCTCGGAGGTCACCGTCTGGATCACGGCCCAGAGGGCCTCGCGGAGCGACGAGGCTGCCTTGAGCACGCGGAGCTCATGGAGGTCGCCAGCATGGACCTTGCCCCGGTAGGCCTCGAGCAGGGCCAGATCCTGCTCGTGGGTGAAGCCGGCGTTCGCCGATACGCTGGCCAGGTCGAACAGCGCGGTTGCCCATCCCCGCGTATTCCCAGTCAATCAACCAGAGCCGACCCCCACTGTCGATCAGGTTGGCCGGTAGCAGGTCGTTGTGACAGAGCACCAGCCGGAACGGCCCGATCTGGTGGGCCAGACGGCGCGAGTCCTCGACGAGATCATCGATTTCCGGGGCAGTTTCGCCCCCAGGTCCACGGCCGACTGGGCATAAGTACGGATCGTCTGGAACGGGCAGAAGTAGAGGACCTGGCCCGTCACCGCATCCCAGCCGTCGTGAAGCCGTCGCAGGGCAGCGCCGACCTGACCGATCAGTCGGGAATCTTCGAGCTCGACGGCCGTGAGCGTCCGCCCCGGCACGTACCGGCTTACCAGCAGACCCTGTTCCTGGTGGACAAGCTCGGGGGCCAATCCCAGACCCGCGGCGACACCCTGGCAAATGGCCTCGTTGCGACGGTCGATCCCCAGCAGCGGCAGCTCCCTGCAAACCCGCGCCACCAGGAAGCCCCCCTCGATCTCGACCCGGTAATTCTGGTTTGTGATCCCGCCGGGCAGAGGCTCGACCGACACCGGTCCCTGGCACAAACCCCTGCCCTCGAGCACATCCAATAAATCTCGTTTATGGCTCATACATTCATGCTATATGATAGGCCCTGCCCCATGTGGGTTGCCGGGGAGCATCGGACCCTGCGGACCGGGCTTGAGTGGGTATCTGAGCCCTCCGTCCGCTGCTCATCCTCGAGGCCTGCCTGATCGCGGCACTTACGCTATCATAGCAGTATTCGTGCCTAAAAAGCGATAGTACTCACCGGCGGGCGGAGGTCTTGGGCTTGAACCCCGGCGGGCGGAACGCTGCCGGGCCGGGGCGATACCGAAAGCGGACCCCTCCAGCCCCCTGAATCGTCGGCAAGATGGTGTACGGCGCGCCGCCGCGGCCGGCCGTGAGAGTCAGCACGCTCCGGCGCGGAACGGCCCCAACCAGGAGCACATTCTGGGGATCGCCCGCCGGGGTGCGGAACATCTCGATCACGCCGCCCCCGGTCAAGCTCAGGGAGACGGTCTTCCCTCTGGTGTCGGAATACGTGAGCTGGGGACCGGCAGCGAACGTGGTGATGAAGGGGGAGCCTGCAATGCCGTTTCCCTGGCCCGAAAGGAGGTTGCCCGAGGTGTCGGTCAGCCCCCGGTTCAGGAGCGGACTGGCCAGGGCGTCGATGGTGATCCGCGCGAAGCCACCGAAGGGCACGGGGCTCGAGAGGATCACGGCCACGCTGGACGTGGCCGGGTTGTACTGGGCCGCGGCGATCCGGATGAATCCGTCGTCCGACGTCCCGTACACGCCGTCGCGTCCTGCCATGATGGCGTAATACCCGTAATTGCCCAGATCCACCGCTCGGTTCGGGTCGAGCGGCTTGCTGAACGAGAAGACGACGGCCGTGATCCCGGCCGGGCCGAGCACAAGCTGCTCCCCGGTCACCTTGGGCGGGATCGTATCCACCGGACCTCCCGGGTTGACGGTTGATCCCGTTGATCCAGCCGTGATGGTCAGTGTCGCAGTGCTCGTCGATCCGAGCTGGGCGCCACCGGCTGGATTGGACAGAGCAAGGCCCACTGTCTTGCTTGCCGTCGCGGTGCCCGGATGAAGGATCGGGACGGTGAACGTCGCCGTGGTCTGGTTGCGCCAGGAAGGTGAGCGTTCCGGATACCGGGGTGTAAGTCGACCCCGGCCGATCGCTGTTCCCCCCGCCGCGGCATAGTTGACCTGCACCGTGCTGGAGCCGCTTCCACCCCTCGTGACCGTCACCAGCGCCGAGCTTGAGCTGGCAGAGACCGTGTAGGTTGCCGATCGAAACTGGAGGATCGGAGGCAGGTTATCGTTGATCGTCAAGGTTTCGCGTGGCTGATCGACCCCAGGGTGGCTCCTCCGGTCGGCTGGCTCAGGGCGAGATTCACGGTCACCGAGCTGGCGGTCTGGGCCGGATTGGCCAGGATCGCCAGACTGAAGGTCTTGTCGGTCTCGCCTGGCTGGAAGGTCAGGATACCCGACGTCGCTGTGTAATCCTTGCCCGCTACGGCTGTTCCATTGCTGGTGGCGTAATTCACAGACACGATCGCATTCTTGTTGCCCACACGCTCCACGTGGATCAAGACCGACCCCGCAGTCGCGTCGACCGCGTCGGTCGACGTCAGGAACTGTACGCTGACGGGGGTCGCCGAGACGGCATTGGAGAACTCCGAGGTGTCCCCCGTCAAGGTGTTCGTGGCCGTGGCGGTGACCCAGACGTTTGCCGGCAGGCTGGTCGTTGGCGTGAACGTGATGGCGGCATTTCCCTGGTTGTCGGTTGTGACGGTCGAGGAACCGATCGGCGTCTGTCCCTGGCCGAAGCCGGAGGGGTCGGGAATCAGGCTGGTGAAGAACTGGATCAGGAACGGTGTGCCTGGAACACTGGCCAGCGTTCCCTGAATCCCGCTGCTCGGCCCGCCGCCGATGGCGGTGACCAGGCGCCGGGGCCGCCTGAAGGTTGTTGGGGCCCGGCGGGGGGCTCGGCGTCGACCAGATCGATACCGAGCTGCCCGTTGGAGTAAATGCTGTTGGTGAGGATCGAATTGCCCGTGCCCGACTCGACCCTGACTCCGGTCAGGACGTTGAAGGCGATCGTGTTGCCGGCGCCGGAGACGGTCCCGCCGATGCTGTTGCTGAGGCGTTGTTGCTGACGATCACGCCCGTTCAGTTCATTGCCCAGCGGTGCCTTGCCGGTGATGTCGGTGCCGATGAGGTTGCCCTGCGACCAGGTTGGCGGTGGCCGAGGAGCCGTCGAGCCGCACCCCCCAGTGGTTGCCCGAGATCAGGTTCAAGACCGCGGCCGTCGTTCCGCCGATGGTGTTGCCGGTCGCCCCCAGGATCGCCACTCCCTCCTGGGCATTGGGGATCGCGTGCAGCCCGGTCTTGTCCGTTCCGACCAGATTGCCCTCGACCAGGTTCCGCGTTGAAGTCGATCCGCTGATCACAACGCCTTGCTGGTTGCCGGAAATGACCTGCGAGCCCTTGGCGTCGCCCTCGACGAGGGCATCGGTGGCGTCCTCGATCAGGATGCCCTCGGAGGCATTACCCAGGTCGATCGCCCCGGTGCTGTCGGTGCCGATCAGGTTGTCTTGAACCACGACCTCGCTGGCCGAGGAACCGGAAATATGGACACCCCGAAGGTTGCCCGAGATCACGTTGCCCGGCCCGACGGTGTTCTGCGGAGAATAGACCGCAACGCCGTCGCTGAGGTTTCCCTTGACCCCCTTACCGTCGGCGGTCAGGCCAATCAGGTTGTTGAGCACCGCGTTTCCGGTCGAGGAGCCCGTGATGAGAACTCCTGCTCCGGAGTTCGAGGAAATGGTGTTTCCCCATGTCGAGTCGGGGCCACCGATCACATTGCCGGCGGAGTTCTCGATCAGGACGCCGTTGCCGCCGTTGCCGGGATTGCCCGTCCCAAAGCAGATATCCGCCACCGGGCGCCAGGCCGATCAGGTTGGCCCCGATGATGGTCCGTGACGCGACCGGTCCGACGACACGAATGCCATTGCTACCATTGCCGGAGATCACGTTGGCGGCAGCATCACCGGACCCGCCGATCGCGTTGCTCGACCCGAAGACCAGTATCCCCTCGGCGCCGTTTCCGACCTGGAAATAGAGGCCATTCACGGACGGTCCGATCATGCCGATCTGGTTTCCTTCGATCACGTTTCCAGTCGCCGCCACGTCGATGTATATCCCTTGAAGCCCGTTTCCCGAGATGACGTTGTTTTCTTGCGGATTGGTGCCACCCACGGTGGTGTTATGGGCATTGAGGTACACGCCCTGAAGCAGGTTGCCCTGCCCCGCGAGGACAACGTTGTTGGGGGAAGGCAACGGCGAGCCACTGACTGCGTCCACGGGGTAAAGGTCGTACTGGCCGATGAAGTCGCCCTGGATCGCGTTGCCGATGTTGCCAGGATTGAGGACCGAGACGCCGACATCAAAACCATCGATGATGAGGCCTCTCAGGACCGAATGCGAGGTGTCGATCTCGAACCCGGTCCCTCCTCCTGTCTGGCTGCCATCGATAATGACCCTCACACGCGCGTTGTTGCCATCCCTCGCTTGCACGCTGTTGGGAACCGACGTGATCAGGAGTGGATCGCTGATCGGCCTGCCGCCGAAAATCAGCGTCTGGACCTGCACGGTGGGATTGCTCCCTTTCAGCCCCGCCGCGTCTCCGATCAGGTCGGGAAGGTCTGATCCGGCGAAGGCCCCTCGGAACGACACGGTGTAGGCCGAAGGACTACCGGAGACGACGATGTTTCCTGCCATCTTGGGAATTGCGGAGAGGGCTGCCTGGACCTGATCCGGAGTGGCGTTGTAAGCGATGGGGCCGGTCGTTCCTGGCGGCAAGGGCGCCTGCGTCGCCAGCGTGAAGAACCCCCCCGTGGGGTTCCCGAGAACGGCAACCTGCTGCTGGGCCGAGCTGACCTGTGAGGGATAACGGAAGGGAACTCCCACATGTCCCTGAGTAAACCCATCAATCGATACGGTGTCGGTCAGGGCGGGCAGGGGAGTGAAGAGCGTGATGGTCCAATCTTGTGTCGTGGGGTCGAATCCGGACACAGGGACGTCGAGGAGGGGGTCGGTCGCGGCCGGGATGTTGAAGGTGATGTCATTGGGCCCAGGAGTGGAGTTGGCATACAGGATTGCTTGCCGCAACGACCCGGGGCCTGAATCCAGAGTGTTGGTGACGGTGAAAAGCCCCGCCGTCCCCGATCCATTGTGGAAAATTCGGAGCACGGCGGTGGACTGGAAGTCGATGACGCCCCCGGTCGGGTTCGAGAGCGCGAGGTTGACGGTCTTGAAGCCTCCGGCCTGGTGCGTGTCAATGACCGTGATCGGGAACGTTTGGGTCGCCACTCCGGGGCTGAACGACAGCGTGCCCGAGGTGGCCGTGTAATCCTGCCCCGCATGGGCAGTGCCGTCGGCGGTGGCGAATTGAACCGTCGACGTGCCAGTGGTCAGGGTTCGAGAGACGGTGATCAGGGCCGTTCCACTGCTCTGATCGACCACGTAGGTTGCCGTGATGAATTGCAGAGCAACGGTTTGGGCGACGTTTTTCGCAAATTCCGACGTGTCTCCAGTGGTCAGGTTGGTCGCCGTTGCGCTGATCACCACCCCGGGGGGAAGAACCGAGGCAAATTGCAGGTCGAATGGGGTGTCTACATTGCCGCCAACGGTGGTCACCTGGAGCGATCCGAAGCTAGTCTCACCTTGACCAAAGCCAGAGGGATCGGGCGTGACGTCGCTAAAGAACTGGATGAGGAACGTGGTGGACAGAAGCACTCTTGATCGTCCCGTGGACGTGAGTGATCGAGCCGTTGGAAGTGGCGTATTGGAGTACGGGGTATCTCTGAAGATTGTTGGGGCCATTCCCGATGCCTGGGGAGACCAGGTCGATGCCCAGCATGCCGTTCAAGAAAATGCTGTTGGAGAGGATCGAGTCGCCCGTGCCCGACTCCACGGAAACTCCGGCCAGCACGTTGAAGGCGATCGTGTTGCCGAGGTCCGCAGTGACGCCGCCGATCGTGTTGTTCGAGGCGTTTGTGCTGACGATGACACCGTTGACCTCGTTGGCCAGGGGCGCCTTTCCCGTGAGGTCGGTACCGATCAGGTTGCCCGCGACCAGGTTGCCCACGGCGCGGCGCCGTCCAGGCGCACGCCCCAGTGGTTGCCCGAGATCAGGTTCCGCTTGGCGGCCGTAGTCCCGCCGATCGTGTTGCCGAATGCCGAGTCGATGAACACGCCTTCCTGCGCGTTGGGCAGCGGGTTCAGTCCTGACTTGTCGCTGCCGATCAGGTTGCCCACGACGAGGTTTCGAGTTGAAGAGCTGCCCGCGATGGTCACGCCGACCAGGTTGCCCGAGATCACCTGGGAGCCACTCGCGTTGCCCTGGATCACCGCGTCCGTGGCATCCTCGATCCGCACACCTTCGATCGCGTTACCGAGATCGAGCGTGCCGGTGATATCCGTACCGATCAGGTTGTCGCGAACCAAGACACCTTCGGCTCCCGGTCCCGAGCCTGAGATCCGTACTCCTCGCAAATTGCCCGAGATGATATTCCCCGGGCCGATCACGATCTGGGAGGTAAGACCGGGAGGCTCGTTGGGCTGCAATGGCACAAGCGACTCGACGGTCACACCGTCCTGAGCGTTGCCCTTCGCTGCCGTGCCGTCCGCGGTCACACCGATCATGTTGTTCAGGACGGTGTTACCAATCGACCTGGCGACTGATGTGCCGGAAACAAGGTCGGTAAGGTCGGTGATGAAGACCCCTGCGCCGTGGTTTGACGAGATCGTGTTGCCCCAGGCGGCTGTTGGACCGCCGACCTGATTGTTGGAGGAGCCTTCGATGCGCACCCCGTCGCCGTAGTCCCCGTTTCCTGGATTGCCCGTGCCGAATAGGTAACCCCCTCCCGGCCCCAGGCCGATGATGTTCGCCGCGACGATGGTCCGGGTCGCCAAGGCGCCCGAAATCCGGATCCCGTGAAGATGATTGGCCGAGATCAGGTTGCCCGCGGCGGGGACCGGCCCACCGATCTGGTTGCTTGCCCCGTAAACCGAGCACGCCCTCCGCTCCATTACCCGCATGCAAGTAGAGACCACTATCGGTCGAGGCGATACCGATCTGATTCCCTTCGACCACGTTCCCCGTGGCATTCGCCTCGATTTCCACTCCCTGTAGCCCATTGTCGCCGATAACGTTGTCTTCTTGGAGATTAGTCCCGCCGACGGTCGTGTTGTTTGAACCCAGGAGAACCCCTTGCAGGGAGTTGTCTTGCCCAGCTTGATGACGTTACCTGGGGACGGGAGACTCGCCCCGGTATTGGCATCGTACTGGGTATTCCACGTAACTGCCGATGAAGTTGCCCTGGATCAAGTTGCCAGCATGGGGATCATTGGGATTCCGGTTCCCAGGTTCTTGGGAGTTGGGCACCGGAGACCCCCACGCCGAATCCGTGATGACCATGCCTCGCAGAGAGCAGTGCGAGGCATCGAGCTCGAAGCCGGTCGGGTCTGGAAACCCGACTCTGTCGATCTGGCTACCGTCGATGATCACTCGAGCATGAGCGTTGTTGCCGTCGATGGCCGTTGGGGGTGCCGTTGGGGATCGAGTGAATGTAGACGGGATCACCGACGGGCGTCCCGCCCACGCTGACCGTCTGGATGTTCAGGCCAGGATTGGTCCCGCCAGTCAGGTTGCTGGTCCATTGCAGGGGCAGCAGAATCTGCCGGGCATATGCACCTCCGAACGTGATGGTCATCTGGCTGTCGGGGGCGGGCCCACCCGTGACCGTCACGTTGCCCGTTCCGATGACTGCTTCGAGAGCCGCCTGCACCGTGGCCGCGCTCGCATTGTAGGGAATGTCAGCGGTCGTTTTGGCCGGAAGAGGTAAGCAAGGACGTGAGGGTAAATGTCCCGCCGGTGGGGCTGCCCAGGACCGAGAGAGTCTGCACAGCCAGGCTCAACTGGCCGGGATAGCGGAAAGGAACCCCAGCCTCGGCCTCGGAGTATCCGTCGATCGTGACAGTATTGAGTGATGGCGGGCAGGGGGCTGGCAAGCTTGATCGTCCAGGTCTGGGTGCCAGGATCGAAGCCTCCGTTTCCATGAGCCGTGTCCCCCACAGGAACGTCCAGATTCGGGGCCGTCGAGGCCGGGATGGCAAAGATGATGTCGCTCGTTGGCTCCGTCGACGCGTTGGAATCGATGATGGCCTGGCCGCAGCGTGACCCTCGTACCGGATCAATGCCTCCATTGTCCCCGTGTTGGTCACGACGTAGGTCGAGAGCAACTGCCTTGTTTCAAGGGCCTCCAGGCTGGGCCGGCGTCTTCTGCCAACCCCAGGTGACGTCGATGGCCGACGACGTTGCTTTCGATTGAGATTCGTTGTGCCGCCTGAATCCGATCCGCGCGTGGGAGACATGGTGCCAGCCGCCCTCTCGAGGAGCCAGCTGGAGCCTTCCGTCGGAACTCCCTGGCCCATCGATATGATGCATGCAATGGTTTGGTTTCGCCGAGTCCTTGCACATCGTTCCTTGCCTATGAGCACCATAGGTCAGGGAGAGGGAGGCGAGCGGGCAATTTCAGTCGGGGGGTTGGTTCGGGCCAAGACTCAGCTCAAAACGCATCATCGTGACGATCGTAAGGGTCCTGGAGCGACTCAAGGTTGACTGGGGAAGCCGGAGGCATAAACTGAGAAATAGCAGCCGTTTGGGCTGTTCAGAGCGCGATCGCACCTTGAGGAACATCCATGAGCTGGCAACCGAGATCGCGCCGCCTGGCGGTGCTGGGCGTTCTCGGCCTCCTTGGTGCTGATCTCGATCGAGGGAGCGGCCCAGGTCCGGAAGCATCTGGACCCGAACAAGCCCCGGCCCGACCTGGTGGACGTGCGTTACGGTCCATTTGCGAGGAACGTCCTCGATGTCTGGAAGGCCCCGGTCCTGCCCGGCCGGCCCAGTCCAGCGCCGCTGGTCATCTTCTTCCACGGCGGGGGCTTTATCGGCGGCGACAAGGGGAGTGTGCCGGCCTGGCTGGTGGTCCGGTGTCTGGCGAAGGGAATCTCGGTCGCGTCGGCCAACTACCGGCTCTCGACCCAGTCCCCTTACCCGGCTCCGATGCTCGACGGCGTCCGCGCCGTCCAGTTCCTTCGGTTCCAGGCGGAGGAGCTGGGAATTGATCCAACGCGGATCGCGGCCTGCGGAAACTCGGCCGGCGCGGGGATCGCGCTCTGGGCCGGCTTTCGAGACGATCTGGCCGATCCCAGGAACGAAGATCCTGTGCTTCGCCAGTCCTCCCGCCTGAAGTGCCTGGGTCTTGTCGGCGCAGACCTCCTACGATCCTCGGTTCATCAAGCAGCTCATCGGCGGCCGGGCCCACGAGCACGTGGCGCTTCGGCCGCTTTTCGGGGTGACCTCGGACGCCGAGGCCGACACACCACGCGTTCACAAGCTCTACGAGGAATCATCCGCTCTGAATCACCTCTCCGCCGACGATCCTCCGGTGATCCTCTTCTACTCCGAGCCCAACGATCCGCTTCCCGAGGATGCCCGTCCCGGCAATGGCATCCACCACCCCCGTTTCGGAGCGGCCCTGAAGACCATGCTCGATCCCCTCGGCATCGAGTGCATCCTCCGCCACAACGATGACTACCGCGGCCAGGAGCACCCCGAGCAGTCCATGTACGGAGACCTGGTGGAGTTCTTCGCCGGACACCTTCGGTAAAGGACGTAGGATCGGCTCCGAGGCAGTCGCGTTCCAGAGGCCGGGAGCAAGACCAAGGCTTGCCGTCGCGATGAGACAGCCATCGGGGCTGAAGCGGATGCCCCTCACGGGAGCAACGTGGGGCATTGGTCTGCCGATCGTGTTTCCCGTCGAGGCGGGGACGATTCCGGGATGCTCGATCCGGCCTGAAACTTCGGCCTCAAGGATGAACCGCGCCTGGCTGATCGGGTCATGGGCGTGATAGGGCTGGAGCCTTGAGCGCTACCTGACGCTTGAGCTCCGGATCGAGGGCCAGATAGACCTCACCCAGCCCGCCGCGGGCACGTGATCGAAGAATCTGAAACCGACGCACGGGGCTGGTCGCCTGAGTCGTGCTGGCAGGCCTCTTCCCCGGCGGCTCTTGACCACCGACGATGCTCGCTCCTCGATAGGCCACTGTCTGAGAGAGATCCGGAGCTCCGCTCATCCTCGAGGTGCTCCTCGGCCAGAGTCTGAAGGCGTGGCCGCTCCGAGAGCTCCAGAGCCTGCTGTTCGATCAGGAGAACCAACTCAAGCGGCCACGAATTGATCGCCAGACCCGTCCGCGCATTGAACGGGTATGCAGGTATCGTCCCGGTGGAACGAAGTCAAGGAAAGTCGTGTTCGAGGGCTCCTCGGACTGCGAGGAGTCATGTCTCACCGGGGCTGAGTCCCGAAAGGCTGCTGCAGTGAGGAGCAGACCCATGGTTCGGATGTGCCAGGGCGCACAACGAGAGAAATGTCACTCGTCCCCAAGGCACGCACCCAG
This sequence comes from uncultured Planctomycetaceae bacterium, assembly GCA_963816015.1. Classification (GTDB taxonomy): domain Bacteria; phylum Planctomycetota; class Planctomycetia; order Isosphaerales; family Isosphaeraceae; genus Aquisphaera. The sequence continues at coordinate 6,202 of CAWFJM010000024.1, read as the reverse complement.
AAACCCCTGGCCCCCAAGATGTGCCGAGCCGGATTCACAAGGCGGACGTTGATGGGCTCAGGGAAGGAGAGTTTCGGGAGATGATGAATCGAGGGGAGCATCCATATCCGGATCGGCCGGAGTCGGCTCGCTGACCGGTGAATGCTCGGCGATCTTGATCGCACACTGAGGATGAATTCCCGCCGTCGAATAGACGGCCTGATGGCAGACGGGGCACCGTCTGCGCCGGGTATCCAGGATGGGCCCGTGGCGGTACCGCGGATTCATGGGCATCGTTGCTGCTCCCAGTCAGAGAAACACAGAACGAGCCTACGGTCATCGCGTCCCAACGATGAGTAGCAGGTCGACCCAGGAGCCCTGTGTCAGGGCTCCCGGTTTTTTCCGCGACGCGTATCGATGGATCAATAGCGCCGACCGCCGCCGCCACCACCACCACCATAGCCACCACGCCCGCCGCCACCACCACCACCGCCGTAGCCACCACGGCCGCCGCCGCCACCACCACCGCTCCGGGGCTCGCGAGGCTTGGCCTCGTTCACGGTCAGCCGCCGTCCGTCGTATTCCTGATCGTGCAGGCCCTGGATCGCCGCCTGCGCCTCGGCCTCCGTGTCCATCTCGACAAAGCCGAAGCCCTTGCTACGGCCGGTGTCACGGTCGGTGATCACCTGGGCGTCTGCACGGTCCCGTACTGGGCGAACCAGCTCTCGAGATCGGTCGAGTTCACGGAGTAGGTCAAATTGCCAACGTAAAGTTTCTTTCCCACGAATGATCTCCCTGTGGCAAAGACGTTCCGACCCGCTTGGATGCTTTCTGGGTCGATTGAGAAAGGGGCACCTGCCTCGAGGAGCCCGAGAGGTGGGAAAGGCGAGAGCGGAAAGCAGAAGGGGGTTTAGTTCAAACCCGGGATGCTCACTCAGTCGTCAAACCAACCGCTCCCTATAATATCCAGTGACATGACAAAAAGAAAGACAATTCCCGTGAAGTTTTGCTCATGGACTCCCGATCTCCGCGCGACATGACTTGTCCGCCTGAGCCGGTACTCCGCCCGGCACCATGGGCCCGGCCCGGCGATGGTCACAGATCCGACTGCAGGAGGGGGCGGGGCGCCTTGGTTCTCCGGATGCAGACGGAGATTCCGAGCAACGCGAGCCACCACGAGACGCCGTAAACCAGGAAAGCCCAGTCAGGGAGGTTGATCATCAAGAGCCCGGTCAGCCACATCTGGACCGCAGGAACCAGAAACCAGGGGGTGAATAGCCAGGCCAGCGACGCGAAGAGGAAGGTGCTCAGGGTTGCCCAGACCGGCTTGAACCAGGCCAACTCGAAACCTGTCACCGCGTTGAGCGTCACCAGGTTGAAGGACAGGATCAAGAACGTCGTCCAGAGCTTCGCCACCAGGTTGATCGCCTCCGACGAGCGGATCCAGCCCCGCCCCAGCGATTTTCTCAGGAAGACGAGAATCGCGACCAGTTCCAGGAGCCAGAGAAGTGGGTGCCGCAGGTCGGCGCGGCCTCCAGGATCATAAATCGATTGACAGAGCATGAAGCTGACCAGGTGGATGCACCCCACACCTGCCAGCCCTCTCGAAAGGCGTTCCCTCACCGTCGATCGATTCAGATCATCGATCAGCGCATTCTTCCAGCCGCGAAGATCGGAGGTACCAACAGCCAGCGTGCGCCGCGGTTCCTCGTTCGGGCTCAGGACCTCTCCTCGGGACATCGCTCGGCTGCTCTTCTCGCTCACCTCGATCATCGACCCCGCTCCACCACGCCCAGCTCCTCATCGGGCCGGCAAGTCTTCCTTGATCACGACAGACAACCTAAACTCTACATCATGCGGTGGTAAAATAGGGGATCGGGAACGAGAATCTCGTTTCGACTCGCGTCAAAACCGGAACTGGGTCAACAACTGCCTGGAAGTACCAGAAACCGAGAGCCATGGCGAATACCCTGACGAAACCGTCCTCGTCCGATCTGGCCTGGGACGAGGTTCATCACCGGCTGATCCCGCTGCTGCGGGCCGATAATCACACGAATGTCATCTACATCCTGGGCGAGTACGCCGGGCTGAGCGTCTCCCTGGCAGCGTGCACCTGGCTTTATTCTGCCTGGTCTTCGGGCGAGGTACCGACGGCCGGGTTCCTCCCGCTTTGCATGCTTGGGATGGCCTTGATCGCAGCATTTCAGCATCGGCTCTCCGGCCTGGGGCACGAGGCTTCGCACTATGCGCTCTTCCAGAACCGGCTGGCCAACGAGTTGGCCTCCGACCTCCTCTGCATGTTCCCGCTCATGGCGATGACTCAGCGGTTCCGGATCACCCACCTCGGTCATCATCAGTTTCTCAACGACCCGGTCCGAGACCCGGACGTCCCTCGCCTCCATTTCGACGAGGACCGCTTTCCCTTCCCGATGAAGAAGGCGACCTTCTGGTACCGGTACGTGGTGATGTCGCTCTGGCCTCCCGCACTCATGAAGTACCTGTACGGACAGGCTAAGAACGCGAATGTGTCGGCCGGCCTGCGCGAACCGCGATGCGTGTATCGCTTCCGCGTTGGCCGCTGTCTGCGGGGGGCGTACTGGCTGCCAGTGCTAACGTTCGTCCACCTGACCGGAGCCTGGCCTCTTTTCTTCCTTTTCTGGGTGAGCCCGCTCCTCACGTTCTATGCCTTTTACATGCAGCTCCGCGAGATTGCCCACCATAGCAACGCCTCGCGCGAGGGCGAATTCACGCACTCGCGGAACTTCCACTGCAACCCCATCCTCAACTGGGCCGTCTTTCCCTATGGACAGGACTATCACCTCACCCACCACGTTTTTGGCCTGATGCCTCACTACAACCTGGCGAAGGCGCATGCAATCTTGATGCGTTACGCCCCGTATCGGGAGCAGGCGGTCTCGTGTTACGGTTATTTCTTCCTGCGACCGGGCAGGAAGGGACCGACCGTGCTCGACATGCTGTCGCGACGGGAAGAGCAGTGGGCCCTCGTCCGGAGTGCTCACGGCGGCCTCTCCAGGTCACTCCAGGTAACCCTGGGTGTCATTCATGACGATGCCCCGGGCTCCCGCGCGCTTGAGGCGGACGAGGGTCGGTCCGAAAACGGACCGGGGAATGCAGATCTCGCACGCCTTCCAGAGCGGGTCGGTGAGCGGTGAGACTGTGGGGGCCACCGAGGCCAGCAGGTTCAGAGCCAGAAGGTCGACCGACGCCGGGATGTCGAACGAGACCGTGATGTACGCCTGGGCGCTGACCACCGCTTGAAGCGCGAAGCTGAGCGCCTGCAGGGAGTCCTCTTGCTCGCGCGAAAGGTCTGGCAGGGCACGGATTTCCGGCTTGCTCACCAGCAAGGAGTCGCATCCCGGGAGGATCTCCAGACCGTTCTCCCGGATGCTCCGCCCGGTCTCGGTGACGACCAGCACGGCGTCGGCGATCCCGTACTTGACGCACATCTCCTCGGACCCGTCGATGCGAATCACCTGGCGGTGTGAAGGGAGACTTGTCTTTGCCAGGAGAAGCTCGGCCAGTCTCGGCAACTCGCAAGCCACCCGGACAGGCAGACGGTCGATGGCCGCCCCTTTCCTCGTGGCGAGGACCCACCGCGACGGCTGGTCGGTGGTGCGCGAGAACGCGAACCTGTCGATGACGCGGAGCCCGTCGTGGATGCCGCTGTTCTCCCAGAGGTCCAGGCCGGTCAGCCCGGCATGGAACTGGCCGGTCTCCATGAAGGACGGGATCATGCGACGGTCGAGCTGATGGAACTGGATCCCGTCGGCCTCCCCGCAAAGCCCCGTCCGGTCGGGGGGCCTCAGCGGGTAGCCCGCGGTGGCCAGATGCATGCAGAGCCGATCCCAGAGAGAACCATTGGGAACCGCGAACCGCAGTTTCTCAGACACGAAGGCCCCCTGTCACTTCCTGTAAACCTGGGCCGGGTCGAAGACCGGTTCGCCAAGCTGTTCCAGGCCGCTTTCGGTGAAGCGACGGTAGAAGCAAGAGCGGTGGCCCGTGTGGCAGGCCGCCCCGCCAAGCTGCTCGACCAGCAGCAGCAGGGAGTCGCCGTAGCAGTTGATGCGGATTTCCTTGATCAACTGCACGTGGCCGCTCTCCTCGCCCTTCCTCCAGAGCTTGCCCCGGCTTCGCGAATAGTACACGGCCCGGCCCGTTCGAAGTGTCTCGTCGAACGCCTCCTCGTTCATGAAGGCGTCCATCAGGACGTCCCTCGTCTCGAAGTCCTGGGCGATTGCCCGGATCAGTCCATCAGTCTTGCCAAAGTTGGGACGGTCCATGGGGCACAGGTCCGTGGGTTCATTTCATCGTCGGGTTGCCGCCGGGAGCGGCTTGCACGCAGGGGTGTGGCTCCTCCGCTTCGAGGTGCCGGTCCCCGTGATGTCCCCGCCCGGTCGGCGGAGACGCGGACCGATACATTATATCCGCCATGAGCCAGGATCACGATGCCGGTCGCGATCGGCAGACGGAAAGGGGGGGTAAGCCTCCAGACCCTGAGCCTCGACGGAGAACCCAGGGCCTGGAGGGTTTTCGCGGGATCAGTACGAGTCCGCGCTGATCACTTCGCCGCCGCTGATCGAGCCCAGGGCGATAACCGGGTCATGTAGGCGCCGGCACCGGCCAGGCTTGACCAGACCAGGCCGCGAACATCGGTCGTGGCCCCTGAAGGACCTCGGCCATGAACACCGCGTTGCTCAGACCGTCGTTCACCGAGGCGAACCGGACCGTCTTGTCCAGGGGGAATGGCATGGGCCGCGTGGTGCCGGGAGGGAAGTTGGGAGTAAGCAGCCCCTGGTCGTACTGGGTGTTGCCCCAGTTCACTGCGTAATTTCCCTTGGTTTGCTGGGGATAGCCGGGAATCGGGGGAGTGAACTGCATGTCACGATCGCTCGGGCACTGAAACAAGGCGATCTTGGTGCTGGTCACCGTATCGTTGGCCGCAAGCCCCGCGTTGCCCGGGCCGGCAGCGCCGAGGCTGAAGTCGAACGCGTTGTACATCGGCTGCTGCTCGAACTGTGGCAGCAAGAGAACAAACCGCGGGGTATCCTGGCAGCCGCTCAGCACGTTGCCGCCGCAAACGCTCAACTGGAAGATCCGGGCGGTCACGATCACGTTGTGGATGTCATGGTAGTTGTGAAGCGCCAGGCCAGGCTGCTTCACGTTGTTGGTGCACTGGATCCGCCGTGCCGCTTCCCGTGCGGACTGGACCGCCGGGAGCAGCAGCGAGATCAACACGGCAATGATGGCGATGACGACCAGAAGCTCGATCAGCGTGAAGCCGCGGGCTCTGCGAGGAAGAACGATCATGCTGGAAACCTCGACGGCGAGAAAAGACAGTAAAGAAACTAATAAAAGACCGATGAGTTCCTAATGTTATAAACAACCTCGGTGATCTTCGAGCCGCTTCGTCGCCGGGCAGACCCGGTGGAAATCCGGCCACGGGGAGCTCAGGGCTTGAGGACGGCGGGCTCCTGGGGCTTGATCCCCGGCTCGAAGAACGTGGTGGTAAGGTGGTAAGGGATGCTGTCAATCTGGTATTCGAGGTCGGCGTAGACCGCGGAATGCCCAGGGGCGGGATCCGGCAGGCTCACGGAGATCGTGGTGCCCGCTTCAAGGGCCGAGGAAGTCCACCTGGCTTCGCGGAAGTCCCGGCTTTGCGAGGTCGCCGACCAGAGCCGGGCCGCCGCGGGCGGGGGATCGGCCTGGATCGTCAGCGTGGTAGCCCCTGACGCTGCTCTCCTTGTGGCCCATGAGAGGGCCGGCATCGGGCGGCCGGTCACCGTGTGGCGAAAGAAGGCCCCCAGACCCTGGACGGCCCAGTCGCGGTTGGTCTCCTGGCCATGGCCGGCGTTGGGCAGTTCGATCAGGTGCTTCGGCCCCTTGAGCCCGTTCCAGTACAGGTCGAGGGCGTTGAGGGTCCAGTACCGGTCGTTGGATCCATTGATCAAGAGCTTGGGAATGGTGAGTCGGTCCCGGAACGTGTAAGGCTGGTCTTCAACACCAGTTTCCTAACCCCTTTCATTGCAAGGACTTAAGAATTCGACCCTTAGTATTCTTAAGTCCTTGCCAGAAAGGGAGTTACGCCGATTTCGTGGCACTAGGCATCACAACTGCTTGATATTGTAGGAGTTACGTTGCTCAAAGAAAATGACGCAACTCGACTACTTGTAAGGATTTCGGGCATAACTCTGGAAGACCAGTC
>CAWFJM010000023.1:0-25912 GCA_963816015.1 uncultured Planctomycetaceae bacterium | reverse complement strand
TTGACTTCGCTCTCATGCCGCCAGGGCAAGCAACCGCTCGGCGACGGCCCGAATTTCCTCCTCGGTGACCCCGGGGCGTAGAACCGCGCGAATCTCCTCGGCCAACAATTCACGGCGCCAAGCCCGACGCTTGTCTGCGTGGCTTGGGCGACGGTTCGGATCGTCCCATGGCGATGCTCGGCGGTCCACCAAGTCGTCCTCCTCCCGACCCCATGCCCAAGCTTCGGTCATCGTGAACGTCCAGAGGCAGATGTGGAATGCACCGATGTTTGCCCACACGAACCGCACCTGCTGCTGGCCGGCTCCGACGATCTCCTTGCAGTCGCGGAACGCGATCTCTAATGAGAACCGGTCGGCGACCGTCGAGAGAATCTCTGCTACGGTCGCTGACACGTCGGTGCAGAAGAAGGCCACCCATCCACTCGGCTCCTCCACCAACACCACCCGGATTGCCCCGCCGACGGGCCGCCACATCGCCACGAACGTCTTATACCGCTTCTTCGCCCGCTTGCCATACAAGTCGAAGATGCTAGTCGTCCAACCGCGACGCTGCCCGGCCCGTTTGGCCAAGTCGATGCGCGTCTCTCCGTAGACCCGCGGCCTACCGCGCCGACCTGGTACCCGGGGCCCTGGGATCGTCCATAGCGCCGCGTCCTTGCGCAGCCGGCTGACGACCGTCATTCCCAGCAACATCGCCGGTTTGAGGAACGGGGCCTTGGCGTAGGCCCCGTCGACCACCACCCACAGCGGCTTGCCCAGGAACCGGAGCCAGAACCAAGCCCACCGCAGGAGCTCGACTCCCATCTCCAGCTTGGTCCGGAACTCCGGCCGATGCTTTGGGTCGATGCACGGCAGATCCTTGGCCCGCACGGACAGACGGGCCAACAGCGGCAGAGCGATGACTCCCCATGCAGGATGGACCGCCAGGAGCCCGAGCACCACCCAGACGTGGCCGTAGACATGCGGCGAGCCAGCCGGGCCGGGGGTCGGGTTGTGATGGATGCCAGCCCCCTGCACGTAGGGCCCATACCGCTGTGTCGGCGTGTCGTCTAGCGCCACGGTGAGCCGCGTCTGACCATCCACCAAAGGCTTGACCACCTCGTGGATCAACCGGCCGGCGATGTTGTCCGCCCGCTTGCCGGCTGCTGCGACGGTCGTGTAGCAAGGCTGATACTGTCGACTCAAGCCGGCAGCGCGGATCCAGCTGGTGACGGTCCTTCGGCCGCGGGCGAGGATCGCGCCGATAAAGAGCCACACCAGCCTGACGGCAGATCTGCGATCCAGGGGTGAAGCAAGGCAAGAGAACCACTGGCACGATGTCGCGTCCTGGTGCGATGATGTCACGGCCGACTCCGTCCGGGGTTGATTGGCAGGCTTGGTCATCGCCATCGTCCCGGCCGGACCGGCATTCGTCTACCCGAGTCACGTCAACGACCAAGGGAACCAAATCGCGGAAAGTACAGATGGCTAGGAGTCTGTCTGTTTATCACCCTTTGACGGAATTGGCTTGATATCTTGGCTCAGAGGCTCTCTTTCCTTTTGGTGCTTCCGATCGGCAATCGTCCAGGGTCCTGGTAGCCTCGGAGCACTCCATTTCGGTCGCGGACGGTCGATTTTGGCCGTTCGGCGGCGTCAATTAGCCTGCCGCCGCGCCCTGAGCTTGCCGCCACAGCTTCAGAAGGTTGTGCACCATGCACATCAACCGCCATTCGCCACGCATCGCCACCAGGCCACGCATCGAGAACTGGCGGAATCCCAGCACCTGTTTTATCTGACCAAAGATCGGCTCGATGATCCCCTTCCGCTTGGCATACACGTCCCGGCCTTTCTTGGTCCGCAGTTTCCTCGCCATCCGTTGCTTGGCCGACAGGCTTTGGGGGATGCGGCCACGCGGCACGGGCGGGATCTCCTCGTTGTGTTTCAATCTCTCGGTCGCGATGTAGGGGTCGATGTCTCGCTGCTCCAAGGCCGAGGCGTTGGCTTCACTGTAGTAGCCCGAGTCGATCACCGCAGATCCGATCGCTTGCTCCACACCGGCAGCCTTCAGGTTCTCCAAAGTCTGGTCGACCATCGGCACCGCCTGGCGCTTGTCGTTGGCCTGATCGGTCACGTCAGCGGCCAATATGATCTGGTTCTCGTTGGCCACCGCCTGTGCGTTGCCGCTTTGATCCCAGCCCTTGTTCGAGGCTTTCATGATCCGCGATTCGGGGTCGGTGAAGTTGATCTGGTCCTTGGGCTCGGGAACTGCCTCTCCTGGTGGTTTGGCCGGTGGTGCCTTGCCTTCCGCCACGCGTCGGGCTGCCTCCGCTTCCGCTTCGGTCCGTGCCCGTTCTTCGAGCAGGGCCTTCGCCTCCTTGATCTTGGCCAAGCGACTTGCTCGTCGCTTCAACTCTTCCGGAAGTTCGTCTCCACTACGGTCTCGACCCAGCGCGTCATCCTCGGCCGCGTCGGTCGCTTCGGCCTCGGCCAGGAGTCGGGCAATTTCCTCCTCCAGCCGTTTCTCCTCCTCCTTCATGCGGTTGTAGCTCATCGCCTTGTGCCGCGAAGCGTTAGCCTTGATCTTGGTGCCGTCCAAGGCAATCGTCCCAACCCGGGTCAACCCGGCCAGGGCACACAGCTTGAGTACTTCGAGGAACAGGGCTTCCAATCGAGCCCGGTGGACTTTGCGAAAGTCGCTGATGGTACGGAAGTCGGGCACGTCCTCACCGACGATGATCCGGCAAGCGACGTCGGTGTGGCAGCGACGCATGATTTTTCGCGACGAACGCGTGCCCGTGGCGTAGCAGTACAGCAGCAGCGCAACCATCATCCTCGGGTGAAATGGCGGCTGACCCCGCAATTCACGCTCGTAATACGCGAAGATGGGGGTCAGGTCGAGCGTGGCAACGGTTTCCATCATGAAGTAGACCAAGTCGTCTTCAGGCAGCCAGTCCCGTGGGGAGGGCGGAAACATATACGCCTGGTCGGGCGACCACTCGCGATAGGTCTTGCTCATGCCACAATCTCGCCGAATCCGGGGTCTGCAAGCCGTTCGCCAGCGGATTATTCGAATCCCAACTCCAAAAGGCAATACTCGGACAGACTCCTAGAGCGGTTTACCCATGTGTTGCGCACAGCTGCGCGAGCTGGAACCAGCCGATGATGTCCTGGGTGGTCACCTTTTCGAGCGCCTCTCCCAGGGCCTCGTAGACGGCATCCTTGTTCCGCGCCGCGACCCGGCGGAGGTACGCCTTGACCTTCGACCAGAGTCTCTCGATCGGCGTGTAGTCCGGGCTGTAGGGCGGCAGGGGCAGGAGCCTGGCACCCGCCCGCCTGACGGCCGCCGCCGCGGCAGAGGCCTGATGGGGGGACAGGTTGTCCCATACGACCACGTCGCCGGCGTGCAGCTCCGGCACCAGCACCTGCTCGACATACGACTCGAACGCCGCGGTGTCGGTCGACCCCGGGAACACCAGGGGGGCACGTACCCCGTCCAGACCCAACGCGGCGATCACGGTCAGCGATTCCCACGAGCCGGGGGCCGAGCCGACGGCCCGCTCGCCGCACGGGGCCCAGCCGTAGGCCTGGGTCATCGCCGTGGTCACCCCCGACTCGTCCACGAAAACCAGCCGTTTCGGCTCGACCCGCTTCACCTTCCTCCGGAACGACCGCCGCTTCTCCTGGACGTCGGGCCGGTCGCGCTCGTCGGCGTGCTGGGTCTTCTTCTTGCAGGTCAATCTCTGTCGCCGCAGGGCGCGCCAGATCGTCGTCAGGCTGCAGTTGAAGCCGCCCCGCTGCTTCAGTTGGTCCAGGGTGTCGTCGTTGTGCTCCCGGACCAGATCTTCCAGGCACCGCAGCTCGTCCGGGCTCAGCACGGGGGTCGGGCCGCCCCCGTGCGGCTCAGGGGCCAACGTATCCTTCTGACGCCGCCGCTGCAGCAGCCGGGAGACGAACGAGACGCTGACGCGGAAGAGGCGGGCGATCTCACGCTGCGGGCCCTCGTCCTCATCCACGGCCGCCGCGACCCGCTCCCGCAGGTCTATCGAAGAGGGACGCATGGCAGGTATCTCCTGATCCGTTGCCGTCTCCTTCCTCGATCGTGTCCTTCTATGTGAATTGTTTCTGTCCGCAACCCGAATGCAAACCGCTCTAGTCGCCATGCATGGTGTCTATTCGTCCACCGCCCGGTGAACTCCCTCATCACCCTCGGCGAGGGGCTGATACCGGGGAGCCGGCACGACGGCGTCGTCGATGTGGTGAGGCGGGGGCGTCGGGGAGCCGAGGTCGAATCGGGGGTTTCCGGCGTTCGGGATCCCGCGGGGCTGCTCGAGAACGCGGGTGAGGTCGTCGGGAACGCGGCAGAGATGGACCTCGTGAGTCGGGTAGGGGATGCCGATGTTCGCCTCGGCAAACCGGCGCTGGACTTCGGCGGAAAGGCGATGCTTCACGCGGCCGACATGGCTGGGGTCGGGAACGAAGGCGTGGAGAACGAACTTGAGCGCCGAATCGCCCAGCTCTTCAAGGAGCGCGGAGGGAAGCGGGTTGCGAAGCACGTCCGGATCGTCCTGTGCTATCGCCAGCAACAAATCAACGATTTGCTCCGGATCGGAGCCGTAGGCCACGCGCACCCGGATGCTGACCCGAAGGATCTTGTCCTTGTGCGTCCAGTTCACAAGGTTGCCGGTGATGAACTCGCGGTTCGGGACGATCATGCTCTGGTTGTCGCCGTTGATGATCGTGGTGGCACGGATGTTGATCCGATCGACCTTCCCGGTCGTTCCCGAGACGGTCACGATATCCCCGATCCGGATCGGCCGTTCCAGGAGCAAGATGATCCCGCAGACGAAGTTGGACACGATCTCCTGGAGACCGAACCCGAGGCCAACGCCCAGGGCCGCAAGCACCATGCCGATCTGCGCGGTACCGACGTGAATGGCCCCCAGCGCCGCGATGACCGTGACCCCGAGCACGGTGTAACGACAGAGCGTCACGATGGCGAACCGGACCCCCGGATCGTCGGGAATCCGCGGAAAGAGCGTGAGCGCAAACAGGGTGCTCATGTACCGCCAGGCCAGGCTGCCCAGGAGCAGCAGCACGATGGACCTGGTCAGATCGCCGAGAGTGACGGGCGTCTCGGCGAGTGACCAGAGGGGCTGGTTGGCAAGGAACCGGATCAGCGCCAGGTCGAGTTCCCAGACCCACGCAAAGCCAAGAGCGCCGAGCACGGCGACCGAGTACGACACCAGTTGCCGGAGCCGCCCGGCCAGGTCTTCAGCCGGGCCGGAATCGTTCCCGGGGCCGTTCCCCTCTAGAGGCACGCTCGTTGCCTCCTCGCCGCGGTTCCGAGATGAACTGCGCAACGTCACCGCAGTGGTGAGGGCTCGCGCCCAGAAGCGTCCTGGGCGCACCCAGCGACGGGCGTGCTGGGTGATGATCCGATTCGCGGCTCGATTCAGAGTCCAGCAGATCAGGAAGACTGCCAGAGTCTCGGACCCGCCGCTGGCCAGTCGTCGAGCGGTGAAGCGGTAGCCCCGCACATCGAGCACCACGATACCCGCGGCCATCCCCAGGAGAATCCAGGCCACGACGCGCCGTCGCCGGCTCAGCCAGGCCAGCCAGGCGGGGGATTCCAACACCCCGGTCTCGGTCGCCGGAACCGAGGAGTGATCAGCGTTCTCGGACCCTCGGTCTTTTCCTGCGGCGGTCTCATCGACGGCCGGGGAGCAAGGCTGAAGTTCGCACCAACTCATGAGCGCCGAGCCCCGGCGCAAGAGCGAGACCAGGGAGGCCCAGACCGCCATCTCGAACGCCAGGATGAAGAAGCGGCAGAAGACCGCTGCCGTGATCGGCCGTCCTTCGGGGGCGATCTCTCCGTACGAGAGCAGGTAGGCGGGAACCAGGCAGATCACGGCCGCGGCCGAGAGAAACCGGCACGTGCGACAGAACTCCCGGCCGACCGCTGCGGGGATTCCCAGAAACCGCTCGGCCCAGCCGTCCCGCCGGGTCATCCACGCCAGGACTCCCGGTACAAAGATACCGAGAGCCAGACCGTGGAGGATGGTCGAGGCCAGGATTCCCAGGTTGCGCGGCCACGGCCCCAGCCGAGCCGCCTGCGCCACGAGGACGAGATAGCCGGGCCAGATCGACGCCCAGGCCAGCCCCAGCACCAAGGATCGAAAGGCTCGTCTCACGTTCTCCCCTCGCGTCAGGTACCAGATTCCTCGCCGCCCTCTCCCGTCACCGGACGATTCGTTCCCGAACGCCCCGGTGCGCGCTGCGCTCGCTCAGCTCTTCCTGATGGCGGGCGACATGTCGAACCGGATGGGCCCAATGTGATCGCCGTGAAGATGACTGGGAGGCAGCGCGCGAGTGATCCTCCGCCGGAGCATGTGGCGAAAGCGGAACAGGCCCAGGGGCAGGATCACCGCGGCCACCGCCGCGGTCAGGAACTCACTTGACAGGTGATCACTCCATGATTTCCGGTCGCCTGCTTCCTCGGCCAGCTTGAGCAGCCCCTTGACCAGGCGCTTCAGCTCGCGCCCGGCCTGAGGCACCGTCGCCAGGCCGATCGGCTCCTGGTCGCGCACCCAGAAGATGTGGGTGCGAATGAATCCGTACTCTTCCTCGAGCACATGCAGCCGCCGTGTCACCTGTTCCAGCGTCTGCGCAGCGCGAGTGACCAGCCCGGTCAGGGCGATCTTCTGCCGCTTCAGCAGCTCCCGGTGCCTGCGATCCAGAGCGGCGAACTCGGTTCGCGCCTGGCCGTGGCGCTCCGGAGCCAGCCGCTCCAGCACCGCGTCGTGCTCGACCTGGTCAATCAGCGAATCGTCGATCAGCTCGAGCTCCACACTGGTCAAGGAATTCTCATAGTATTGCAATTGCGCTTCGATGGTCGCCAGCTCGTTGCGCAGCAGGCGTTCGCGTTCGGGGCCAATCCGACGGAAGTCGTTATTCAGCCGGAGGGCGTCGAGCCGGCTGACGTTCCCGTCGTCGAGCAGTTGCTTGATCTCGGCGAAATCCGTTTGCGCCCGGTCCGCTAGGCGCGCTGCTCCTCCAGCGCTGGGCTGGTGCCGGCGGCCAGCGACTGCTCGCTCTTGATGATCCCGGCCTCGACCTTGAGAAGTTCGGCGAGACGGCGGGCGACGTAGCGCTCCAGCGGGTCGTCGGATCGCAGGGCCCTGTCCTCCTGATTGGCCGCCGCCTGCTTGAGGCTGCGTTCCTGCGCTTCGGCGAGCTCACGATAGCGGAGCTGCATCTGGTCGAGCATCTTCCGGAAGACCCGAAGATGGGCATCGGCGATCTGCTGGTTGAGCTCGCGGACATCGGCGAGGTTTGCCTCCCGGGCCAGCTTCGCCTCGGCAATCTTGAGCCGGACGGATGCGATCGTCGCCTCCAGCTCGGCGTTGATCAGGCGCTCCCGCGCGAGCCGACGAGCCTCGGCCGCCCTCGGGCCATTGGCGGCGCTCTCGCGCACCTGACTCCGCGCCTTCGGCGCCGCAACCTGCTGGAACAGCTTGTCGCGCTCGGCTCGCAGGGCGTTCTGCGTGCTGTCGGCCTTGACCAGCTCGGCACGAGCCGTTTCGAGCCTGCCCTGCCAGTCCTTGATGCTCGTTCTTCGTGGCCTCGATGGCGTCCTTCATCTCAGCACGCGCGGCATCCTTGAGCTCGGTGATCGAGCCCCGGAAGATGGGAGCCAGGAGGTTCTGAGCTGGCTGGGCAAGATGGGTCTGGAGACGCTCCAGCTCGGCATGGGCGGCGGCCGCCTGACGTTCCGGAGTGACCTTCGGATGGGTCAGTTCCTGAAGTTCCTTGACCGCATGATCGTGTTCATCCAGCCGAAGTTGTCGCTCGACCAGGATCTCCCGAAACGCCTGGTTGCCGGCCCGCGTTCCGACCTCCACGGAAGACCCTTTGGTGGTCGAATCGGGTCGGCCCTCGGCAGCCGATGCTCCTCCCTTCGACGACCTCGCGGCTTTTCCGACGGGAGCTCCCACGCTTGCGGACGAGCGATTCTCGACGGCGACACCCTCCGGATCCCCCGTGCCGCCCGCCGCCTCAGAGGACGATCCAAACCGCTTGAGGCGCTCCGCCGTCTCGGCACGCAGGGTTTTCACGTCGATTGACCGGTCCGGGAGATCGTGATCTTGCTCGACCTGCTCGCGTTTCACCCCCCCGGCGGTGACCGGTGCCGGCGCCTCGGAGGGAGCTGGGGAAGCCACGCGTGACGGGGTGATCCGCGGTTTCGCGTCCGCTCCTGTCGGCTGGACAGTCCCGTCCAGACGCGCTGACCGAGGAGCGGGCTCCAGCGGGAAGGTCTCTAGCGAAACCGGGGAGTCTGGGGTGGCCGCTCGGGCGAGTGGCCCCTCTTCCTGGGCGCGGAGCGGTGGAGTCGATGCCAAGACCAGTGCCGGCCCCAGCGCCCCGAGGAGGACCCACCGGCGCCCGAGCTGCCGGATTTGCCACCTCCCATCGTGCTGGGCGAACCCGACCAGCGACCGTACGGAGCCTGAGTCTCCCCGTCCTTGCCCGATCCATCCCTGGTCCTGGCATTGCGCGGGTTCCTTTCCCGGACTCCCGGAGACAGGTCTTCACCCCTCCTGCTCCCGTCTTGAGGCGGGTAACTTAGCCCGCGTGACTCCGCGGGGCAAGGCGAATCTACTGCAAGCGGCGAGGCGGAACGGCTTAACAAGGCACGACGTTTTGGAGCTTCCTCTCTAATATTCTTGCCAGTCCATGAGCCGTATGGGCATCGCGGTGTTGCCCAGTATGCACTTCGGTTCAGACTTGACCTTACCGCTTCCGGCCATATTATTTTGTGCGTCCAAGAGCAACGGCTCGTCCGATTGCACGTTCTGACGTCCCCTCGATTCCTTCTGATGATCCAGAATTCCGACTCAAGCGGTGACTGCGTGGTACCATGTCGACCCATGACCTGGTGCCTGAATGTCCGCCACGAAGAGAGATGTGAGAAGGCCGAACACAGGAATCGACCTGGGCTTACGAGGCGGGCCGACAGGCCGACCTGGCAGGGACTGCGACGAGAGTGGAACTGCAGGAGGATCGTGTCATGAGATCGGCTCCGCGTTTTCCGGAACAGCGATGATGGAAGTTCCCCGGCTGGCTCTGGCGACGGCGGCGGCGGGACCGGAACCATCCGTGATGGCCCTGGCCTTGCTGGCAGGATTGACCGAGAAACGCTGGCGGGTCCAGCATTTCCGGACCCGGGCCTGTCCGACGGTGACGGAAGTGGTGGGTCAGGTCACGGGCTTGCCGGGCCGGCATCTTGATTCCTGGCTGATGCCCGAAGCCGTGTGCCGATCGCTGTTCGCGCGGGGCACGCAGGGGGCCGAGGTTGCGGTGGTCGAGGGTACGCTGGAGACCCCCCTGAAGGTCCGGGCATGCACTCAGAGCGACCTGCCTGGAGACTTGAGGCAGATCGCGCGAATGCTCGATTTGCCGGTGATCGCCGTCCTGCCGGTTCTCGATCGCTCTGGGGGCGTCTTCCATTTGCCCCGGCTGCCGGAGGGAATCGACGGCGTGCTCATCGACCGGCTTGACGATCCCGAAGACCTGCCGCGGCTCCGGCGATTGATCCGCCTGGCTCACGGAGTCCCGGTCCTGGGCGCCCTGGAGAGCCTCCCCGAAATTCGCCGGCAGCTGGAGCGGTCAGACCGGGAAGACTGCTTGCCGGAATCGCTGATCCAGGCGTTGTCGCACAACTTCCTCCGCCATTCCAACTTAGAGGCGATCGGCGATCTGACTCGCAGCCGGTCCTTTCCCGGGCCTGTTGAAATGCGCTGCGCCTGTGGCCTGGCGGATTGCTTCCGGTGCTTTCGCGTAGCTTACGCCCAGGACGAGGCTTTCGGGCGGTACTTTCCCGACACGTTCGAGGCACTGGAGGCCCTTGGGGCCGAGCTGGTCGAGTTCTCACCCCTGCGTGACGAGGCCCTGCCCCAGGGAGTGGACCTGGTGATGATTGGCTGCGGCTTTCCCGACCTCCATGCGGAAAAACTGGCATCCAACCTGAGCATGATGGCCGCCCTCCGTCAGCATGTCTGCCGGGGTCGGCGGATCTACTCCGAAGGGGGCGGGACTGCCTATCTGGGACGATCGATGATCATCGACGGACAGCCGGTTCCCGGGGCCGGCATCCTGCCGTTCGATGCCGAACTGCTGCCCCAGCCCGAACCTCCAATCCCGGTCTCGAGGATGCTCCTCCACGACTGCTGGCTGGGTGCCAAGGGGACCATCGTACGCGGGTACAAGAGCTGCCGCTGGCGCCTCCGCGCAAGCTTCGAGCGGCTCGAGTGCCCGGCGTGCTTCGGCTCACTCACGACCGACGGAGATCTCTTCTACCACCATCACGCGGTCGGCAGCATGATCCATCTGCATCTCGGAGCGCTTCCCGAGGTGGTCGCCGCCTTTGCCGGCCCACATCGCCCCTCGCTCCGCCGCCCCTCGATGCACGGCCTGCCCGACCCGTCTTGAGACCCTGCGGCCTCTGGCCGACCCCACGACGCAGGCTCCGTCAACTCGTCATCTTCGGATCAGGTTCAAGAACCACCCTTCGTCGTCGCGCTCATTGCGTGCTGAAACCACGGCCTCTGGCCGTGTGACCCGAAGAGCTTCGAGCGATCCGGCGTGCTTCTTCCGAGGAACGGCGTGAGCTCCGCCTCCCCAAAGGAAGACGCCCAGAGGACGGATGGCAGATCCAATCGCCCAGTCGGAGTAGCCGTTGCCGAGCACCGGGGAATCGCATGAGTTGGTTTGACATCCACGCCCCCAACGGGGGCTACCACACGGAAATGGCCCCCTCGGGGGGCCTTTCTAATACCACGGCCTCTGGCCGTGGATCCTTATTCCTCGAGGGCCAGGACACTTCCCAGGGCGACCTGCCTCAGCCCCGGAGAGCCCCCCAGCCTTGCGACAGACAGCCGATCGGGACCACGATCTCCCGCCGTCGCGAGCTCCAGCGTCAGCCCACGGAGTAGATCGAGATCGATGAGCCGGCCGCAAAGCTGATCGCCGGGAGTGACGACCCTGACCATGCTTCCCAGATGCTCGCTCCTCGCGCGCCAGGGGCCGCTCAGGGCCGCCGGACCTGAAGCCAATACATCCCAATACCATTGATCGAGCCGCTCGATCAGGCTGCGCGCCAGCTCCGATCGGTCAAAGACGGTGCCGCCGGCGAGCGTAGCCAGGGATGTGATCCTGGCGCCGAGCTCGGAGGGAACGGTGTCGAGGTCGAGATTGACGTTCAGGCCGATGCCGATGACCACTCCGCGGGGACGAGGCGCGCCGTCGCCGTCCGGGTACCCGGACGCCCCGGGGGAAAGCGCGCGCTCGACCAGGATGCCGGCGATCTTGCGGCCCTTGACGCGGACGTCGTTGGGCCACTTGATCCGGGCATCGCATCCGGTGCAGTCCGAGACCACTTCCGCGGTCGCCACCGCGGCCAGCGCTGTCAGCCAGGCAGAGCCGACGGGATCCTCGAGCCCGGGGAGTGGAAGTCGGGGCGGTGGGAAGAGCAAGACCGACATCAAGATCGACGACCGGGCAGGAGCCGTCCAGATCCGGCCCCGCTGCCCCCGGCCCGCGGTCTGCTCCTCGGCAAGCACGACCAGACCGTCGTTGGCCGGCGTCGAGCCGGCCCGGGCGGCCAGGTCGTTGGTGCTGCCCACGCGGTTCCAGACGGCGATCCGCCGGCCGATTCCACGCGTCTTCAGACCGTGCTCGATCTGGTCGGGACAAAGCCGGCATGTCGGCCCCCGATAGGCTGCTCCCAGGTAAGGATGGCGCTCGATCTGGAACCCGAACCGCTCGAGCGCCTCGAGGTCGTCCCAGACCCGTGCCCGGTCCTCACCCAGGTCAACCAGGGAGACAAACTGGCCGCGCGCGCCGCGAAGCCGGTCCAGCAGCTCCATGTTCAGCGTCGCGGGGGCGGCGGGGTTCGAGTACACGGTCGCACTTCCGTTTCAGCCGTGATCGAGAGAAGGTCGGTCCCGTCAGCTCGCATCACGTCGGGGTCATCTCGAGGTCCAGAGCGATGTCAAGTGCCGGGGCCGAGTGGGTGAGCGCCTCCGACGCTGATCCGGTCCACACCGGTTCGCGCCAGGTCTCGGACAGTCTCCAGGGTCACCCCTCCCGAGGCTTCCAGCTCGATTTCCGGCGCAACGGCGTTTCGTCGCCGCACCGCCTCGATCAGTGCCTCTGGACCCAGGTTGTCGACCAGGATGATATCGGGACCGCACCGCAGGGCGAAGTCGAGCTGCTCGAGCGAATCGACCTCGACCTCGATGACCGTCGACTCCAGTGCGTGCGCCCGCGCCGCGGCGACCGCCGGGGCGATCGGATCGGCTCCCCCTCGCCAGCGCAGCCAGGCGAGATGGTTATCCTTGATCAGGATCGCGTCATGAAGGCCCATGCGATGATTCCGGCCGCCGCCACACCGCACGGCGTATTTCTCGAGAACTCGCCAGCCGGGCGTGGTCTTGCGGGTATCGTAGATCCCGGCCGGCGTCCCTTCGACCGCCTCCACGAACCGCGCCGTGAGCGTCGCGATCCCGCTCAGCCGCTGGAGGAAATTCAGCGCCGTCCGTTCCAGTGCCAGGATCGAGCGTACGGGGCCGGCGATGTCCGCGATCACGTTCCCCTTTTCCAGCCGTTGACCGTCGGTCCGGTGGGGACTCCAGCCGGAGCCAAGCTGGAAGTGGTCGACCAGACGCTCGACGACCGGCAGACCGGCGAGTACGCCGGGAGCACGCGCCACGAAATGGGCGTGCCCCTGGGCCTGGCTGGGAATGGTGGCCGTCGAGGTGATGTCACCCACCTGCCCCAGGTCTTCCGCCAGCGCCAGGTCGATCAGGGTGCCGGCATTCTGCGCCTCGGCCTCACCGAAGTGGAAGCGAGAACCGCTCATGCGTGGTCCTCTCACCGGATGCCATGCTTCTTCCGGACCGTCCCCATGAGCCGGTACATGCTCGGTGCGGCCGAGCTCGGAGGCCTCCGGAAACCAGCCCGAGGCTCAGGACCAGCCCGAGGCTTGCTCCGCCGAGCGTGCTTCCCGCCGTGACCCGCCAGGGACGAACCGACCCGCGGATCAGGAACCCAAGAGCCATGGAAACCTCCCACCAACTCCGCTTCGAGAATGAAGAATCAACAATTCACTGGGCCAGGATGACGGTTCGACCTCGTGTCACCGCGAAACGTCAGACTATACACAGTTCGCGGCTCCGACTAGTTTCGGCCCCGCCGCCCGGCCCTGGCCTTCGCCTTGGCCCGGGCGCGGGCACTCTGGGCCTGGGGGCTGGCGGCCGGGCGAGCCGGGCCGCCTCCCCTCTCCGACCGGAGCTGCTGGATCCGGTCGCGGAGGGCCGCGGCCCGCTCGAATTCGAGCTTCTCGGCGGCGTCCAGCATCTCCGCCTCGAGGGCTGCCAGGAATTCCTCGTTGGCCTCGGTGGCCTCGTCGCGGCCCACCGCCTGCCGCACCACCTGGTGGGCCTGGATCTCCTCCTCGATCCCGCGGCGGATCGCCTTGACGATCGTCTCGGGAGTGATCCCGTGCTCGGCGTTGTAGGCAAGCTGCAACTGTCGCCGGCGCTGGGTCTCGTTGATGGCCCGCTCCATCGAGGGGGTGACCTTGTCGGCGTAGAGCACCACCTCCGCGTTGATGTGGCGGGCCGCCCGGCCGATGGTCTGGATCAGCGAGGTCTCGCTCCGGAGAAAACCCTCCTTGTCCGCGTCCAGGATGCAGACCATCGACACCTCGGGAAGGTCCAGCCCTTCGCGGAGCAGGTTCACGCCCACTAGCGTGTCGAACGCCCCCTCGCGAAGCTCGCGGAGGATCGTCACGCGTTCGATCGCATCGAGCTCGGAGTGCAGCCACTTGCACCGCAGCCCCTGCTCCTTGAGATAGCGCGACAGGTCCTCGGCCAGCCGCTTGGTGAGCGTGGTGATGAGCACGCGCTCCCCCTTCGCCGCCCGCTTCTTGACCTCCTCGAGCAGCGCCGGCACCTGACCCCGCGCCGGCTCGACGCGGACCACCGGATCGACCAGCCCGGTGGGGCGGATCACCTGCTCCACCACCTCGCCGCTGCGACATCGCGATCTCGTAGTCGGCCGGCGTGGCCGAGACGAAGAGCCGCCGGCGGAACTTCTGCTCCCACTCGTCGATTCGCAGCGGGCGATTGTCCAGCGCGCTGGGGAGCCGGAACCCGTGCTCGACCAGGGTGAGCTTCCGGCTGTGGTCGCCGGCGAACATCCCTCGGATCTGCGGCACCGTCACGTGCGACTCGTCGAGGAACAGCAGGCTGTCCGGCGGGAAGAAGTCGAGCAGCGTGTTCGGCGTCTCGCCGGGCTTCCGGCCCGAAAGGTGGCCGCGAGTAGTTCTCGATGCCCGAGCAGTAGCCCACCTCCAGGAGCATCTCCATGTCATACCGGGTTCGCGCCGCCAGCCGCTGGGCTTCCAGCAGCTTTCCCTGCTCCTTCAGCTCCTGGAGCCGCTGCTCCAGCTCGTTGCCGATCGCCTCGACGGCCCCCTGGATTCGCTCCTCGGGAAGGACGAAGTGCTTGGCCGGGTAAACGTACATCTCCTGGTGGGTCTCCAGCACGTTCCCGGTGAGCGGGTCGATCGTCGCCAGCCGCTCCACCTCGTCGCCGAACAGCTCGATCCGGTATCCGATCTCCTCGTAGGCCGGCCAGAGCTCGACCACGTCGCCCCGCACCCGGAACTTGCCCCGCTCGAACGAGACATCATTGCGGTCATACTGGATGTCCACGAACTTCAGGAGCATCTCGTCCCGGTCCACCATGTCGCCCAGGCGGAGGTGGACCATCATCTTGCGGTAGTCCTCGGGCGAGCCCAAGCCGTAGATGCACGACACGCTGGCCACCACGATCACGTCCTCGCGGCTGACCAGCGCGCTGGTGCACGCCAGCCGAAGCCGCTCGATCTCCTCGTTGATCGACGCGTCCTTCTCGATGTAGATGTCGCGCTGGGGGATGTAGGCCTCGGGCTGGTAATAGTCGTAATAGCTGACGAAGTAGCGGACCGCGTTGTGCGGGAAGAACTCGCGGAACTCGGCGTAAAGCTGGGCCGCCAGGGTCTTGTTGTGCGACATGACCAGCGCCGGCTTGCCGTACTGGGCGATCACGTTGGCCATGGTGAAGGTCTTGCCCGATCCGGTCACCCCCAGCAGCGTCTGATTGCCGTGCCCGTCGCGCAACCCCCGAACAAGCTTCTCGATCGCCTGGGGCTGATCGCCGGCCGGCTGAAAGGGACTGACAAGCTGAAATGCGGGCATGAGGGTCTGGCCTCGAACCACCGAGTCGCGAACTGCCATCGTGTCATTATTTACAGTGCTTCAACCCCTGCCAATTGGAAACTTCGGAAGGCGAGCTGGTGGGGCCTGCTGGGTTGTAAAGGTGAGGTCACGCGACGGTTTGCAGAACCCCTAGCCTGGGAAAACTTGAGGAATTATCCCAGTTTCCCCGTTTACCCAGACCAGGAGCCCTGCAATGAACTACATCGGCGTCGACCTTCACAAGAAGATTATCACCGTCTGCGTAATCGACCAGAACCGTACCGTGCTCGCACGCAAGACCCTTTACTGCAACCAGCCTGACCAGATCGTTGAGTTCTTCCGGAAATTCCAGCCCTTCAAGGTCGTCGTGGAGGCGACGGCCAACTACCACTGGCTCGTCGATCGGCTCGAACCCCTGGCCGAGAAGGTCGTCCTGGCCAATCCCAAGAAGCTGAGGGTAATCGCCGAATCCACCAAGAAGACCGACCGCCTCGACGCCCAGATCCTGGCGGAGTTCCTGGCCCGGGATATGATCCCCGAAGCCTACATGCCCACACCCAGGCAACGGCAGCACCGGATTCTGGTCCGCCATCGACAGTATCTCAGAGAGTGCCTGACCTCCGTGCGGTGCAAGATCCGCCACATCCTGGCCGACCACAACGCCGACCGCAAGGACCTCTTCTCGACCCAGTGCGGCAAGGCTTACCTCAAGCAGGTGCCCCTCAGCGACGCCGAGCGGTTCGTCATCAGGCAGCTGTGGTCGGAGTTCGAGGACTCTCAAGCCCAGCTGTTGGCCCTGGCCAAGAAGATCAAGGCCTTCGCGGCCAAGGCATCGAAGCGGGAAGCCGAGGCCCGGACGATCCTCAAGACGGCGCCCGGCGTGGGGACGGTGACCGCCGAGGTGATCCTCAGCGAGCTGGGCGATGTGAGCCGATTCCGCAACGCCAAGGCGGTCTGTGCCTACGCGGGGCTGGCACCCGTCGTCAAGCAGAGCGGGGGCAAGAGATCCAAAGATCTTGCAATCAGCAAACAAGGATCGGGACTGTTGCGGTGGGCCCTGGTGGAGTCGGCCTGGCGGCTGGTGAACACGAGCCCGAAATGGATGGCCGTGTTCTCCCGGTTGAGGAAGCGCAGCGGCACCAAGCGAGCCATCGTGGCGGTGGCCAGGAAGCTCTTGTGCGTGCTCTACGCCATGCTCAGGACGTCGACTCCCTACAAGGTGATGGCTGCCTAGCGGGCCCACCAACCCCCAGAAAGGAGGGGAGGCCAAGACCGAATCGAACACAATCTCTGTGAGAGCGAGCCACCTGTCGAGCGAAGGCCGGTGGACGTGACGACCAGGAGGACGACCCCGCAACGAACCCCGACAGCGACCCCATCACCAACTGTCGTGAAATTGAATGGTGGCGTCCCTTGGATTCCGGCTGAGTGGCGACATCGGAGCGATCCGGTGATCCCGAATAGATGGTTGAGCGAATCACGTCACGTCGGCTAACGCTTCGTACACTGCCGGCACTGAGGGGGAGCAATCTCCCTCGGCCTCAGGCTCAAAGGATGTGTTGCGGGGTGCACAACCAATTCGTCCGCGGACAGGTCTGAGATGGGCCAGATCGACCGAAGCCGACGGCGAAGGGGATGTGCGGGAGCCCTCCGACACAAAATCTGCACCGCCTCGCTTGACAACGCCCCTCTCATAGATGGTTCGTTCGTCAAGCCCCGAACGAAGCCGTCGGACGTTATTCACTACCAGAAAACGATTTGCGATCGAGACCATTGGCTTCGTTCGTCAACATTTCTCACGCGTCCGTGCTCAAGCCTCATTATGATTCCCTGCGTTGAAGGGAGCACAGGACAGCAACGCTCCAGGTGTCCGGGAGGCAGATAATGACCGGGTGACAAGGCCCATGGTCCGACAACTGTATCGACACTCCCAAGTGATCCTCACCCGTCGTTCAGTCCTCGCGGCAATAGGCGCTTGCATGCAAGCAACCTTCCACCATATTGTCAAAGAGCCATGGTCCGACGAATTCGCGCAGTGCCCCAGCTTCTATTCTGCACTATGTTCTGCAATCTCCAGGAAGTTTATGCCTCTCCTCTAACCTGTCCGTCCGCTCCAACCGGACCTGGATCTGACCAGCCAGCCGCTTACAGCTTACTTGTCATCGATCAGAGCCGGTCCAGCGGGCTGGAGACGCCGCCGGCCCCGAGCTGAAGCACGTGGGTATAGATCATGGTGGTCGACACGTCGCGGTGCCCCAGCAATTCCTGCACGGTCCGGATGTCGTGCCCGGCTTCCAGCAGATGGGTGGCGAAGCTGTGCCGGAGGGTGTGGCAACTGGCGCGCTTGGTGATGCCGGCGGCGAGCACCGCCTTGCGGAACTGCTTCTGCACCATGTTCTCGTGGACGTGGTGCCGCATCCTGGGCGCCTGGCCCGACGGCCCGTCGAATCGCGGGTCGACGCCCAGGCGGCTTGAAGGGAACAAGTACTGCCAGCCCAGCTCGCGGTCGGCCTGAGGATACTTCTCCCCCAGTGCCGAGGGTAGCCAGACCCTGCCGTGGCCGCTGGCCAGGTCGCGGTCGTGAAGGACCTTCACGGACCGGACCTGCTCGCGGAGCTGCTCGGCGCGGCTTCTGGGCAAGGGCACAACGCGATCCTTATCTCCCTTGCCCTCGCGGACGACGATCTGACCGCGGGCGAAGTCGAGATCCTTGACGCGGAGGCGGCAGCACTCCAGCAGCCGCAGGCCCGACCCGTACATCAGCTCGGCCATGAGCCGATAGACACCTCGCATTCCGCCTAACACGGTGCGGACCTCGTCGATCGAGAGCACCACGGGAAGCCGTTCGGGGCGCTTGGCGCGCACGGCGTCGAGTCGCGGCAGGTCGACCTCGAGGACGTTCTGGTACAGAAACAGGAGCGCGGCCAGCGCCTGGTTCTGGGTGCTGGCCGCAACCCGGCCTTCAACCGCCAGGTCAGTAAGGAACGCCTCGATCTCCGCCGCCCCCATCTCACGCGGATGCCGCTTGCCATGAAACAGGATATAGCGGCGAATCCAGCCCAGGTACGCCTCCTCGGTCCGGATCGAGTAGTGCCGCGTCCGCAGCGCGTCGCGGACCTGATCCAGCAGTCTTGGCGGCCTCGGCGAAGGCGCGGTGTTCATGAATGATTTTTCTTGACAAGGGAACCCACGAAGCATAACGTCATCCTCACGGAGAATGAATCCGTTCTCCCGCGACCTTACCCAGGTTTAGGTCGAATTGGAAGTGGTATTAGACGGAATTTCATTCTGTCGAAATCTTGTTAGGCCGCGCGGGGACGGCGTGAGGAACTGGAAATCACTGATGTATGAAATCACCGCTCCGGATGATGCCACGATTGCCGATACTCATCTGCCTTCGAGACGAAGCGATCAGGCAGGGACTCCCAAACCCATTGCTGCCTCCCCCGCGAGCGGCCAAGTCACTCGAAGAGATGCAGCCATGCGAACTCTGCGGCCATGTCTTTGGGCAACGCCATCGGATCAAGCCAGGCTGTTGGGGAGGTCGAGTCCCACCTTGGACAACGTCGTGTGGCTGTGCCCGAACCACCATGCCGCGATTCATCTCTTTGTCCGCTGGTACTATCGGGGGCATCAAGGAGGGCAAACAGGAAACCCGATTGATGGCGTATCTCACGGTGAGGTTCCTTCAAACAGTTCTGGCTTCGATACGTCAAGCCAGTAGTTGTCCAGCGGTTGAAGGACGAGGGGCGGTATCATCCCTACAGTCGGGTAGTGCCGGAGGATGAGGTCAGCCGCAAGGTTCCGTAGTGGCGGCCAAACCTGACGCTGCACCTGACCGGGGCCGTATTACTGGTTTTCAGGGTTCAATGTCTCCCCGGTGGCCCCGGCAGGTGAGCTTGGTCGTTCGGCGGGAGGTTCTCAACTGATATGCCCGACTTCATCGGCATAGATCTGGCCTGGCAGAGTGATAAGAACCATAGTGGCGTAACGGTACTCCACGGTGATCTCGATGGCTTGAGGGTCAAGGAGTTTTCAGCGGGTCTCGCAACGCTTGCGGACGTCCTCGCTCTCGTCTATCGTGTCGCCACAAGCGATACGGTCGTGGCTATTGACGCGCCTGGTGATCCGCAATCCGGCAGGTCAGAGACCGTGTGAAACCGAGATAAGCAGTCGGTTCGGCTATGCCCATGCTGGCTCCATACGTCGAACCTGTCCCTCTACCCCAATGCTTCAAGCGTTGCACTGGCACGCGAGCTGGAGCGGAACAAATTCGTTCATTGCCCGGACCCCCATCGCCCCTGCCAACCCGGCCAGTGGTTCTTCGAGGTTTACCCGCCATTCCGGCGAGGCGTCCCGTCTTGTTCGGTCGCGACCAGATCATCAAATACAAGAAAGGGCAGGTGGCATCCCGGAGGTGGGGGCTCGCTGAATTTCGGGAGAACATCAGGGAGCAATTGTCTAGCAGCGATCCGCCCCTACTCTCTAACGATCTCCTCGACGGGTTCCTGACGAAGTCCCTCGGTGAGCTGAAAGGTCGCAAGCTCAAGCATTATGAAGACATTCTTGATTGGTTGCTTTGTGCATATCTTGCGGCGTACTTGTGGGCGTGGAGCTACGACCGCAGCGAAATGATTGGGGATCTCGCTTCTGGCTACATCATCAATCCAAAGCCTCTGACGCCTAACCCGGCGATGCAGCGGACCCGGCCCGCCGCGGCGGCTCTCCAGGTAACATCGAAGTCAGCCTCGGCGGGCCGGTCCGCTGAGCTTTATCGTTATGCCTCAATGACTCTCGTCCTCCAGCGAGCACGAGAGAAGGATCCTGAAGTGCGCAGACTGATAATTATAGAGGAGACAAGAATGACTGAAGCTGATCGCATCAAATATCTACGCATCGCTCTGGTAGTCGTAGGGCTAACTTTCACTTTCGGCATATGGCCGCTTACCATCGTTTGGCCGTCTGGCTGGTCTTGGCATCCAGGGGGTCGCTCGGAGTATCTTGAGATGATCTTGGGCATCTATGCCACGCTCGGCGTGTTCCTGATGCTCGCCTCTCGTGATCCGATGGCACACAGAAGCCTAATCTGGTTTACGGTCTGGTCGAGTGTCGTGCACCGCGCGGTTCTGGCTGTTCAGTCTGTCGCCAATCACCAGCACATTGGGCATCTCTGGGGGACGTTTTGGCTTTGATTGCCGTCGCGGCTGTATTGGCAGCCCTGACCCCGCGTCCGACTTTAGCAAGGAAACCGCCATCAGCGGCATAACTCGTCGTTCCACCGGACGCGCAGGGCCCTGAGGGGGACATTCTTAATTCTCAGGGCTGAAGGGGACGCTCTTAATTCTTGGCGTAAGCAGGGCAAACGGGGTAACTTCCTGGCCTAACACCCGTTGCGCAGGATCGCCTGTCGGCGGCCGGTGAACGTCTTCATTAGGCAGCGGAGAACACTGCCCCGTCGCCGTGCCGCTCCTTGACCGAGTGCCTCCAACCGATAACCTCGCGGCATGAAGGTCAGCGAATGCTGCGGCAACTGCCGAGCGACGGCTGGGTCAGGGTCAAGTCGAAGGGCGGTCACCGTCAGTTCAAGCATCCGACCAAGCCCGGTCGCGTCACCATCTCGGGGAAGCCGAGCCATACCATCCCGCCTGGGACGTTGAGGAGCATCTTCAGACAGGCCGGCTGGGACGATTGAAGCACGGGGGGCCGATGAAGCGTTACGCGATCGTCATCGAGGATGCAGGGACGAACTTGGCGGCCTACGTGCCGGACCTGCCGGGGTGCGTAGCCACGGGCGAGTCGGAGCAAGAGGTCGAGCGGCTGATCCGCGAGGCCATTGCGCTGCACCTGGAGGGGATGGCGGAAGACGGCTTACCGATCCCCGAGCCGTCGAGCCGTGTGGAATACGTGGAGATCGACGCCTAACTTTGGCGGTGCGGCGGACGCGACCCGGCGCTTTTTCGGATCCGATAGAACTCATCTTTTGGGGGCCGGGCCGCTGAGCTTAGGTGTTAGGCGACTTTCATAGCCCGAGGATTTGGAGGGACCGTGATAGGCACATGGTTTTATGCTGGACTCCTCGTGCTGTTCGCAGTCGCTTGGCCGTTGCTCTTCGCCGAGAGCCAGCCGCACGTCGTCATCGTTCTGGCAGCGCTGAATCTAGCCCTATTCATCTTTGTGTGGCGTTCATGCTCGACAATGGCATGCTCGTATTGGCGGGGCCTCAACATCATCGCCGGTTCCATGATGAGTGGCTGCGCAAACATCACCATCCTCTACGCACCCATCGTTCTCGTCGTAGTCTACCTGTTCTCCATCCTACATGCTGTCCGAGGGCTGCACAATGAACAACGCCCAGCGGGGCCTCGTTGGGAGAGTCTCGTTCTCTGGTTCCACGAACGTAGATTCCGGGGCCGAGATGCTGGTTGACTACGATGACTGATTGGGCATAGGGGACAATTGGGCATAGGGGACATAGCGATTGGGCATAAGGGACATAGCGCTTTTCGATGGCTAGGATCTGAAATGATGAATGTCCCCTTTTACCTGACCTGGTACCTGGGCCGAGGTGAAACCCCAACTTGTACACTGCGAACGCTACGGGTTTTCGCTTCGCGTGCCAAATGGCACAATGCGGTATGTCCCGCTTTCCTGCACGCCTGACCATGACGGCGTATTGGGGCACATAGCGATTACTGATGGGTTACGCCCCGAAATGCTGTATGTCCCTCTTTTCCTGCAGGTGTCCCCCGTTTCCTGCGGGTCCACGCCCTTGACAGTCCCGCCTGCTGACTCTGATGATAGGCCAATTCGCCGCCGGAACGCCGGCAGGTTGCGCTGACCCAGGCGCGTGGACAGGACCATCCGGGGCCCGTCGCGTGATCCCTTGCCGCCCCGAGGGAGTTCCTGGGAATCGCCGTTTTCACAGCCGGAAAGACCGGAATTCGACCCGGCGGGTTTGAGGAACAGGAGCCAATTTCGATGCGCGTGCGCCCTGGACATGGTCTTCTCGCAGGTTTTCTCCTCATGATTCTCGCTGCACCGGTCCACTCCGACGAAGGAATGTGGGTGTTCAACAACCTTCCTCTGGGCACCCTCAAGGCCAGGCACGGGTTCGAGCCGCCGCCGGGATGGGCCGACCATCTTCGCTCCTCGGCGGTCCGGTTCAACAGCGGAGGCTCGGGCTCGTTCGTCTCCGCCGATGGGCTGATCATGACGAATCACCACGTGGGTGCGGATACGCTGGCCAAGCTCGGCACCAAGGACAAGGACTACTACCGCGACGGCTTCTTTGCCAGGACCTACGAGGAAGAGGCCAAGGCCCCTGACCTCGAGCTGAACGTCCTTGTGGGCATCGAGGATGTGACCCAGCGGGTCAACGCGAAGCTCACGGCGGGACTGGATGACGCCTCGGCCGAAAGGGCCAGGCGCAAGGCGATGGCCGAGATCGAGAAGGAATCGACCGACAAGACGGGCCTTCGGAGCGACGTGGTCACGCTCTACCAGGGTGGGCAGTACCACCTCTACACCTTCAAGAAGTACACCGACGTTCGCCTCGTCTTCGCACCCGAGTTCGCGGCGGCCTTCTTCGGCGGCGATCCGGACAACTTCGAGTATCCGCGCTATGACCTCGACGTCTGCTTCTTCCGAGCCTACGAGAATGGCAAACCCGCACGGCCCCCGCACCACCTGAAGTGGAGCAAGAACGGCACGACGGAAGGCGACCTCGTCTTCGTCGCCGGTCATCCGGGACGTACGGACCGCCTCAACACGGTGGCAAGCCTGGAGTACATGAGGGACGCCGCGTTCCCCACGCTGCTGGACTATCTGCACACGAAGGAGGCGTTCCTGCTCGACTACGGCAAGCGCGGAGCCGAGGCGTTTCGCCAGTCGAAAGAGGACCTGTTCTCGATCCAGAACAGCCGGAAGGCCCGCGTGGGCGGACTCGGCGGCCTCCGCGACCAGGCCTTCATGGACCGCAAGGCCCAGGCGGAGAATGAGCTTCGCCAGAGAATCGGCAGCGACCCCAGGAAGAAGGCCGACTACGAGCACGCCTGGGACCGGATTGCCCAGGCTCAGAAGGTGGCGGCCGAGGTGCTCAAGCCCTACAACTTCCTCGAACGCGGGTTTGCCTTCGATTCCGAGCTGTTCCGGATCGCACGCACGCTCGTGCGGCTCGCGGAGGAGAAGCCGAAGCCGAACTCCGATCGGCTCAAGGAGTATCGCGACTCCGCCCTGCAGTCGCTCGAGCTGAAGCTGTTCTCGGAGGCCCCCATCTACCCGGAATATGAGGCGGCCAAGCTCGCCCACTCGCTGGCCTACTGGAAGAAGGCCATGCCCGATCACAGCCTGGTCCAGCAGGTCTTGCGGGGCCGCTCACCGGAGGAGGCCGCCCATGACTTCGTCGCGAACACAAGACTCGCGGACATCTCGGTGCGGAAGAAGCTGGCCGAGGCGGGCAAGGCGGTCATCGAGAGCTGCGACGACCCGATGATCAAGCTGGCCCTTGCCGTCGACGCCGATGCCCGCGCCGTCCGCAAGGAGCGGGAAGACAAGGTCGAAGGAGTCGAGGCCTCCAACTACGCGCTGATCGCCAAGGCGCTCTTCGAGGACAAGGGCGACTCGGTCTATCCCGACGCCACCTTCACCCTCCGCCTGGCCTTCGGGGTCGTGAAGGGCTACGAGGTGGAAGGCAAGACGGTCCCGCCCTACACCACGATCGGCGGAGCCTTCCAGCATGCCGACGCCCACGGGAACAAGGATCCCTACGAGCTGCCCGCGTCGTGGCACGAGGCGCGGAAGTCCGGGAGCCTGAGCCTCGAGACGCCGCTCAACTTCGTGTCCACGGCCGATATCATCGGCGGCAACTCGGGAAGCCCCGTGGTCAACCGGGACAACGAGGTCGTCGGTCTGATTTTCGACGGCAACATCCAGTCGCTTGTCCTCGATTTCGGCTACGACGAGAAAGTGGCTCGTGCCGTGTCGGTGGACTCGCGCGGCATCATCGAGGCGCTGCGGTCGATCTATCACGCCGGCCGCCTGGTCCAGGAACTGACCGAGCCGTGAGACCCACCACCGATGAGCGGTTAAGCCAATGAGCTGCGCCGGATCTGCATCCTTGACACGGCCGGTTGCGCGCCCTTAAGATCCGGAACGTCACGTGGTGCTGGTGGCCGGACCGGCAGCCTGCCTGGTCCGGCGAACAGGGAATCCGGTGCGAATCCGGAACGGCCCCGCCGCTGTGAACGAGTGCCAACGGGTGTTCTCCCCTCTTATTGCCATTGTTGGTCCACCCGGTATCGGACTGGACCGATGAGAAGGCCAGACACCCCAGCTCGCCAGTCAGAAGACCTACCAGCACCCATTCCTGGCTTCGCTCTGCGCGGGACGAGCGTTGTCGCAACGATCTTGCCTCAATCATGCGATGGTCATTCGTGGCCAGGGTGCGGAAGGCCGCAACGCGGTTTCGCGTTGTGCTCGCCGCGGTGCTCTGCGTGGTAGCGGCGGCCTGGCTGGGTTGCGGCCGATCGTCCGACGCGATTGACGGCGATCTCAGCGACGCTGCTCGGAAGTCGCTGATGCAGAAGAAGGCCGATGTCCAGAACCGGGCAACGGCCCGCCCACGATCCAAGAGCCCCGGCACCAACAGTCAGAATCCATGGCCTTGATCGGCCTGAGCCGAGCGGAAAGGGTGATTGATGAGAGCCCCTCGAGAAACCCGAAGTCGCCTGGCTCCTCCCCTCGATCGGGGATTCACGCTGATCGAGCTCCTGGTCGTCATTGCGATCATCGCGGTCCTGATCTCGCTGCTCTTGCCAGCGGTGCAGTCAGCACGCGAGGCGGCACGGCGGCTGCAATGCGTCAATAACCTCAAGCAGATCGGCATCGCGCTGCACGGCTACCACGACACGAACAATACCTTTCCCGCCGGCGGCTGGATTGCCGTTTACGGCCAGCCCTCGACCAACAACATGAACATAGGCTGGTCCGCCGTGGTGTTGCCCTGGCTCGAACAGAACGCCCTGTACGGCGGGCTCAATTTCAGCTACCCCTACAACAACGCTGTCAACTCGACGGCCGCCTACACCGTGCTCCAGGTCTACCTCTGCCCCTCGGAGCCGCGGCAGTCGTATTGGAACGAGTATCCCGGCCCGCCGCAGCCCGACCCGTACCCCTCGGCCGACGCCGACTACGGCGGCATGTACGGACCGCGCACGCTGGGGTCCAGCTTCACGAACAACCCGCCCGCCGGGCCGATGATCTTCAACCAGTGCATCAGCCCTGGCCCAGATCACCGACGGCGCCAGTCAGACGATCGCCGTCGGCGAGGACCCCGAGGCGATCAATGCCATGTGGGTCAGCGGACACAACATCTTCGACCAGTCGGCCCCGATCAACGCCCGTCCCCGGTCCGAGTTCGGCGAGGAATTGACCAGCCAGCATCCCGGCGGGGTCAACACCCTCTTCGCCGACGGCTCGGTCCACTTCCTCAAGAACACGATGAACGTCAACGCCCTGAGCACCGTTTGTACGCGTGCCCTGGGCGAGATCGTCGATGCCTCGTCGTATTGATTCGATGCTGCGACCACTCGCAAGACCTCTTTTGAAAAGGACTGTCTCATGATTCGGTGGAT
>CAWFJM010000022.1:0-49020 GCA_963816015.1 uncultured Planctomycetaceae bacterium | reverse complement strand
TTGTCGTTCCAGGCGAGTTTCTGGCGTTCACCCTGGTCGCATCATCATCAACGCAAATAGATCGGCCGCTCGACGACGAGCCCTGGCTCGAGCCTGGACTTCAGCTCCTGGGCGTCGAGGGCGAAGAGCGGGCTGATCTCGATGGCGAACGGAATCGACCCGTCCGCGCGGCGCGGGACTGTCGCCCCGGCCTGCTCGAGCCAGTTGCCGAACAGGTCGCTCAGGCGCTGGTGCACGGTCGCCGGAGAATCCGGACCGACCGCGTTCTTGAGCGGCTCGAACTCGCTTGCCCGGTCGGTCTCGACGATCGTCCACCGTCTGGCCTGGGGCAAGGCGTCGAAGATGAACTGCTCGAATTTCACGGCGTTGGGCTCCGCTGGCTTGATCGTGCGTCCCGTCTCATCCACATAGGGGACGTTCTTGATTTCGCGATGGAACGGCAGGCGGTGCTCGTCGACGACCCGCTCGATGAACGGGCGCTCCAGAACGTGGATGGCGATACTTCCCGCCCCGAGCGAAAGCCGCCCGTCCGGCTCACGCAGGCCAGCCAGCTCGGGCGGGAGGTCGGAGTACTCGATCACCTGGGGACGGCCGTCAACGGTCACGACCACGCCCAGTTTCTCGTCGGGCGAAAGCCGCTCGATGACCTTGAAGGACATCTCGGCCTCGGCCTGCCGGTGCAGGCCCAGGAAGGCCGGATCGGCGATCTGGACCAGGGGATTGTCGACCTGGAAATAGTAGAGGGTGTGGATGCCCCGCTCGCGCATCTCGTCCAAGCAACCGGGCGAGCCATCCGGGCCCGGTGCAGCCAGCGCAGCCAGCGTGCCGCCGTGGCCGTCGGGGCTGAGGGCGACACGATCCTTGGCGGCCAGCAAGACCTTGCCGGTGACTCTGTCCACAGCCGGCATCTGCCCCTGGGTGAAGAACCGCACGTGATCCAGTCCAAAGCGGTGGTTGGCCTCGAAAAACGAGATCGTGGCCGCGTGGTTCTCGGGGCTCGTCATGACATAGAGCGGCAGCGGTCGGCCATGCCGGCGTCCCAGGGCGACGATCTTCTCGGCATGGATCTGAAACAGGCTGGCCGAGGAGACCGGGCCGATGGGGAAGGTTCCCTTGGGGCCGTCGAAGCCCAGTCGAGTGCCCGCTCCGCCGGCGACCAGGATCAACCCCACCTCACCGGCCGCCAGCGACCCGGCACCGATCTCCACGGCACGGCGACGAGCCACGCGCTGGCCGTCGGTCTGCGGCTGCCGGATTACCTCGATCGGCTGGACGCGGTCGAGCTCGACCGCCGCTGCGGATTCCCCTCCAATCAGATCGCCGATCAGGCCGCTCAACTGGTCAAAATCGATCGCCGCGATCTCTGCCTGAAGTCGGACCCGCTGGGCATCGGTCAAGTCACTCCACCACGCCAGCAAGTGTCCTTGCCCGTAACGTTCCAAGCGTTCAACCAAGTTGGGGTCGGGAGACATGGGACCTCTTACTCCTCACGGCTCAAAAACGCCAACCCTGCTTTGCGTTGCGTTGCATTGCGCTGCATGGTCTGGCAGACGGGCATCGGTCCAGGACAACCCTCTGCTGCTGGATCGAAACCCATGAACTCCGTGCACTCTATCCATCCCGAGCCTAGAATTCCACGCCCTGCCCGTCGTAAGCAAGACCCACGTTCGCCGGCAGCATGGCCTCGGTGGGGCCGTGATCCAGATCGTGGGAAAGATGAGTGAACAGGGTTCGGCGCGGTTTCAGCCTGTCGATCACGGCAAGCGCCTCTTGCAGCGAAAAATGCGTGGGATGAGGCTTGAACCGGAGTGCGTCCAGAACCAGCGTGTCCAGTCCCTCCAGCAGCCTCCAGCTTTCGTCGGGAATGCGGTTGACGTCGGTACAGTAGGCAAGGTTGCCCACGCGAAAGCCCAGCACGGTGAACGGCCCATGATCGAGCCGGATCGGCATGACCTGCTGGCCAAGCACTTCGAACGGCACTTGAGGCTGAATTCTCACGAACTGGATTTTGGGTACGAAGCCCGCCGGCCAGTGCTCGGTGTCTTCGCGGAACGCGTACGAGAAGACGCGCTTGATGCACTCTTCGGTGTTCTGCTCGCAGAAGACCGGAACCGGACCGCCAATCCACTTCGGGAACAAGCGAGCGTCGTCCAGCCCGAACAGATGATCGGCATGATGATGCGTAAAGGCGATCGCGTGCACCCGCCGCACCCGCTCGCGGAGCAGTTGCATGCGCATCTCGGGCGTCGTATCGATGAGGAGATTACCGGCCGGGAAAGCCAGCAGCACGCTGGGCCGGGTGCGCTGGTTGCGCGGATCGCGCGAGGTGCAGACCGAGCAATCACACCCCAGGACGGGAACTCCCGTGGACGTTCCAGTTCCCAGAAAGATCAGCCGCCGTGCCGCAGCAGTAGGGCTCTCGATCAACCGTATCAACCTCCAAGTTGCAGGAAACCCGGTCTGGCCGAGTCGATTTCAGGCTGCCTCCGCAGCCAAGCCCGGAACCCTATCGACTCCATTTTACGAAAAAAAAGGACGCTCGGCGACACGAGCCGGTTTGGATCGCCATCCTGGACGACGCGAGATCACGCTCAACCGATCAGCATCGCCAGCAACCAACCGAAACCGTTGCGCCGCGTCGGCCGCTGCACAAATGGCGACGTCGTGATTTGCTGCCGGCTTTCGGAGAAGATGGGGACGGTTTCATTCTCCACCAAGCTTGCCCCTGTTCAACAAGAATCGCCGCGTGCACAGTCACCCGCGCGTGGACCGGAGGGAGTGCTGATGCCATGAAGTCAATCTCGCGACGGACACTTCTGGGCCAGACCAGTCTTCTGGGCAGCGCCCGCGCGGTCGGACTGCCGCTGACGGCGACGAACGGACGACAGCGCGATCGGACGAGCCCAAGGACCCGAGGCGTAAGCTCAAGGTGATTGTGACCGGCGGCCATCCCGGCGATCCCGAATATGGCTGCGGAGGCACCATCGCCCGCTACACCGACCTCGGGCACGAGGTCTTTCTCCTTTACCTGAACCGAGGCGAGTGGCCTCCCAGCGCGGCCCCCGAAGCGGGAGCTGCGCGTGTCGCGGAAGCCACGAAAGCCTGCGAGATCCTCAAGGCACGCCCCCTCTACGCAGGCCAGATGAACGGCAGGGCGGTTGTCGACCCGGCTCATTACGAGGCATTCCGGAAGCTGCTCGAAGCCCAGCGGCCGGACGTCGTCTTCACGCACTGGCCCATCGACAACCATGCCGATCACCGCGCCATCTCCATGCTCACTTATGATGCCTGGTTGAAGATGGGCAAGAGCTTTGCGCTCTACTACTACGAGGTCTCCAACGGAGAGGACACGGTTCATTTCTCGCCGACTCATTACGTGAATATCAGCCAGACCGAACCGCGAAAACGCCTGGCCTGTTACGCGCATGCCAGCCAGAGCCCCGACAAGTTCTACGCCCTTCAAGAGCTGGTTACCCGGATGCGCGGGATCGAGAGCGGCCATCGCCAGGCTGAGGGTTATGTCCGCCACGTGCAGAGCCCCGACTTCGGGCTGCCGCTGGCGTGATGGCAGCAAAGGGCGCAGCGCGGTTTTCCTCCGCCGCGGCATCAAGCTCAAGTTGACCGCCTCTGTACAGAGCCATATTCTGCATGAGGAGGGTCCCATCCATGAGCACGATAGAGCGATCCGCGCATCCTGCAACTCTTGCTCCACTTGTGGAAGGCCAGCGGCTCGACCAGCCGACGTTCCACGAGCGTTACGAGCGGATGCCCGAGGACACCCGTGCGGAGCTGATCAACGGAGTGGTTCACATGCCGAGTCCCGTAGGCCCCGAGCACGGATGCGCCACCGTGCCGGCCCTGGTCTGGCTCAGCTACTACCAGGAACACACTCCCGGCGTGGATGTCCTGGACAACGCATCCACTGTACTTGATGTCAGGGGAGAGCCGCAGCCCGACGCTCAGCTTCGAATCCTGCCCGAATACGGCGGGCGGACACAGACGGAACGGCGTTTCGTCCGCGGGGTTCCCGAGCTGATCGTCGAGGTTTCTCACTCAACCCGATACACCGATCTCGGTCCCAAGTTCGACGATTACGAACGGACTGGTGTGCTCGAGTACGTTGTCCGTGCTCTGGACCCCGACCAACTGTTCTGGTTTGTCCTGAGGGAGGGACGGCTGGTCGAGTTGCCGCTCGATTCCGACGGCTTTTTTCGCTCGGAAACCTTCCCTGGTCTCTGGCTGGATCCCGCGGCGATGATTGCGGGGAATACCCGCCGGCTCCGCGAGGTCCTCGACCGCGGGCTGGCGACGGCGGAGCACTCGGCCTTCGTCGCGCGGCTGGCCGCGGCCCGCGCCGGCTCCTGAGCACGCCGATCTGCATGGCAGTGGGCTTGTCCACTCCGCGCACTTCTCCAACCGAAAAGATAAGGGCGCGGGAGTCAAGAAGCCGAGTAGGGAAGGGGCGCCCGGCAGGCTCGATCAGAGCTTCGGGTTTCCCCTTCCCCCTCTAAAATTCCGTACGGCGGGTTTTCCCCAGTACGGCTTCAAATGGACCGTCAATAGCGACCTTCGACGACATCCCGAGGCTTAAGTGCCGTCCACATCCGCCCCATGACTCCGTCTTATACGCCACCGCAGTTCTCGCTCCCAGGAATACGTGATCCCCGAAGGGATTACCCGTTCTAGAGCCTTTCGGTTCAATATGGCACGACTCCCAGCAACTTCAACACGTCCATCCAGAGGCCCTTGGCTCGCCATTGGGTTATGTTGTCCCGACGGGTCATCGCTTACTACGGCCTCATCCGCCCCTCTGGATCCCTCCCCGCCACTTATGAATTCGCGGCGGAGTCTGCTGCACCCAAGGAAATCGGCTTCGGGTGGGAATCCAGAGGTTCCCCAATTTACTCCGTTGGACTGTGCTCGCGTGCCGCCTCCCTTACCCCGGTGGCCCGAAGGGTGCGGATAACTGTTTCTTCCCCTTCGGTATTAGCCTTCACCTAGTCGTTACAGGTTCGGCGACCACATTGGACGTTTCGAGGCTGCAGAGTTCACTCCGAGCTTATTTCGCGCTCATGGTACGGCCCGCGAGCTGGCTAGCCCTCCTTTCGAGGACGTTTACATTCGAGCTTGCACCAATCCAGGTCACCCTGAATCAGCGTCGAATATGACTACGTGGGTAAACAGTCAATTCCCACGACCGGACTTTCACCGGCAAGTCCAATGGCATTATGGGCTGCAGAACGACGTTCCTCCGAGTCAAGAAGCCGAGTAGGGAGGGTGCCCGGCGGGCTCGATCAGAGTTTCGGGTTTCCCCTTCCCCCTCTAAAATTCCGTACGGCGGGTTTTCCCCAGTACGGCTTCAAATGGACCGTCAATGGCAACCTTCGACGATATCCCGAGGCTTAAGTGCCGTCCACATCCGCCTCATGACTCCGTCTTATACGCCACCGCAGTTCTCGCTCCCAGGAATACGTGATCCCCGAAGGGATTACCCGTTCTAGAGCCTTTCGGTTCAATGTGGCACGACTCCCAGCAACTCCAACACGTCCATCCAGAGGCCCTTGGCTCGCCATCGGGTTATGTTGTCCCGACGGGTCATCGCTTACTACGGCCTCATCCGCCCCTCTGGATCCCTCCCCGCCACTTATGAATTCGCGGCGGAGTCTGCTGCACCCAAGGAAAACGGCTTCGGGTGGGAATCCAGAGGTTCCCCAATTTACTCCGTGGGACTGTGCTCGCGTGCTGCCTCCCTTACCCCGGTGGCCCGAAGGGTGCAAATAACTGTTTCTTCCCCGTCGGTGTTAGCCTTCACCTAGTCGTTACAGGTTCGGCGACCACATTGGACGTTTCGAGGCTGCAGAGTTCACTCCGAGCTTATTTCGCGCTGATGTTACGGCCCGCGAGCTGGCTAGCCCTCCTTTCGAGGACGTTTACATTCGAGCTTGCACCAATCCAGGTCACCCTGAACCAGCGTCGAATATGACTACGTGGGTAAACAGTCAATTCCCACGACCGGACTTTCACCGGCAAGTCCAACGGCATTATGGGCTGCAGAACGACTCCCGACCCCTTATCCCTTCCCGACTCCCGACCCCTTATCCCTTCCCGACTCCCGACCCGTTATCCCTTCCCGACCTCCTGACCCCTTACGCGACCCCTTATCCCTTACGACCCCTTATCCCTTACGGGCGATGATGCACATTGTCTCCCGGTCAGGGAGCCAGTTGCGTTGTTAGCCTTTGATTCTGATAATTGCATGCATTTGTGGCGCCGCTCCCTTCGGGGCGGTGCGTCAACTTCGCCTCATGACTGTCCCAGGCGCGAGGTGAGCGTAGTCCGCCCTCACGCGCGAATGACTGCGCTGGCAAAACTCGCATTAGACCTTGGCTCTCTGGAAGCCCAGACGGCGACTTACTCGGACGCTACGGCTTGGGCGGTCTCCTGCGCATGCGATCGGATTAGCTCGTGAAGGGCTTTGGCGATCGGCGAGAAGGTCATCTTCCCGTAGGTCCCCTCGTATCTGCTCGTCCGGGCCAGCAGCGTCGCGAACGCCAAGTGCACGACCATCACCGCCCCCACGTGACCGTGAAAGCGCCGGGACCCGTAGACCTGGCCATCGTCAATGCCCCAGAACACCTTGAACCGTGCGTTGACGCGCTCAACGGCGGTCCGGCCCTTGTACATGCGTTCGAACTGTTTGGTCGTGCGCGGGATGCTCGGGAAGCGACGCAGATCGATCTCTTGTTTCACGCGGACGGTCAGGCCGTACTTCCGCTCGCCGTTGCAGCGCGCGTCGCTCGGGCAACTCCAGCCACCATGCCGCGCTGGGCAACGATACTTCAACGTGCCGCGCTGGGGTTCATGGCCGATGTACGCCATGGAGTGCCGCACCGGATCGGGGCTGACGCGATCGTAGCAGTAGACCGTGCCCGCCTGGTCATACACGATGTTCAGAGGCGTCGAACCCCCGAGCACTTTCTCGGGTTCCTCGAGCTTGAAGTTGCGATTCTGAATGAGCGGCGCGATGCCTTTCTCCTGGAGGAACTCGTGCACGGCGCCGTCGTCGGCCGCCTTGTCGTAGGCCAGGGTTTTCATACGATCCGGCGGCAGATTGTTCTGCGCTTGACTTACCAGATCGGGAATTCGCTCGTTGTCGCCGGCCTTGGTGTCGGTGATATGATAGGCGAGCGCGACCTCGTGATTTACATCAACCAATAAATGTAACTTATAGCCAAACCATTCGACAACCTTGGTGATGTTTCCGTCGTCGTCCTTGTACTCCTTGCGTCCACCGCTAGGTTGCGGAAGCCGCTGTTCGATCTCGGCGGCACGCAGTTTCTCGCTGGTCGCCGCGCGACCAGCCAGGCCGGTCGAATCGCCCGCGGTGTTCTTGCCGAAGTCACCGATCACCGCACCCAGCCGGCTGACCTGGGTATCGAAGATCCGACGGAGATGCTTCAGGTGGGGCTCTTCGCCGAGGGTCGCCAGGAAGCGCGACATGTTGTCGGGGCCGGGGACTCGATCCTCCTCTTCGATGCCCAGCAGCAATCGCAACGCCGGATTGCGACGGAGTTCCTCGAGGCAAGCGTCGATCGAGACATGCCGCAAGGCGATCGCCAGGACGAGCGTGCCCCAGAGGACCTCCACGGGATAATCGTCGCGTCCCTTTCCGCGCGACACTCGGAGCGACTCGAGCAACGCGTGGTCAGGGATCGATTCCAGCAGGACTCGCAGGGATTGGAGCGAAGGGGAATCCTCGAGAGCGTCCCAGGCGAAGAGTGGCTTGGTGATTGTGATTCTCATGGGCTCACGCAGGGGTCAGGAGGTAAAGGATGGAATACCTACAATTGCTACGCAATAAATCCCCGCTGTGTTGGCCCGGTGGTCGAAAAATCGTGAAAAAATCCCTGCCGGAGAGGAAAAACCGCAAGTTTTGCGCGTATCGTGGGGTAGGCGGTTTTTGAGGGACTCAAAAACGCCCAGAAAAATCAGGGCCCGCGAACATCGCAACGACCTCCCCCAACTCCGGTTGCCGTTGACCCCGATCGCCGGATCACTACAATTTGCCTCGAGTTTCCCCAAGTTGAGATGTTTGAACGATTAAGGCGGAGCGATGCCGGAAGAGCACCGGGAGAGCCTGGAAACGGTTCGGATGGAGAAGTTACGGCGAATCGCCGACCTGGGGCTCGACCCCTGGGGGGCAGCGATTCGACGGCCACCAGGCGATCGCCGCCGTTCGGGAGCTGCTGGTTCCCAGGGCTCCCGAGGGGGAGCAAGCCGAGCCCGGGCCCGCTGTCCGCATTGCTGGGCGGATCATGCTCAAGCGGGGACAGGGGAAGGTTGTGTTCCTTGAACTTCGCGACTGGACCGAGCGAATCCAGGTCTTCATCGGCAAGAAGCAGGTCGGCGACGGGGGCTGGAGCCTGGTCGAGCTGCTCGACCTGGGCGACCTGCTCGGAGTGGACGGTACGCTCGGATACACCAAGACGGGCGAGCTGACCGTCTTCGCGTCGAGCCTGACCTTCCTGGGCAAGAGCTTGCTGCCGCCCCCCGAGAAGTGGCACGGGCTGACGGACGTCGAGCAGCGGTACCGGCGGCGGTATGTCGACCTGTTCACCAATCCCGAGTCGCTCCAGACCTTCCTGGGCCGGTCGAAGATCATCACGGCGTTCCGCAACATCATGGCCGGGAGGGGTTTTGTCGAGGTCGAGACGCCCACCATGCAGGCCATCGCCGGAGGCGCAGCGGCCCGGCCGTTTGTCACACATCACAATGCGCTGGACATCGAGCTGTTCCTGCGGATCGCCCCGGAGCTCTACCTCAAGCGGCTGCTGGTGGGCGGCATGGAGCGGGTCTTCGAGATCGGGCGCGTTTACCGGAACGAGGGGATCAGCCCCAGGCACAACCCCGAGTTCACGATGATGGAGGCTTACCAGGCCTACGGCGACTACCATGCGATGATGGACCTGACCGAGGCCCTGATCTGCGGGGCGATCGAGGCCCTGGGCGGGGGCTATCGCCGGCCCTGGGGGAAGACGACCATCGACTTCACTCCCCCGTGGCCCAGGCGCACTTACGCCGAACTGCTGGCCGAGCATGCCGGAGTTGACCCGGCCAGCTTCGCCGCGATCAGAGGAGCTATAGGGGGACATAGCGCTTTTCCATGTGCGGCTACAGGGAGACATAGGGAGCTATAGGGGGACATAACGAGGAGCTATAGGGGGACATAACGCTTTTCCATCTGGGAGCTATAGGGGGACATAACGCTTTTCCATCTGCGGCTATAGGGAGACTTAGCGAGCTATAGGGGGACATAACGCTTTTCCATCTGCGGCTATAGGGAGACTTAGCGCTTTTCGATGGGCTACAATCCGAAAAGATGTATGTCTCGAATGGCATTAAGCTAAGTGACTGTCCCATAAGTCAGTTCAGGCCGCCTCGCGGTAGTGGAACTCGGCGTCCGTGCCCGTGGGCTCGATCCGGTTGAGCATCAGGTGGATCATGGCCAGCTTGATGAAGGCCTCCGACGACTGGACGCTCTTCTCCCGGTCCTTGGTCAGCCGCCGGCATTGGCCCAGCCACGCGAACGTCCGCTCCACCGTCCACCGGATCGGCAGCCTCACCCAGCCCTCAGACCCCTCGGGACGCCGCACGATGGACAGCTCCCACCGCGCGTTCGCCTCGACCCACTCGTACAGCTTGAAGTTGTGGTACTTGCTGTCGGCGTACATCCGCACGACCTTGCCCATCGGCTGGCCGTCCAGCCGGGTGAACAGTTCGGTCGCCGCCCGGGCGTCGTCCACGTCCGCGGCCGTGACCAGGACGGCCAGGAGCAGGCCCAGGCTGTCGACCACGATATGGCGCTTCCGCCCGTCGACGTTCTTGAAGTTGTCGCGGCCCCGCTGCTCGCCGCCGGAGGTGGTGTCGACCGACTGGCTGTCGACGCTCGCGGAGGTGCGGGGGTGGTAAGGCTTCTCCATCGTGCGGACCTTGCGGCGGAGCCGGTCGTGGATCAGGTCCAGGGTGCCATCGTGCCGCCACCGGTCGAAGTACCGCCAGACGGTGCTCTTGGGCGGGAAGTCGATAGGGAGGTAGCGCCACTGGCAGCCGGTGCGGAGGATGTACAGGATGGCGTCGTCGACGTCCCGCATGTCGGTTTTGCGGGGTCGTCCGCCGGTGGAGGCGGGGATGTGGGGCTCGATCAGGGCCCACTGCGCGTCGGTGACGTCGCTGGGGTAATGGTGCGTTCTCATACACCATTCTAGGCGCCTCGACTACCTTATGGGACAGTCTCTAAGCCGCAAGCACTTGTCCTAAAAGGTTCTTGCGCAATTTAAAGCGTGGTGTTTTCCTAAGCGGATACTGCTTCGGTCTTCGCTTCCGGACGCGCGGCTCGACCCGCCCAGGGCGGTCGGGGTTGACTTTCAAGCGTGGCAGATCGTCGCCCGCTTCGGCGTCCAGGAGCCAACGCATCGCGTCGATGAAACTGATTCGTTCCACAAGCACACCCTGCCGTCGTGCGGCTTCCCCCATCACCACCCGGATCAGGTTGTACACCATCGCGTAGACCATCAGTTCCTTCAGCACACCATCCTCACTCTTGCACCGCAACACATCCATCTTCATCGTCTGCTTCAAGTGACGCAGGTTCGTCTCCACCCCCCCTCGCGCGCCGTAGAGTTTCGCCAGCGCCTCCGCAGAGTAAGTCTCCGCGTCCAAAAGCGTCGTCACCAGCGTCACGGAACGCGTCCGGAAGCCCGGCCGGTCGAGCGTGTAACGTAGCTCGCGCACCACCAGCGTCTCAGGCAGCGCCGCGTCGACCTCGGCGCTCATCCACTTGGGCTTCTGTTTGGGCTTGATCCATTCGACGAGTTGGTCGAGCGTGCCCAGCCGGCGGAGCCACTTCGAACGGGGCAGCCCCGTGCCGGCGGCCTTGTCACCGCGTCGGGCGTGTGGCCGATCCGGCGTGAAGTCGACGATCTGCGGCTGGTGCATGCGGAACACCGCGTGAATGCCCCGGGCCATCAGCAGGGCTAGATGCGCGAACGAGCAGAAGCCGCGGTCGGCCACCAGGACGTCGCCTGGCTGCAAGGCAGGATGGACGTCCTCAGCACGCGCCCTCTCATGAGAGGCAAGGGGGCGGCCATCACTTCGAGCAACAGCCCCGTGCCGGCGTGGAACAGAGCCAAGATCTTGGCGACGGGAAACCCGCAGCCCGGTTGCTGTGCGCCGGGCTGGCCGAACGACCGCTGCAACTCGGGGGTGTCGGGCATCGAGAACGAGGACCCGTCGAGCAGGAACGTGCGATGCCCGTACCACAGGTGGTCGTGGGTATCCGGAACGAAGGCCGTGATGAGGTGACGGAGCAGCGCCCGAAAGACCGCCAAGGGGAGGCGCGCACGCGCCTGACAGTATGCCGAGTCGGTGAAAGCCTTCTTGGCCAGCGTGGCCACATGCTCCAGCGCGGTGTTGCCGCTGAGGACTTGGAGCAGGAACCAGTGGAGGGTGGCGAAGGGCGTCAGGACGCCGTCGCGCCAAACGTGCCCGGCGGCGCGGCAAATCCGTTCCACCACAGAGCGATCGAGGTACTGGCAGGGGTCTTGCCGAAGTTGCCGCAGCGTGGTATCAATCCGTCGATGCATCCGAGGGCCTCCTGTCCCAGGGTCGTGTGACAACCCCATGAGCTCAGGAGACCTTTGCTTTCCTCAAGCCCTTTCGGGGAAGAGGATTACCCTTCGCTTAATGCCATTCATGTATGTCTCCCTGTGCCCGCACGAAAAGATGTATGTCCCCATGTGCCCCTACTAGGATTCAAAATCTTGTATGTCCGCCTTTCCCTCTCTAGGCTGTCGAGTCAATTCGATTGCGCCTTCCATACGATGTCCTGTTCCTGCAACGCAGGCCTGCGGCGACCGGCATGAACCTGGACTGTCTTGTGCCTATCTGATAGTCTGCAATTTATGCGAATGGGTTCTGCCGCGAGGACGGGCAAAGCCGATTGGTCGTTATTGCTGGATTCGCAACGTCTGGTGCCGTCGGGCATGCTGGTCATCGAGTGCATCAGAAGACATTCATAACTGATCTTGTGAGGTTTTCTCATGGCGAAAATTCATCGGCGCGAGCTCTTGTTCTCCGCCGCGGCCGGAACAGCCGGAGGGGCTGCCGGATTCTTCGGCCATCGCCACTTCCGGCGGTTCCCCAGGGGAGCGACCCCGTCGTACTCGCAATCGGGTGAGGATGTCATCGCCCAGACGATCTTCGACTATCTGGGTATCAAGCAACCATCGTATCTCGACATCGGAGCCTGGCTCCCTCAGGCGGGAAACAATACCTACCTGTTCTACAGCCTCGGGAGTCGTGGTGTGCTCGTCGAGCCCAATGTGGCGATGATCCCCGAACTCAAGGCCGTGCGCCCGGGTGACATCGTTCTCAACGTCGGGATTGGAATCACCGAACAGAAGGAAACCGATTACTACTGCTTGACAGTT
Organism: uncultured Planctomycetaceae bacterium; assembly: GCA_963816015.1. Lineage (GTDB taxonomy): Bacteria > Planctomycetota > Planctomycetia > Isosphaerales > Isosphaeraceae > Aquisphaera. The sequence goes on along the minus strand of CAWFJM010000022.1, from coordinate 36,532 downwards.
GATCAGTGGAACACATTTGACAAAGAGGAGGCTGAACGCCGGGCTGCACGTTCCAATGCCAAGATCGAGAAGGTCGTGAAGATGCCCCTGGTCCCGATCAACAAGGTCATCGAGGAGCACTTCCATGGCAAGGCCCCGGATTTCATCTCCATCGATGTGGAAGGCCTCGACGTGGCCATCATGAAGACCCTCGATTTCCAGCGGTTCCGGCCCAAGCTGATTTGCGCCGAGACCCTGGTTGCGCTCACGTTCAAGATGGATTCCGAGATGACTGAGTTTCTCTCCCAGCAGGGCTATGAGGCTCGAGCCGTCACATTCCCCAACACCATCTACGTGGACAAGAGCCTAGTGAAGTAGCATCCACCCCACCCCCAGGCTTGGTGGTCCTGTTTTACAATGGACTGTGGGGTTGGACAGCGAAAGCGCCGTAAGGTCATCCTGAAACAGACCACCTGGGAAGGCTCCTCGACTCGACATCCCGGAGCCTTCACTCCATCACTTCCTTCAGTAAGCTCCTGCGGCCCGGGTTCGATTGAAGACTCAGGCTCCCCGGCGCTGGGGCCGGCGCACCAGGTAATGGACGGGTAGGCCAGCCAGGATGGTCAGCAAGGCATAGACCGAAGGCAAGGGCCGCTCCAGGAAGGCAGCGATGGTCAGGAGGGCCGTGCCTATCAGGAAAATCGCGGGGACGACCGGGTAGCCGGGGGTCCGGAAGGGACGTGACAGGTCAGGTCGGGTATGTCGCAACACCATGACCGTGCTGACGGACAGCATTGAGAAGAGGGCCAGTCCCACGCTGGCGTAGATCAAGATCTTCTCGAAGCTTCCCAACCAGAGCAGCGTCAGGGCCCAGGCCACCTGCAATGCGGTCGCGACTGCGGGGGCTCCGGTGCGGGGGGACAGGCGGGCGGCGATCGCCGGGAAGTGCCCGGCCCGAGCCATGGCAAGAGCCACTCGCGGACCGGTCAAAACGTAAGCGCTCAATGAAGCAAGCAGAGTCAATCCGAAGGCGACCGAGAGCGTGGCCGTGACCGTCGAGCCGAACAGGCGCTTCGCGGCCAGCTCGGCGATCGGCGCGACGGCGTCGAACCCTTGTTCTTTGGCGATACGCTGGATCTCTCCAGCCGGCAGAGCCAGGGAGTACACTGTGTTCAGGCCGAGATAAAGCGCCACGACCAGCGAAGTGCCGATCAGGATGGCCTGCGGTAGCCGTCGACCCGGCTCGGCGATCTCGCCCGCGAGGTAGGACGCGGCGTTCCATCCCGTGTACGCGTAGGAGATATAAACCAGGGAGAAGAGCAGCGCCTTGGCGGTGCTGAAGTCCAGCGACGGCCGGTCGGCCAGGGTCTCCCAGCGCCCCCAGCCGGCATACAATCCGGCGACCAGGAACGTGCACAGGATGCCCAGCTTGAGGAGTGTGACGGTCGAGTGAGCTCGGGTCGAATGCCTCGCCTTCGAGGTGTGGATCAGGGCGAAGGCCACAATGGCCACACTCGCCAATCCTTGATTGGCCAGCCTCGCCGTTGCGGGAGGCAGGCCAAGCGGTGCCAGCAGGTAAGACGCGGAGGCGAACGCCGCGGCGGCGATGGGCGCGGCGAAACCGATCAGGAACGAGACCCACCCCGTGAGAAACGCTGCGAGCGGGCCATACGCTTCGTAGAGATAAATATAGTCTCCTCCGGACGACGGCAGCGCAGCCGCCAGCTCCGCCACGCAGAGCGCCCCGCAAAGCGTAATGATGCCACCAACCACCCAGAGAAACAGCATCAGCTGGTTGCTTCCCACAGACGCGACCGTGAACCCGGACGTGGTGAGCACCCCGACACCAATCATGCTCGAGACGACGACGAAGATCCCCATCGGCAGTCCGAATCCCCTGGAACCCAGGGGCTCTTCCAGCTCGCTCGACTCGGTATCGGAGGCTGTCGGTTCTGGCATCGCTGGCGCCTGTCCTCGTCTCGTGACTCCCAGGTCGGGCAAGACCCCCGATGATCCGAAGCCGTAAACCTGGTTTATGCCCAATCATAAATGTCATGACGGGCGATGCTTAGTCAATATGGCCGCTATAGGCGGACATAGCGGAATGCCATTAAGCTAAGCGTAAGCCCACAACTTCTTTGTACTTGCGATCAATTCCGTTGGGGCCTATCGTGTTTAGTATAGATATTTTCACGAGATTGCAATAGCGAAAATTCCCCAAATTCTAGCCACATGGAGCAAACTACATATCACTACGATGTCCGCATTGTCGGGCGCACGAAAAACGCAAGCCATGTACTGGAAACGACTTACACCTTCGCTTAATGCCATTCATGTATATCCCCCTGTGCCCGCAGTGTCCCCCTGTGCCCGCTGACCTGCTCGACGAACCTGAGATGTGACAGGGCTCGTTCACTGCATCCAGCCCGCTCGCCGGATCAACATGCCCTGCATTGGATGAGCCCCCAACGGCCCGGTTAAGCGCGAACGGAACGAAACGAACCGATTTCGCCCACCTTCCGCTTCCAGGGATCTTGCCCCTGCCAACGCACTCCTCCTGAGCATGATCTCGCCGGGATCCGGTTGTAGCGACGAGCTCGACGAGAAAATACCAATTGTAGCGTGTCAGTCGCGTGTTCGTTATGCAGAGTGGAGATTAGGGCCAGACTTCCCCTAACCCATTGGTCTTTGGCAATTCGGCAGTTAGAGACGGGCTCGTCGGCAGTAACGCCATATAAAGCGCACGATCGAAGCCAATTGGGTTCCGCCTTTAAGTGCTCATTCCGCAAAGCCCTAGGTCGATCAAAGCCGAAGACAACGGCGACGAGCGACGACGGCCAAATGCGCCGGGCGCCGGTCACCTCCACGTCCGATGGCGGTTGCCGTTGACCCCGATCGCCGGATCACTACAATTTGCCTCGAGTTTCCCCAAGTTGAGATGTTTGAACGATTAAGGCGGAGCGATGCCGGAAGAGCCGCGGGAGAGCCTGGAAACGGTTCGGATGGAGAAGTTACGGCGAATCGCCGACCTGGGGCTCGACCCCTGGGGGCAGCGGTTCGACGGCCACCAGGCGATCGCCGCCGTCCGGGAGCTGCCGGTTCCCAAGGCTCCCGAGGGAGAGCAAGCCGAGCCCGGGCCCGCCGTCCGCATCGCCGGGCGGATCATGCTCAAGCGGGGGCAGGGGAAGGTGGTCTTCCTTGAGATTCGCGACTGGACCGAGCGAATCCAGGTCTTCATCGGCAAGAAGCAGGTCGGCGACGTGGGCTGGAGCCTGGTCGAGCTGCTCGACCTGGGCGACCTGCTCGGAGTGGACGGGACGCTCGGATACACCAAGACGGGCGAGCTGACCGTCTTCGCGTCGAGCCTGACCTTCCTGGGCAAGAGCTTGCTGCCGCCCCCCGAGAAGTGGCACGGGCTGACGGACGTCGAGCAGCGGTACCGGCGGCGGTATGTCGACCTGTTCACCAATCCCGAGTCGCTCCAGACCTTCCTGGGCCGGTCGAAGATCATCACGGCGTTCCGCAACATCATGGCCGGGAGGGGTTTTGTCGAGGTCGAGACGCCCACCATGCAGGCCATCGCCGGAGGCGCGGCGGCCCGGCCGTTCGTCACCCATCACAATGCGCTGGACATCGAGCTGTTCCTGCGGATCGCCCCGGAGCTCTACCTCAAGCGGCTGCTGGTGGGGGGCATGGAGCGGGTCTTCGAGATCGGCCGGGTTTACCGGAACGAGGGGATCAGCCCCAAGCACAACCCCGAGTTCACGATGATGGAGGCTTACCAGGCCTACGGCGACTACCATGCGATGATGGACCTGACCGAGGCCCTGATCTGCGGGGCGATCGAGGCCCTGGGCGGGGGCTATCGCCGGCCCTGGGGCGAGACGACCATCGACTTCACGCCCCCGTGGCCCAGGCGCACTTACGCCGAGCTGCTGGCCGAGCATGCCGGGGTTGACCCGGCCAGCTTCGCCGCGATCAAGTCCCGCGCCGAGGAGATGGGAATCGCCACGGCCGGCAAGGACCCCGACGTGGTCACGAGCGAGCTCTTCGAGGAGGTGGTGGAAGACAAGCTCACCGGCCCGGTCTTCGTGATCGATTACCCGGCGGCCATCTGCCCGCTCACCAAGCGGAAGGCGACGAACCCGGCGGTGGCCGAGCGGTTCGAGCTCTTCGTGGAAGGCATGGAGCTGGCCAACGCCTACACCGAGCTCAACGACCCGCTGCTTCAGGAGCAGCTCTTCCGAAGCCAGCTCGCGGGACTGGCCGAGGAAGAGTCGATGGCCAAGATGGACGACGATTTCGTCCGTGCCCTCAAGCACGCCATGCCGCCGGCCGGCGGGCTGGGGATTGGAATGGACCGGCTCTGCATGATCCTCATGAACAAGTCGAGCATTCGCGATGTGATCTTGTTCCCGCTGATGCGGCCGCAGGGAACGGCCGCCGCGGGATCAGGAGAGCCCGAGACCGATCCAGGTCCTGCCTGAGAATTCTGTCGAGCATTTCGTGGGACAGGATTCCAATCCTGTCCCACGGAAGAGAGAGCCCAACCGAACAGGGAAGGAGTGGTCGAGTTGTACAAGTACCTGCTCTGCTGGCGGTATCTCCGCACGCGCTACATCGCGCTGGCCAGCGTGATCAGCGTGATGCTCGGGGTCGCCACGATGATCGTGGTGAACTCGGTGATGGCGGGGTTCGCCGACAAGATGCGCGACCGGCTGCACGGCATTCTCGCCGATCTCGTGGTCGAGTCGGCCTCGATGGATGGGTTCTACAACTTCGAGGAGGTGATGGCCCGCGTGCAGGAGGCGGGGGGCGACGACGTCGTGGCCATGGCCCCGACCATGGAGACGCCGGGCATCCTCAAGTACCGGGTCGGCAGCGAATCGATGACCAAGCTCGTCCAGATCATCGGCGTTCGGCCCGCGGAACGAGCCAGGACCGGCGACTTCGCCGAGTTCCTCTTCGACGAGAAGGGCCGGCCCGTCGAGCCTTCGTTCGAGGTGCCCGACCGGCTCCGCGAGAAGTCGCCCGCCGGCTCCCGTCTGAAGGAGCTGGAAGGCGAGGAAGACGACGAGTTCACCCGGGCCGTCAAGGAGCAGCTCAGGCAGCAGGCCATGCAGCAGGTGCCCGATCAGGGGGCGATCATCGGCTATGCCCTGGGAACGTGGCACCCGGGCAAGGGTCAGCCCGACGTGTACCTGGCCCACGTCGGCACCAAGATCAACCTGGCCTTCCCCAAGGCCGGCAAGAAGCCCGAGGCCGGGTCTCGACGACTTCACGGTGGTCGGCTACTTCAAGAGCGGCATGAGCGAGTACGACTCGACGCACGTCTACGTCCCCCTCGAGCAGCTCCAGAAGTCGCGGCTTCTTGCTCGGGCCCGACGGCAAGGGGGCCGTCAACCAGATCCAGATCAAGGTCAAGCCGGGCGTGAACCTCGACGAGCTTGCCGACCGGCTCCAGCTCGCCCTGGAGCGGCTCCATCCGATGTACTTCAAGGTCTGGACGTGGGAGCAGAAGCAGGGCCCGCTCCTGGGTGCGGTCGCGATCGAGCAGAGCATCCTCAACATTCTCCTCTTCATGATCATCGCCGTGGCCGGGTTCGGCATCCTGGCCATCTTCTCGATGATCGTGGTCGAGAAGACCAGGGACATCGGCGTGATGAAGGCGCTGGGGGCCTCGACCGCAGGGATCCGCGGGATCTTCCTTGGCTACGGCCTGCTCCTGGGCGCGGTGGGCAGCGGCGTGGGCATGATCGGCGGGTTGCTCTTTGTCCGTTACATCAACGAGATCGAGAAGGTCCTCAGCACGGTGCTCCACCACAAGGTCTTCGACGACACGATTTACTACTTCGACAGGATCCCGACCCTGGTCGAGCCGCACACGGTGATCGCGATCGTGGCGGGCGCCCTGGCGATCGCCGTCCTCGCCAGCATCTGGCCGGCTCAGCGCGCGGCCAGGCTGCACCCGGTGAAAGCATTGCGATTTGAATGATCGGAGCGGTCGCCGGGCGGAGCCGGCTCGCATGAACCCCAGTTTCTCCAGGGAAGGCGTGGACGATGCCAAGCCATATCGCGGCGGTCGGACTGAGCAAGAGCTACTGGAAGGGGCGGAACGAGGTTCCGGTCCTGCGCAGCGTCGAGGTGGAGGCCGAGCACGGCGAGCTGGTTGCGGTCGTGGGGGCCAGCGGATCGGGCAAGAGCACGCTGCTGCACATCCTGGGCCTGCTCGATAACCCGGATTCCGGCATGGTGCTGGTCGATGGAAGCCGGATCGACAACCGCCCCGAACGGCATCGGGACGCGATGCGCAACCGCCAGTTCGGGTTCATCTTCCAGTTTTACCACCTGCTCCCCGAGCTGACCGCGCTGGAGAACGTGATGATGCCCCGGCTGATCGGGCAGGGGGTCTGGTCGTACTGGAAGGAGCGGCGGCAAATCCGCCACGAGGCCGCCGGGTTGCTGGAGCGCGTGGGCCTGGGCCACCGGCTCACTCATCGCCCGTCCGAGCTCTCCGGCGGCGAGATGCAGCGGGCGGCCATCGCCCGGGCGCTGGCCGGCCGGCCCTCGATCCTGCTGGCCGATGAACCCACGGGAAATCTCGACGCCGGCAGCGGACAGGGGGTGCTCGACCTGCTCCGCGACTTGAACCGGGAGCGCGGGCTCACTATGATGTTGGTCACGCACGATCAGCACATTGCCCAGCAGGCCGACCGGGTTGTTCGGCTCGCCGAGGGGCGAATCGAGGAGTGGGCTCCCGCGCTGGTTTGAAGGGAAACGCAGGGCGTGGGTTCAAAGCGGCGGCTGAGCGAAACAGGGGGAGGGCCGCGCATGAGCCCGAGAGTCTACATCGGCGGGAAACTCTACGAGAAGGCCGACGCCAAGATCAGCGTGTTCGATCACGGCTTGCTCTATGGTGACGGGGTTTTCGAAGGCATTCGATCCTATTCCGGCAAGGTCTTCCGGCTCGAGCAGCACGTCGACCGCCTCTACGACTCGGCCCAGGCCATTCATCTCCACATCCCCATGACCCGCGAGGAGATGGGTCGGGCGATCGAGGAGACCCTGGCCGCCAACAAGCTGGTCGATGCCTACATCCGCGTGATCGTCACCCGGGGCGCGGGCAGCCTGGGGCTCGACCCCAGAAAGACGACCGATCCCCAGGTCATCATCATCACCGACCAGATCAGCCTCTACCCGGAGGAGCTCTACGAGCACGGCCTGAAGATCATCACGGCCGGGACAACGCGCAACCATCCCAACGCCCTCAACCCGCGGATCAAGTCGCTCAACTACCTGAACAACATCTTGGCCAAGATCGAGGGCACCAACGCCGGCTGCCTCGAAGCCTTGATGCTCAACCACAAGGGCGAGATCGCCGAGTGCACCGGCGACAACATCTTCGTCGTGTCGCGGGGCGTTCTTCACACTCCCTCGAAAGACGCCGGCATTCTCGAGGGCATCACCCGCAACGCGGTGATCGAGCTGGCCCGGGCCACGGGCCACACCGTCGTCGAGCGGACGATGGACCGGTACGATGTCTACACCGCCGACGAGTGTTTCCTGACCGGCACCGCCGCCGAGCTGATCCCCGTGGTGGAATGTGACGGGCGCGTCCTGGGCTCGGGCCGGCCGGGTCCCGTCACGCGCGAGCTCCGCCAGCGGTTCCAGAGCCTGGTCCGCGGGGAGCGCTGAGGTCTCGGGCCCGAGGAGCTCCTTGCGTGATCGACATCAAGCGAATTCTGGCCCCCACCGACTTCAGCACCCATTCCGAGAAGGCGGTGCGCTTCGCCTGTGCGACTGGCCGAGCGGCTTGGAGCCGAGCTTCACCTGGTGAACGTCCTCTCCGAGATCATCCCCGCCGGTCCTGATCCCCTGCTCATGCCGGTCATGCCACCGCAGTTCTACAGGAGAACGAGGACCGGGCCCGGGAAACCCTGCGAAACCTGCTCAAGCCCGCCTGGGGCAAGCCGACATCCCTGGTCACGGCCGTGCAGTGGGGAAGCCCGGTCGAGGCCATCGTGGACTATGCGAAGGAACACGAGATCGATCTGATCGTCATCGCCACCCATGGCCGGACGGGACTCTCCCACGTCCTGCTCGGCTCGGTTGCCGAACGGATCGTCCGCGAGGCGCCTTGCCCCGTGCTCACCCTCCGCGATTCCCACCGGGCCCCCGCGACCGGCGACTGACCGAGGAGCGCCTCCATCGTGTCTTCCGACCCGAGTCCGACCCCGCTTCCGCGACGCGTCATCTATCGAGGCGCGAAGATCGACCTGGCCCTCCAGCCGGTCGTGCTGGCCGACGGATCCACGGCCGAGCGCGAGGTGGTCGTTCACCGGGGCGCGGTCGCCCTGGTTCCCCTGGTCGACGCGACACGCGTTTGCCTGGTCAAGAATGATCGTCATGCGATCGGCAAGACCCTGCTCGAGGTCCCCGCGGGTACGATCGACGAGGGCGAGTCGCCCGACCAGACCGCCGCGCGCGAGCTTTCCGAGGAGACCGGCTACCGGGCGGGCCGGATCACGCGGGTCCGGGACTGGTACGTCAGCCCGGGCGTCATGACCGAGCGGATGTTCCTCTACCTCTGCGAGGACCTCGTGTCCGGCCCCACCGACCACCAGCCCGACGAGCGGCTCGAGACCGTGATCCTGCCGTGGGAAGAGGCCGTCGCCATGGCGTACGACGGCCGCATCCAGGACGCCAAGTCCATCCTCGCCCTGCTGATCTGCGACCGGCTGAGATCCCGATCCAGCCGGCCCGATCGTTGAGGTCGAGGACGAGACCCCGCACCTTCGTACCCTCCAATTGACCCCTCCGACACCAACCAGAAAGGCAACCCGATGAGAAGCCTCGTGAGTGCGATGTTCCTCGCGGCCGCGTTCGGCCTCATGGCAACCCCGGTCCGCGCGGACAACCCGCAGGTCGCGCAGGTCCTCGACAAGGCGATCAAGGCCCTGGGCGGCGAGGAGACGCTCGGCAAGGCTCAGACTTTCACCTGGAAGGCCAAGGGGAAGGTCACGATCGAGGGCAATTCAAACGCGATCAGCAGCGAGGCGACCGTTCAGGGGCTCGACCACTTCCACTCCCTCTTCGAGGGCGAATTCAACGGCAACAAGTTCGAGGGCGTGACCGTCCTGAACGGCGACAAGGGATGGAGGAAGTTCGGCGGCCAGAACATGGAGATGGAGCCCGATGCCGTCAAGAACGAGAAGCGGATCGTCTACCTCATGGTCGTCCCGGTCACGATCGTGCCGCTCAAGTCCAAGGACTTCAAGGTCGAGACCGCCGCCGATGAGGTCGTGAAGGGAAAGCCCGCGGCAGCCCTGAAGGTGACCGGCCCGGACGGCAAGGACTTCACCCTCTACTTCGACAAGGAAAGCGGCCTGCCCGTCCGCATGGTGGCGAAGGTGACCGGATGGATGGGCGACGAGTTCGTCCAGGACGTCAGCTACGGCGACTACAAGGACTTCGGCGGCATCAAGAAGGCCACGAAAGTGTCGGTGAAGCGCGACGGCGAGGATTTCGTGGAGCAGGACATCACCGAGTTCAAGGTGCTCGACAAGGTCTCCCGCTGAGACGTTCGCCGAGCCGAAGTGACGGGCCTCACCGCCGGATCTCACGTCAAGTCACACCAGCAGCCCCTTCAGAACCTGGCCCGCGACGTTGGCCAAGCGCTCGTCGCGGCCGCGGTGCAGGAAGGTGAGCCGGGTGTGTTCCAGGCCCATCAGGTGCAAGATCGTGGCGTGGATGTCGTTGAGGTGGGCTCGGTCGGAGATGGTCTTCAGGCCGATCTCCGGATGGATGACGTCATAATCATTGTGCGAGAACCGGCCGATCTGGACAAGAGTAAGTGAGCCGGAGCGTCGCCCGCGGAGGAGGCCTCGTGTCGTGTCGTCCATCGAGTTCCGTCAGGCCTCCAGATGCTATACCACGGACGTCGCGGCCCTCGACGCACTCGACTTGGTCATCCCCGCGGGCCAGCGCCTGGTGGTGCTGGGCCCCTCCGGATCGGGCAAGACCACGCTCCTGCGGCTGATCGCCGGGCTCGAATCGCCAGACTCGGGTGCAATCCTGATCGGCGGCCATGACGTGAGCGGCATCCCCCCTCACCGCCGCGATGTGGCCATGGTCTTCCAGAACCCCGCGCTTTATCCTCACCTCAGCGTCTTCGACAACCTGGGTTTTGGACTCAAGGCCCGGGGCGTCATGCGCAGCCAGCGGTGCGAGCGGATCCATGCCGTGGCCGGGATACTCGGCATCGACCAGCTGCTGGACCGCAGCCCCGCCGAGCTTTCCGGCGGCGAGCGGCAGCGGGTTGCGCTGGGCCGCGCGGTAGCCCGAAAACCCGCCGTCCTGCTCCTGGACGAGCCGTTCTCGAATCTCGATGACCCGCTCCGCGCAGCGCTCCGGGGAGAGCTCGTAAAGCTCCACGAGCGGTTCGGCTCGACTATGGTTCATGTGACCCATGACCAGGGCGAGGCTTTGAGCCTCGGCCAGCAGCTCGCTGTCCTCCATCGGGGCCGGCTGATGCAGCTTGCGACGCCCCGCGTCGTCCATGATCGCCCGGCCCATCGGTTCGTGGGGACGTTCATTGGCAGCCCAGGCATGAGTATCCTGCCTTGCGAAGTCGCCCGCCGGGACGCATGCCTGAGCATTCGCCTTCCTGGCTCCGCTTCGGAGATCCTCTGTCCTCTCGAGGGCTCGGCGCCGGCAATCCCCGGCGCCTGCCGATCGAGCCCCATCGTCTCGACCTGGGCCTGCGCCCCGAGGCGGTCCTGGTCGCCAACGACGAAGCCGGCGATCAAGATCGCGCCGCCATGCCCCAGACGAAGGCCAGGGTCGGCCGGCTCGAGTACCAGGGCGATTCGATCCTGGCGTGCCTCGTCGTTGGTGATGCCACGATCCTCTCGCGGATGCCCGCGTCGACACCCCTCCAGGAGGGTCAGCAAGTGTCCGTGTTGCTGGACCTGAGCCTTGCCTCCTGGTTTGACGCGGAGACCGGACAACGCGTTGACTCCTTCGACCCGATGGACATCGCCTCCTCAACCCCCTCCCACGGAACGCGGATTGCCCGCCGCTAGCCGGCAGGATAGGCTGACTCAGTGCAGTCTCCGCCAGCTCGGGAATCTGGCATCCTGACACCGGGAATCCTCCAAGAATGCTCGACGTCATCCGTACCCTGATCAACGCCCTGGAGCAGGATCGCGAGATGATCCTCTGCCAGGTCGTGGAAACCCGAGGCTCGACCCCCCAGAAAGCGGGCGCGCTCATGGTGGTTGACCCCCGTGGCGGCCAGACCGGCACGCTTGGCGGAGGGTGCGTCGAGAACGAGGTCAAGCAGACGGCGATCCGGCAGCTCGGCGCGAGCGGGGCGAGTCTCCAGTCGTTCGTCCTCGATCACGACCACGCCTGGGCCGACGGCCTGATCTGCGGCGGAAAGATGGTCATCGCCATCGAGGCTCTTCGCGGGCCCGGGCCGCTTCCCTACTTCCGGACGCTCCTTCACTTGCTCGAGGCTGGCGAGGGATTCACGGAGGCCGTGATCGTCCATCCCGAGCGAGTGGAGGGAAGTCCTCCCGGGCGGAGGTTCCTCTTCGGGCCCGACGGGCACTGCCAGGCCTGCTGGCCCGAGGGAGCGATACCGCAGCCCATGGCCGCGCATGCCGCGCCCTCGCGCGAGCGGCCGCGACCGGAAGTGCAGGGGGGGGTGGCCTGGATTCCCTCGCTGCCCAGGGTCCGGCTGGTGATCGTCGGCGCGGGGCACGTGGGGCAGGCCGTGGCCAGCCTGGCGGCCCAGGTCGATTTCGACGTCTGGGTGATCGATGACCGCAGTCAGTACGCCAACCCCCAGCGATTCCCGTCAGCCCAGCGCATTCTCGTCGGCCCGATCGAGGACGTGCTCACTGCGCTCGAGGTCACCAGACATACCTACGCCCTGATCGTGACCCGCGGCCACGGCCACGATCAAGAAGCGCTCTTCCACCTGGCCTCGACCCCCGCGCCGTACGTTGGCCTGATCGGCAGCCGCCGCAAGATCAAGCTGATCTTCGAGAGCCTCCGAGACGCGGGGATCAGCGAGGCCGACCTGGAGCGCGTGACCGCCCCGGTGGGCCTGGACATCGGATCGCAAACCGTGCAAGAGATCGCCATCAGCATCGTGGCCGAGCTGATCGCCCGGCGCAACCTTGCACCTCGCGGTCTTGCGCCCCGTCCCTCTCCTCCGAGCGCGTCATGACCACCCTGCGGATCCCCGCCATCGTCCCCGCCGCGGGCAAGAGCCGGCGGATGGGACGGCCGAAGCTGCTGTTGCCGTTTGAGGGCCAGCCACTCATCGGCCGCGTGATCGCGGCCCTGCGGCAGGGAGGTGCCGAGCCGGTTGTTGTGGTCACTCCGCCGCCCGATGCACCCGAGGGCCCACCCGTGGCGGAGGCGGCCGCGAAGGCCGGTGCGGTGGTGATCGCGCCGGCCCACCGCCCTGCCCAGATGAGAGAATCGGTCGAGCTGGCACTTCCCAGGCTCGGTGGCCCGGGCCAGAGCCCGCCCGAGGGGTTCCTTTTGACGCCCGGAGACAACCCCGGCCTCACGGCGGAGATCGTCCGGCAGATCATGGAGCGATGGGCGGAGCGTCCCGGATCGATCATCATCCCCCGTGCGGCCGGGCGATCCAGCCACCCGATCATCCTTCCCTGGGACTTGGCCAGCCAGATCTCCTCCCTGCCCAGGCATGAAGGCATCAACGCCCTGGTGTCCCGCAACCCCGAGCGGATCGTCGAGATCGACATCCCTCATCCCGAGCTGGCAGCCGACCTGAACACGCCCCAGGATCTCGAACGCTGGCACCAGCGCAAGCGTTCCGTCCTGAAGATCCGCCTCTTCGCCGTGGCCCGGGAGCGAGCCGGTCAGTCCGAGATCGCCATCGAGCTGCCGCTGCCGGCAACGGTCGCCGACCTCCGCCTCGCCCTGGCCCTGCAACACCCCGAGCTTAGCCCGCTCGCCTGCCGCGTGATGATCGCCATCGATTCGGAGTATGCGTCCGACAACACGCTGATCCTCCCCGGCGCCGCCGTGGCGCTCATTCCACCGGTCAGCGGAGGCTGACGCACCAGATCACTGGAGCATGAGGACCATTCCATGATCGAGATCACCGAGTCTCCCATCGACCACGCGGCGCTGACCGAGCAGGTGCGTTCGAACAGGGCAGGGGCTATTTGCACCTTCCTCGGGACCGTCCGCGAGATGACGGGGGACCGCCGGACGGTCTCGCTCGATTACGAGGCCTATCCCGACATGGCCATGAAGAAACTGGCCGAGCTCGAGGAGCAGGCCCGCGCGCGGTGGCCGATCATTGAGGCCGCCATCGTGCATCGGGTGGGCCGCCTCGATCTGGGCGAGATCAGCGTGGTCGTCGCCGTGAGCTGCCCCCACCGCCACGACGCCTTCGAAGCCTGCCGCTGGCTCATCGACACGTTGAAGGATGTGGTCCCCATCTGGAAGCGCGAATCCTGGGCCGACGGCACCGAGGAGTGGGTTCACCCGGGGCTGACAGGGGCGTGAGTCGGGGCTGCGGAGCCGGGGGCCTCTCGCCGCGGCAACGCCGTCCAGCATGAGAACCTGCTTGTCGAAACCTGGGCCGCTCCAGGAGAGGTGGTTGCTCGCTGCGCCGTCGCGGTGGACGTAGGCGACTTGGACCTGCTACGACTTCCCCGCGGCAAGCTCGATCTTCCTCTGCACGAACCCCCGACGATGGTCGTCTTTGCCGAGGACGAGCTTTCCGTCGAGCCAGAGCCGCAGGGTACCGTCGCAGTCGCCGTGGAGCACGTACGTACCCGCGGCCGGGGCGACCAGGCGACCCGTCCAGCGGATCGAGAAGTCGTCCTTGCCGATCCCGGCCGAGGCATCCGGGAAGACTGGAACTGGCGGTGGACTTACGAAACGGACATCTACTGATCCGCAGCCAACCCGAGGTATTACATCGGCACGCAAGTTGCTCACTCATAGTTCCCATGGGACAGTTGCCATTTGCGTAGCGGTTGAGAAGGGGGGACGTGTCATGGCCATCTCATTGCCCGATGCGAGGCAGTTGTCCGACGAGGTCCTCCAATCGCTCCGATTGCGTGCCCTTCGCGGCTGCGAGTTGGGCTACTCCGAGATCGAGGTGGCGGAACTGCTTGGCCTCTCCCGGGAGACCGTCTCGCGGTGGTGGGTCGCCTACGTCGATCATGGCCTAAGTTCAAGTTTCGCAGATTTGAGTGAGGTTCTCTGACCAAAAAGACACGTCGGCTTCCTCGCTGTTTCTTGTGTACTTGTCTAGGTTCTCAAGACTGGACAGGCACCAAGGCAAGGAAGCCGACCCATGGAACTTACTCCCTCGTTCGCGTCTCTGCTACTGCACTTTGCGTCGGTCTTCACGGCTCCGACGTTCCGGACTTTCATTCAGATCGTCACTGGCTGGATTCTCTCCCAGCGACACCGCTACATCACTGAGGTCATCTTCTCCGGCAGCAACGTCGGCAACGGCCATTGGTCTCGGTTCCATCGCTTCTTCAGCCATGCCTCCTGGGATATCGATGCCTTGTCCATGGTCCTGGCTAAGCTCGTTGTCGCGATCCTTGCTCCTGGAGCTACGCTGCTCTGGGCGGTAGATGACACCCTCTGCCGAAAGCGCGGGTTGACGCTCTATGGTGCCGGTATGCACTACGATCCGCTCATCTCCAGTCGCGCCAAGTCCCTGGTCAGTTGGGGACACGACTGGGTTGTTCTCTGCCTGCTGATCGTCAATCCATTCTGGGCGCCTACCAAAGTCTTCGCCTTGCCGGTTGCCGTACGGCTGTACCGCAATCGGCAGGGGCTGACCAAGGGGAAGAAAGGGAAGAAGCCTCGGCCGAAGCACGATCCGAACCATCGCACACGGCCTGAACTGGCCCTCGAACTCGTTGAACTGGTGGCTAAGTGGTTCCCTGACGATGAGATCATGCTCTCGGGTGACAGCGCCTACGGTGGGAAAAGCATTCTCTCGAAACTACCTCCCAAGGTGCATCTCATCAGTCACGTCCATCCCAAGGGAGCGCTCTATGAACCGGCACCTCCCAGGACGACCAAGACCAGAGGGCCTGCCCGCAAGAAAGGGAAGCGATTGCCGGCCCTGAAGCAGTGGGCCGAGGACACGACCCAACCCTGGACTCGACTCGACTTCAATCAGTTTGGGCTCCATGCCGCTCTCGCGGTCAAGACGATCAAGGCTCTCTACTACAAGGCCGGAGGTGACCGGCTGCTGACCATCGTCTTGGTGCGCGATCTGGAAGGGAAGCGTCCCGATCAGATGTTCTACTGCACCAAACTGGACTGGACTGCCAGGCAGATTCTCTCCACCTACTCCTGCCGCTGGGCCATCGAATGCACATTTGAAAACTGCAAGCAACTCCTGGGACTTGAAGACCCTGCCAACCGTCTTCCCAAGGCCGTCCGGCGAACCGCGCCCATGGCGTTGTTCCTCTACACCATGATCATCATATGGTTTCACCGAACCGGTCATCGGTCGCTCCGGTTTCCATTCCGGCCATGGTATAGCAAGAAGGAAGAACCCTCATTCGCCGACATGCTGACGACCCTCAGGCGAGTCAGCTACCAGGAGAAAACCGCCAGACTGCTTCCAGAACGGTCTCGACTGAAAACCTGGATCGCCCAGTTGACCGAGCTTCTCAGCCGAGCAGGTTGAGCGACAGTTCGGCCCAAGATTCAGGCCTCTCAGGTCAGTGCACGATCGACTTACCCGGGGTAATTTCGCCCTCCAGACGGGTCGAGATACGCCTCAGAATCTGCGAAACTTGAACTAAGAGGCATCGGACAAAATTGGCCCGAGCCCCGGAAATCGAGCCATTCGAGCCAATAAAGTTAGGGCCTCTAAGCGGCTGGCCGCGGTTTCTTTTCACTTTTTGACATCAATTTCCGTCGGTGCATGTCGAAGCCGGCGTCGACAGCCGCACGGAGTCCCGACCGACTGGTGTAACTACGTTGCGGCATGTCCTGGTACTTAACATGTCGGTACACTGGCTCGATCTCGTTGAGTTCTGGGGAATACGGCGGCAGGAAGTACAGGTTAGATGCCCGCAGTAGCCAGCCCCCTACGAGCCCGGCGAATGACGTGGCTGGCGTGCAAACTGGCGTTGTCCAGCACCACCCGTGGGACCCCAGCCCGCGGCAATGCCCCGAGGAACCCCAGCAGGTCGTCGGAGTCCCAGGTCCGCTCAGCGGTGAAAACCTCCAGGCGGGGCGAGACATCGTCGGGCCGGTAGGCGGCCATGGCGTTGACCCGGCGGCCCTGCGGACTCTCGTAGCGAATCCGCTTGCGCTGCCCCGGAAGGGTCCAGGTAGAGGCCGTCGGCAGCGTCGGCGAGAACCCGCATTCGTCGAGGTAGTAGAGCTTCAAGCGGCCGACGGACGCTTCTCTTTTCAAGTTGTTCAGCACCCGTCGGGCCCGGGCGATCTGGGCCGGATCTTGCTTGTGCCGCAGCGAGTCGGCGGTCCGCCTCCAGCCGGCCTTGAGCATCCCCAAGGAGCGGCGAACCTTCCGGGCACTCAGAAAGTGTGTGAGAAGGTAGCTATACGGGTTTCAGACGCTTGCGCATAAGCACTGCTTTCCCTGAAAAATGGAGCAGGTTATGTAGTCATGCAAGTTCAACACGAACTCCCTCCGTCGCTTCGACGGTCAGAAGCGACCGCCGAGCCCTGGTAATCCGCCGCTCGGCGATCATCCAGTATCGAATCTCTATGCGCTCATGACCAATCCATCCCCCTCACGCCACTCTCCCCTCATCTCCCAGCCACGCCGATAGCCGTTGCTGGATCTCCGGGCCATGACGGCGGAAGAGCCGCTCCACGTCCCACACGCTCGGGCGGTCCTTCTCCCGATTCCAGGGCGGCCGCAACCACCAGTCCTCCTCACCGGCGGACTCCAGGCGGAACTGGGCCAACCGTATCAGGCTCATCGTCACCCATTGCGCCTGGCTGGTCCGCTCGATCGGGTTCCTCGTCCCTGCCCGGCACTCCTCCCACCCCAGCCGTTGCTTCAGGTCCCGGAAGGCGTCCTCCTGTCGGAACCGCGCCGCGAACAACTCCACCATCTGCAACCCGGTCAACTCCACCGCCGAGGTGACCAGCGTGAACCGCTCCGTGTGCCCCTCGACCTGGGCGACCACCGCCTTGACCGGCACCTCAGGCCCCGCGACCCACCACAGGCAGACGACCTCCTTCCAGCGGACCTTCCGCTGGCGGCCGTAGATGAAGGCGGTCGCCTCGTGCCAGGGTCTCGTCCACCGGCCGCCCTGGCGGGGCGGCGGCAACCGGCGGCCCCACTTCTGGTTGGCACGACACCCCTGCGGAGGCGGGGCGAACAGCCGGGCATCCTGCCGCAACCGCGTCAGGAACTCGCTGCGGGGCGAACCGTCCTTGGGCCTCACCAGCGGCCGCACGACGCTCTGCAGGGCGTAGCCGCCGTCGACGACGCCCAGGTGCCGCCCGGTGATGATCCGGGCCTGCTCCCGCAGCAGTTCGACGACCAGTTCGCACGTGGTGCGGAATGGCTCCCTGGGGCCGACGGCCCCGCACCGAGTGGGTAGCTGCGACTGGCGGAAGTAGAGCCGCCCGGAGAGGGGGAGGAACCAGGCAGGCCGACCGGCGTTCTCCAGCAGTGCCCCGAGGACGACCCAGTTGTGCGCCCGGACGGTGGTGGCCCGGTTGGGGCAGCGGGCGGTGTATTCATGGAAGGTACAGGTGCCCCAGACGTCCTGGCTATTGCGGTGGACCTTGGTGTCATCGACGGCCGAGACATGATAGCCGTGCCAGATCCGGCCGGGGGCCTGCGCGACGAGTCGGGTCAGATTGCGGGTGACAGCGGGGGCGTCCCAGGCCCCATACTCGGCGAAGGACTCCAGCGCCTTCCAGTCGGCGGGGCGGTCGAGGGCGAGCACCGACTGGGTGATGGTGTGCTCCTCGACGTTGAGGGCCAACGCGGTGACCCACTCGACGAAGCGGCGATATCCGAGTCGGGTGAAGGCCCAGACGAAGGGCCGCAGCAGTGCTTGCCAGATCGACCAGAGGAGCGTAGCTTCGGTCATGGGAGCATCTCCGAGGGGAGCCGGATGGGAGGGTAATCACCCGGCAGGTTCCGCTCGGCAGATGCCCCGCTCAACAGGATACAGAAGTTTAGTTGGAGTGGAGGATTTCGGGGAAACTACTGCTTATGCGCCCCACGTCCCCTTATGCGCCCCCGTCCGAATGGCATTAAGCGAAGGTGTAAGTCGTTTCCAGTACATGGCTTGCGTTTTTCGTGCGCCCGACAATGCAGACATCGTAGTGATATGTAGTTTGCTCCATGTGGCTAGAATTTGGGGAATTTTCGCTATTGCAATCTCGTGAAAATATCTATACTAAACACAATAGGCCCCAACGGAATTGATCGCAAGTACAAAGAAGTTGTGGGCTTACGCTTAGCTTAATGGCATTCGCCCCCGTCCCCTTATGCCCCGTACGTCCCCCTAAGTCCCCCTAAGTCCCCCTAAGTCCCCCGATGTGCCCATACGTCCCCCTATGCACCCACGAGGGGGGAACACGCCTCCAAGGATCAGTTCGCGACGGAGCGCGACCGCCAGGGAATCGTTGATCGCCAGCATCGCAATCGTCGCTCGGTAGAATTCCGGGCCGGGTAGACCTGGGTGGTCGCCCACCCAGGCCCCCCACAGATCCGGGCGTGCCCTTAAACGCACCCGGCTCTTCATCTCATGACTTCGCTACGCCGCTCCGCAGACCGTGGACCACTCGAGCGCGGGGAAGACTGTATCGCTGCTCCAGACGATAGAACTCGGACCACGTCACGTCACCATCGCGGCGTCGCCGAGACAGCCGACGTCTCCAGATCTTTCGCGCTTCCTCCCGGAAATCCTGGAGGCTGGAGTAGTTCCCTGTGATCCCGTAGTACCCGTAGTGGCCTCGCAGCTTTTGCGTGAGCTTCTGGTGCTGTTCCCGGATCGGAAGATACAGATGTTTTCGGCACCATTCCGAGAGCGCCGCCAGCGCACGCTTGAGTCGGCTCTTCGCCGTCTTCCGTTTAACCACCCATGCGCCTTGCCGGGATCGTCCCCAGTAGTGGGTAAATCCCAGAAAGTCGAATGTCGTCGGTTCGGGCGGGTCCCGTTCCTCGGTTTCAGAGTCGTCGACTTGGGGCGGTTGGAACCGCACCAAGCGTGTTTTCTCCGGGTGGACCGTCAGGCCGTACTTGCTCATCCGCTTGGGCAAGACCTCCATGATTCGCCGGGCGTCGTCTTCTCGGGCTACCCCGATCACGAAGTCGTCCGCATAGCGGATCACGAAGGCTTCTCCCTTCAGGCGGGGGCGAACTTCCTTCTCGAACCATTCGTCGAGCACGTAGTGCAGGACGATGTTGGCCAAGAGAGGGCTGAGCACGCCCCCAACAATGTTGCGAACGACTTTGTTGGGGGCATCCTTCAAAAGGGGATGGACTGACCCGATACACGATGCGGACCTCCTGCTCGTCGATCTCCACCTTCTTCACCAAGGCCCGGACGACCTCCCGTCGGGTCTCCCAGTCCGGCTCTTTTAACTCCTGCGAGACGCGCCTCGCGAACTCCTCCAACTGACCGATCACCAGCCGTAGTTCCGCCTCCTGGGCGGCCTCGCCGATCCACTGACGATGCTCGGCCTCCAATTTGGCCAGGCGCGCCCTCGCCGCCGAGATCCGCGGCTCGAATTCCGACTTGTCGAGCAACCCGTCGCCGTAAGCATCGATCAGTCGAGAAATCATCTTCTTTACATTGCTTACCCGTTTACCGAGATGCTCCACCTCCTGACCCGGCCCCGTCTCCGCACCCTGGAGCCGACGCTCGTACTCCCTCCGGACCCGCTCCGGCTCGGACAAGAGGCCTGCGCACGTCTTCCCAGACGGCGGCGTCCAGCATATCGGTGCGGATCTGCTTGTTCCAACAGAGGCGCTGGCCGCCGAAGCGGTAGGCGTCGGAGCCCGTGCACCGGTAGTAGGCGTAAGGGACCTTGCCCTTGGCCGAGGCCCGGCTCGTCGGCTTGCCGTAGCAGCCGTAGCCACACCGTTTGCACACGACCAGGCCCTGGAGCAGGCACCGGCCGCCGCCGGGCCGGTCGCGACGGCGTTGCCGGTTCTCCTCGAGTTGAGCCTGGACCGCCCCGAAAAAGTCGTCGCTCACCAACCCGGGAACTTCAATGAGAATTTGATACTCCGGAGATGTGTCGACCCGAGAAACCGGGCGCCTGGGCTGCTCGGGGCGGCCGCGTTGCGGGCGGAGGCGCTGCGGCTTAAACCCGCCCGAGCGCGTCTTGCCGAAAGCCGCTGTCCCCCTGTAGGCGGGGTTCTTGAGGATCAGCCAGACCGTCGACCGATCCCAGGCCGATTTGCCGGTCCGTGTCGGGACGCCATCGCGTCGGAGGCGTCGGCACACCTCACCAATCGAGCACCGCTCCTGGCCGACCCACTCGAAGATCTTCCGCACGACCCGAGCTTCTTCCGCCACGACCTGATAGCGCCTCACCACCTCCCTCGTGCTTGCCGACGTCACGATAACCGTAGGTGGCGCTGCTGAGCACGTTGACCGAACCGCGGCGTGCGGCGTGTTGCTTACCCCGGCGGCAACGCTCCATGATCTTGGCACGCTCGTATTCGGCGATCATGCCTTGGACTTGGAGCAGCAGATCTTCCTCAGGCCCGCGGCCGATGGGGTTGCGCAGGAAGACGACTTCGATGCCGCAGCGGACGAGCTCTTCAAGAATCAATACTTGATATGCATATTTGCGTGAGAGCCGATCTGGGTCGAGCATGTAGAGACGATCGATGGCCCCGGCGGCGGCTTGGTCCCGGAGTCGCTCGAGACCTGGGCGGACCAAGATGCTGCCACTGTACCCGTCGTCCACGAAGCGCAGTTCAGGATCGCATTCCAAGGCGTCGCTCGCGATCCGTTGCGTCAACGCCTCGAGCTGGCTGGCGATCGTATCCTCCTTGGCCTGTTGTTCGCCGGAGACCCGGGCATAGATCGCCACACGGAGATTGTCGTTGGGCATGGCTGGTCAAGCTCCCTGGGCCTTGGATTGAAGACTCTGGATCGTGGTCGGCTGGTAGCGGCTGGGTCGAGGTTGCGGCCGGTCCGTGTGGCGGGAGACGACCGGGATTAAGACCTGGTATGCAAGCGCGATCAACTGATTCTGAAGCCGAGTAAACTCGAAATGGCGGGTGACGAAAGGGCTGAGTCTGGAACTCCGTGAAGACGTGATCATGCTGACTCCTCCTCGCCGAGACCGCGGTCCTCAGCCTGCCTTGGACGGGGATCGAGTCGGGGCTGCCATCCTTGCCCGTACTTCGGTCGGAGCCGCGTTCGGGAAACGACAGAGTCAGGAATCAGGGAGGATTTAGCAACATTGTTGGGGGCGTGAGCACTCCGCCCTGGGGCGTGCCGTCGTCGGGGATTGTTATACTCTACGCGGCCAATAGTGGCACATCTCCAAACGTCTGGAACTTGGGAGTCATTAGAGTTGCCATCTCGCCCTTGTGGACTGTGGGCAGATCGCCCAGGCACTGATCGATCGCAGCCGTGAATCGCGCGAAATCTTCGTAGTAGATGGAGTCCAGCGACTGCTTGCGCACGAACCGCCACAGTCTCTCGATCAGATTCAGGTTGGGCGAGTAACCGGGCAGGTACAACAGTTCGATCCCCAACGACGACGCCAGCGCCTGCACCAGGGCGCATTTCTGGTACCGCGCGTTGTCCAGCACCAGCGTGATCGGCACCCCCACACTGGCAGCCGCCACCGCGCAACAGCGCGCACACCGACTCGGCGTTGATGTAGTCGTGATTGGTCACCCGGACCAGCCGGTGTGTCACCGCGTCGAGCGCCCCCAGGACGTTGTACCGCTTGCGACCCGAGGCCGCCCGCACGAACAGCCGCGCCGCGCACCACAGGCAACCCAGGAACGGCGCGAAGACGAAGTGGGCCGCGTCCACGAAGTAGACCTGCCTCCGGCCTCGGCGGGCCTGCTCCAGGCGCGGCCCTAACTTCTCTTGCACGAAGGTGGCCTGTTCCCGGGCGTGCTCCTCGACCGTCTTCTGGGGCGGCACGGGGATGGCCCCGGTCTTGCGCGAGCGCAGCCCCAGTCGGCCCTTGAGGAAGTGGCGGACCTGGCTGAGGCCCCTGCGGACGCCGGTCTGCTGCTCAATGATGGCCCGCGCCTGCTTGGCCGAGCGGACCGGGTGCTTCAGAAAGTACTCCTCCAGCGAGTCCTGGTGCTTGGCCAGGGCGCTGTGGGGGTGATGCCACCGGCAGCGGCGCAGGTGCGGCAGGCCGCCCTCATAATACTGGTCGAGGTAGCGCTGGACGGTGCGCCGGGAGACGTCGGCGTAGGCGGCGATCTGGTCGTGAGTCAGGCCGTGGCTCTTGAGCCAGAGGACCTCCATCTTGCGCTGGACGCGGGGGTCGGGGTGGTGGTAACGGTCGTGGGCCAGGGCGTTCCGGTCGTCCGCCGTGAAGGTGATGATCCGCATGACGGGTCCACACTGATGTTGTACCCAGGTTGCTCCCCGTCAGCAGTTTACACCCACACACTGCCGCCTACAATTCGTGCCAGACCCGGCCGCGCCGAGTATAATACCCCCTCCTCGAGCACCCCTGCGTTAAGCCATTTGCCGATCAGTCGCAGGATCACACCATCGCGTACCCGACGCTTGAGGAACTCCCGTAAATGGCCATGGTCGATCGTGTCGAAGAATTTTCGCAGATCAACGTCCACGATCCAGTCGCCTCCCAGGTTCATCTCCTGTTGCCACAGTGACTGCAAGGCTCCGTGAGCACCGCGTCCGGGGTGAAACCCGTGCGAGACGTCCAGGAAGTCCGTCTCGTACACCGGTTCTAGCACCATCAGCACCGCGCCTGGAGGATTTTATCCTCAAACGTGGGGATCCCCAGGGGGCGAGTCTCGGTGGCCGAGCCCGCCTTGGGGATGTGCACGCGACGCACGGGCGGCGCCACGTACGTGCCGGATTTGGCGCGGTCGAGGAGGTTCTGGAGGTTGGACTCCAGGTTAACCTCGTATTCTTCCGCGGTTTGTCCGTCCACGCCGACAGCTCCGTCCTTGCGTGTCCGTGCATGGGCTGCGAGCATCCATTCGATGTCGATGTGATGCGCCAGGTTCGTGAAGGCCATATCAGGGCAATTCCTGGCGAGTTCCGCGATCCGTTGTCGTTTCGTGTACACGTAATCGGGTCTCGGCGTACCCGGCATGTTTCCCTCCAACGGTTCATAAGACGGCGTCCCCTTCCCTCCCCAGGGTCCCTCGGGTGGTTCCCCTGGTTCAGCGGTACTACGAGACGCTCCGACTTCTTGCCGCCCTTCTCGCCGCACTTCGTTTCCTTCGCTTGGCGATACCATCGTTTCGTCCCTCGTTCGTCCCCGTCGGCCTCGGACG
Organism: uncultured Planctomycetaceae bacterium; assembly: GCA_963816015.1. Lineage (GTDB taxonomy): Bacteria > Planctomycetota > Planctomycetia > Isosphaerales > Isosphaeraceae > Aquisphaera. The sequence goes on along the minus strand of CAWFJM010000022.1, from coordinate 13,056 downwards.
TGGGCCGCGGATCCACCTGGAGTTGGTAAGCCGGGTCTCCGACCGGCATTACGATGGAAACGGCAAGTCCTCCCAAGTTCCCGGGGAACCCCATGATCATTCGCCATGTTCCTCCGACCCCGGTGTGACCTGGCACGCTGGTGGGTCCAAGTGTCGCTAATGCCTGGCACAGCCCCCGCGAGTGTCCAAGACGAGGGCTCACAACTACGGTAATTTCGGGGCTCAATCACACAGCGTTTGACCTCACTGTCTACGCTTCGCGGTGACGGTCACCCGTCCCCACGCAAGACTCGCTTCCGGCTGCTGGCCCGGCTTTGCCGGACGGGACTGATTACCCGCAGGGTTCCGATGAAAGGTTTCACATTTACGATTCTCCTTTCCCGAGCTTCTTGGCGCAAGGACACCATACGCAACTCCGGCGGGACTGGTCTTTGCTCGACCTGGGTCAAGCGGCCTACGACCTCGTCAGGATCGACGCGACCAAAGGAAATAGTGAACGCTCGCACGCTTGCGCAGAGAAGGTCCGTTCCGCAGAGACTGAGGCCCAGAATAGCTCTCCTACAACGCCTGCCCTCACCTGAAAACGCCGGCTGCCGGGGGCTGCGGCGGCGCGGGATTCGACTTGAAACCCTCCGCCGAATCCCGCGCTAGCTGGTCCGCTAATGCTGGAATACGCTCTCGACGCCGTGACTCTCGACGACGCCCGCAATTTTGTTCATAATAGAATTGTGCTCCTCATTGGAAAGGCTGCTGTCTCCGAGCTTCTTCCGAAGGCTCCGCACTTCTCTCCTTGCATCCGTGGGGAGCGAGTTCGTAGCTCGCTCATACCTCTCATTCTCCACTTTCGCCCTGTCCTGATTCCCCTCGAAGATCGCTCTCAACTCCTGAGCCGTGTAATCACGAAGAGGCTTTTCTTGGTCGAAGATCTCACACAGCCCCCAACCAATGGCGGCGTGGAGGCCAAGAGTGACAGACGCGTTGAAATAGCTGCTGAAGATAGGGATCAGACTGGCACCGACCTTAAGGGCAGGGCTTACGCATCAGAATAGGCTGATCAGGCGATTCGGGCAAGCTTGACGATCGACGTTTCCACAGTGTAGTTGATCCGAGGATACAGACCGATGGTATGATCTCCGGTCAGGATGACCACACCTTGTCAAGGACGACTCCCATGATCGCTAAAACCGAGACCAAGCCTAGTTCTCGTTCCAAAGACCCCGCCTCGATCCTCGAGCGCTTTGCCGCGCTTCCCGATCCGCGACGCGATCATGGAAAAGTCCACATGCTTGATGAGATCGCGTTCATGTCCATTTGCGCAGTCCTGTGTGGTGCCGATAGCTGGCAAGAGATTGCCGACTACTCGCAGTCGTAGTCCGATTGGCTGAAGACTTTTCTCACCTTGCCCTGGGGGCATCCCGTCGCACGATACGTTCCGCCGTGTCTTCTGCTTGCTCGACCCTCTAGCCTTCCAGGCGTGTTTCTCCGACTGGATGACCGCGCTGATGAATCGGCATGGCTTGATCTCCATCCCCATCGATCAGCCCGCACTGAAGCCCATCGCCATCGATGGGAAGACCCAGCGCGGTTCGGCTCGGCGCAGCGTCGGTTATGCGCCTCTGCACATGGTCAGCGCTTGGTCGGTAGAGTACCACCTGACCTTGGGCCAAGTGGCAACCGAGGAGAAATCCAATGAAATCACGGCGATTCCGAGCTGCTCAAGCTTCTGGATCTCGAGGGGGCCGTCGTGACGATCGATGCCATGGGCTGCCAGAAGGACATCGCCGCTGGGATCGTGCGCGAGGGGGGCGAGTACGTACTGGCCGTGAAGGAAAACCAGCCGCATCTCTACAAGCTGTACTTTCCGCGATTTGGTTCCCTTGGTCGTTGACGTGACTCGGGTAGACGAATGCCGGTCCGGCCGGGACGATGGCGATGACCAAGCCTGCCAATCAACCCCGGACGGAGTCGGCCGTGACATCATCGCACCAGGACGCGACATCGTGCCAGTGGTTCTCTTGCCTTGCTTCACCCCTGGATCGCAGATCTGCCGTCAGGCTGGTGTGGCTCTTTATCGGCGCGATCCTCGCCCGCGGCCGAAGGACCGTCACCAGCTGGATCCGCGCTGCCGGCTTGAGTCGACAGTATCAGCCTTGCTACACGACCGTCGCAGCAGCCGGCAAGCGGGCGGACAACATCGCCGGCCGGTTGATCCACGAGGTGGTCAAGCCTTTGGTGGATGGTCAGACGCGGCTCACCGTGGCGCTAGACGACACGCCGACACAGCGGTATGGGCCCTACGTGCAGGGGGCTGGCATCCATCACAACCCGACCCCCGGCCCGGCTGGCTCGCCGCATGTCTACGGCCACGTCTGGGTGGTGCTCGGGCTCCTGGCGGTCCATCCTGCATGGGGAGTCATCGCTCTGCCGCTGTTGGCCCGTCTGTACGTGCGGGCCAAGGATCTGCCGTGCATCGACCCAAAGCATCGGCCGGAGTTCCGGACCAAGCTGGAGATGGGAGTCGAGCTCCTGCGGTGGGCTTGGTTCTGGCTCCGGTTCCTGGGCAAGCCGCTGTGGGTGGTGGTCGACGGGGCCTACGCCAAGGCCCCGTTCCTCAAACCGGCGATGTTGCTGGGAATGACGGTCGTCAGCCGGCTGCGCAAGGACGCGGCGCTATGGACGATCCCAGGGCCCCGGGTACCAGGTCGGCGCGGTAGGCCGCGGGTCTACGGAGAGACGCGCATCGACTTGGCCAAACGGGCCGGGCAGCGTCGCGGTTGGACGACTAGCATCTTCGACTTGTATGGCAAGCGGGCGAAGAAGCGGTATAAGACGTTCGTGGCGATGTGGCGGCCCGTCGGCGGGGCAATCCGGGTGGTGTTGGTGGACGAGCCGAGTGGATGGGTGGCCTTCTTCTGCACCGACGTGTCAGCGACCGTAGCAGAGATTCTCTCGACGGTCGCCGACCGGTTCTCATTAGAGATCGCGTTCCGCGACTGCAAGGAGATCGTCGGAGCCGGCCAGCAGCAGGTGCGGTTCGTGTGGGCAAACATCGGTGCATTCCACATCTGCCTCTGGACGTTCACGATGACCGAAGCTTGGGCATGGGGTCGGGAGGAGGACGACTTGGTGGACCGCCGAGCATCGCCATGGGACGATCCGAACCGTCGCCCAAGCCACGCAGACAAGCGTCGGGCTTGGCGCCGTGAATTGTTGGCCGAGGAGATTCGCGGGTTCTACGCCCCGGGGTCACCGAGGAGGAAATTCGGGCCGTCGCCGAGCAGTTGCTTGCCCTGGCGGCATGAGAGCGAAGTCAATCGCGGAAAGTACAGTTCTTGCGTCATCTGCAAAGAATTCTCAGGGACAGCCTGCTTCATCATCCAGTCAATGTAATCCTGCTCGTCTGGACCGCTTATTGCATACTCACCCGTCTCTGGGTCTCTACGCTCCAGCGAATCATCAATGTTTCGCTCTAGGTGTGCGTATGCGCTGTCCAGGTCGGCCTCAAACCGGTTCTGTTGGTTAAACAGCCACCGGGCCCAACAGCTCTGATGAATGCTTTACCCTGACGGCGATTAGTGCTGATGAGGTGGCAAACCATCTTGCCCTGTTGTGCGTCCCTATTTAGTCCTCTACTTTTGTTGATGGGATACATTATTTCCATCTGGCTGGCCTTATCCTGTACTTTCCGCGATTTGGTTCCCTTGGTCGTTGACGTGACTCGGGTAGACGAATGCCGGTCCGGCCGGGACGATGGCGATGACCAAGCCTGCCAATCAACCCCGGACGGAGTCGGCCGTGACATCATCGCACCAGGACGCGACATCGTGCCAGTGGTTCTCTTGCCTTGCTTCACCCCTGGATCGCAGATCTGCCGTCAGGCTGGTGTGGCTCTTTATCGGCGCGATCCTCGCCCGCGGCCGAAGGACCGTCACCAGCTGGATCCGCGCTGCCGGCTTGAGTCGACAGTATCAGCCTTGCTACACGACCGTCGCAGCAGCCGGCAAGCGGGCGGACAACATCGCCGGCCGGTTGATCCACGAGGTGGTCAAGCCTTTGGTGGATGGTCAGACGCGGCTCACCGTGGCGCTAGACGACACGCCGACACAGCGGTATGGGCCCTACGTGCAGGGGGCTGGCATCCATCACAACCCGACCCCCGGCCCGGCTGGCTCGCCGCATGTCTACGGCCACGTCTGGGTGGTGCTCGGGCTCCTGGCGGTCCATCCTGCATGGGGAGTCATCGCTCTGCCGCTGTTGGCCCGTCTGTACGTGCGGGCCAAGGATCTGCCGTGCATCGACCCAAAGCATCGGCCGGAGTTCCGGACCAAGCTGGAGATGGGAGTCGAGCTCCTGCGGTGGGCTTGGTTCTGGCTCCGGTTCCTGGGCAAGCCGCTGTGGGTGGTGGTCGACGGGGCCTACGCCAAGGCCCCGTTCCTCAAACCGGCGATGTTGCTGGGAATGACGGTCGTCAGCCGGCTGCGCAAGGACGCGGCGCGATGGACGATCCCAGGGCCCCGGGTACCAGGTCGGCGCGGTAGGCCGCGGGTCTACGGAGAGACTGCGCATTGACTTGGCCAAACGGGCCGGGCAGCGTCGCGGTTGGACGACTAGCATCTTCGACTTGTATGGCAAGCGGGCGAAGAAGCGGTATAAGACGTTCGTGGCGATGTGGCGGCCCGTCGGCGGGGCAATCCGGGTGGTGTTGGTGGAGGAGCCGAGTGGATGGGTGGCCTTCTTCTGCACCGACGTGTCAGCGACCGTAGCAGAGATTCTCTCGACGGTCGCCGACCGGTTCTCATTAGAGATCGCGTTCCGCGACTGCAAGGAGATCGTCGGAGCCGGCCAGCAGCAGGTGCGGTTCGTGTGGGCAAACATCGGTGCATTCCACATCTGCCTCTGGACGTTCACGATGACCGAAGCTTGGGCATGGGGTCGGGAGGAGGACGACTTGGTGGACCGCCGAGCATCGCCATGGGACGATCCGAACCGTCGCCCAAGCCACGCAGACAAGCGTCGGGCTTGGCGCCGTGAATTGTTGGCCGAGGAGATTCGCGCGGTTCTACGCCCCGGGGTCACCGAGGAGGAAATTCGGGCCGTCGCCGAGCGGTTGCTTGCCCTGGCGGCATGAGAGCGAAGTCAATCGCGGAAAGTACAGTTCCAGTGAACAACCAGTTCTTTCTTCCAGTTGCGATTGTTTTCATGATTTGCTCGGCGACGTTGTTGTCGATCGAGAGATAGCCCGAGCCGGCGTAACGCTTCAACGCCTCCCAGTTGTTCTGCATGTAACCGATCGCGGCGCCCAACGGGCTCTTCGGCAGCACCTCCGGCTTCTGCGCATCCAGCCACTTCTCGAAGCTCTCCAGAACCGGAACCGCTCGCTCTTGACGGACCCGCAACCGGATCGCGGCGCGTGCCGGTTCGTCGGCGTTCGGCGGCAGCTTGCCAATCTCGGCTTTGATGTCGCGTTCAATCGCGTAGAGTTGTCGATAATAGGCCAGGGCCGCCGCCGATCGGGCTGCATCCGTCGTCTGCGCCTCGATGAACTTCCGCCGCGCATGCGCATTGCAACCTACCTCGACGACATCGCCGCCGGCGTAGATCCCGTCGTAGCCGCTGAAGGCATCGGCCTGCAAGTAACCCCGAAAACCCTTGAGAAATTGGCTCGGCCCGTCGCGTTTCCGGCTCATGGTGAAGTCGAAAACGTTGTAGGGATGAAGATGGTCGCCGAAGTAGATCCAGAGCCGAGCGAGAACCTTGATCTTTCGTTCCGAGTCACGCACCTTCACCGGCGTGTCGTCGGTGTGAATCGTGCCGCAGAGCAGGATCAACGTCTTCATCAACTCGTACAGCGGCTCGAGCGTCTTGGCGGCGCTGGCCATCCAATCGCAGAGAGTCGAGCGCGACAGTTCCACCCCTTGCCGGGCGAGCCGGTGTTCCTGGCGGTTGAGCGGGATGTGGTCGGCATACTTCTCGGTGATCACATGAGCGAGCAGTCCCGGTCCAGGCAAGCCCTTCTTGATCGGCTGGGCGGGCTTGCCGGCCGTGACGACTTGCCCTTCGCAGTGCGGGCAGGCGTACGTGCAGCGCACATGTTCGACCACGAACAGAGTCGCCGGCTCATAATCCAGTTGCTCGCTGCGCTCGGAGCCGATCTGGACCCGGCACTCGCCACACTCCGGGCAGCGGCGCTCGGCTTCGGTCAGTTCGTAGACCCGAGGCACGCGGCGGAGATTCTTGGGCAACGCCTTGCGGCCATGTGGGCGTGCCTTTTTCGCGGGGCCATTGTCCGGCTCGGGCTGGGGTGATGCGGCGTCGCCTGGTTCCGGAGCCAGAGGCTCGAACGCGTCTGGTATCAGCAGCGGTTGATTCGGGTCGGAGCGTTCGGTGCGCGGGCCGTAGAGTCGCCGCAAGAGGAGGTCGAGGCGGTGCTGCAACTGCTCGTTCTCGCGCCGCTCGTCGCGGAGCGCGGCGAGCAGTTCGAGGACCATCTGCCGGAGGATGACGGGATCGTCAGGCAGCGTCGCCGTGGGATCGACCTGGGGCTTGGGCGTGGTGGGGCGGGCATCCTCGCTCATGCCCTCTTCTACGGATAGATAGCCAGAAGCGTTGGATGATATTTCAAAGCGAATCTGATGACGATGTCGTACTCAAGCGGTGGCTCTGGCCACGGGTCGGTGATAGCGCTTGCCGCGTTTCACGCTCGAAAGATCGACGCCCGCCAGGAGCATGACGAGGTCTGCGGCGCGGATCTCAACCCGTGGCTCGTCGTTCTGAGATGCAGGGAAGCGGAAGCAGCCTGCTTCGAGCCGCTTGTACCAGATGGCATATCCGTCTTCCTCCCAGAGCAGCAGCTTGATGCGATCGGCTGATTTATTGCGGAAGACGAAAATGTTCCCCGAGAGCGGATCGCCGCCCAGGGCATCGCGGACAATGGCGGCCAGGCTGTCGAACGACTTTCTCAAGTCCGTCGGCTGGGCGCACAGCCAGATGCGCACCGTGGCGGGCAGGCTCAGCATGGCATGCCCCCCTCGCCGAGAACGTCGAGCAGCCGAACTAGCGTCGCCCGATCGAAGCCCGGTCTGACCCGGAGACAGCGACCACTGCCGAGAACGACCTCGATGGCGCTGCCATCGCTTTCCGGAACCGGTGTCTCAGCCATGACGCGCACGGGTAAAAACTGCGGCCGGTCCCGATCACGCCGTTGGATCTCACGCCGCCACCAGTAGAACAACGGTTGTGAGATCCCTCGGGCCTGCGCAAAACGCCCGCACCGTGGTGGGCTGGCTGGCCTGCCATCGTTCCAGGAGCCGCCGCCAGTACTGTTCCTTCTCGCCGTCCCGCCTCGCATGCACCATGATTCACCCCCCCCCCTTCGGTCATGCCGCGATCGTAGCATGGCCTGCAAGATGGGGTTCAGCGGACGCACACTCATAATGGAGTTGTCACTACTGACTGAGTGCCGATCCCTGGGGAAATGTCGCAAAACAAGCGGTTCAGCATCGCATCAACTATTCTAATAGTCATTCTATGTTGATGACCTGTCCGAACCCTTGTCCGGCCTCGACCGGGGTGGTCCTCGGGAAATGATCCACCGCACCTTGGATTTTACGCAGTCTCGGCGAAGTTTGCAAAACCCCAGTTAAAACCAAAGTTTGCAGAAAAAATGCAACTTATGCCACTTATGTATAGGAATGTTACAAACTGTACTTTCCGCGATTGACTTCGCTCTCATGCCGCCAGGGCAAGCAACCGCTCGGCGACGGCCCGAATTTCCTCCTCGGTGACCCCGGGGCGTAGAACCGCGCGAATCTCCTCGGCCAACAATTCACGGCGCCAAGCCCGACGCTTGTCTGCGTGGCTTGGGCGACGGTTCGGATCGTCCCATGGCGATGCTCGGCGGTCCACCAAGTCGTCCTCCTCCCGACCCCATGCCCAAGCTTCGGTCATCGTGAACGTCCAGAGGCAGATGTGGAATGCACCGATGTTTGCCCACACGAACCGCACCTGCTGCTGGCCGGCTCCGACGATCTCCTTGCAGTCGCGGAACGCGATCTCTAATGAGAACCGGTCGGCGACCGTCGAGAGAATCTCTGCTACGGTCGCTGACACGTCGGTGCAGAAGAAGGCCACCCATCCACTCGGCTCCTCCACCAACACCACCCGGATTGCCCCGCCGACGGGCCGCCACATCGCCACGAACGTCTTATACCGCTTCTTCGCCCGCTTGCCATACAAGTCGAAGATGCTAGTCGTCCAACCGCGACGCTGCCCGGCCCGTTTGGCCAAGTCGATGCGCGTCTCTCCGTAGACCCGCGGCCTACCGCGCCGACCTGGTACCCGGGGCCCTGGGATCGTCCATAGCGCCGCGTCCTTGCGCAGCCGGCTGACGACCGTCATTCCCAGCAACATCGCCGGTTTGAGGAACGGGGCCTTGGCGTAGGCCCCGTCGACCACCACCCACAGCGGCTTGCCCAGGAACCGGAGCCAGAACCAAGCCCACCGCAGGAGCTCGACTCCCATCTCCAGCTTGGTCCGGAACTCCGGCCGATGCTTTGGGTCGATGCACGGCAGATCCTTGGCCCGCACGTACAGACGGGCCAACAGCGGCAGAGCGATGACTCCCCATGCAGGATGGACCGCCAGGAGCCCGAGCACCACCCAGACGTGGCCGTAGACATGCGGCGAGCCAGCCGGGCCGGGGGTCGGGTTGTGATGGATGCCAGCCCCCTGCACGTAGGGCCCATACCGCTGTGTCGGCGTGTCGTCTAGCGCCACGGTGAGCCGCGTCTGACCATCCACCAAAGGCTTGACCACCTCGTGGATCAACCGGCCGGCGATGTTGTCCGCCCGCTTGCCGGCTGCTGCGACGGTCGTGTAGCAAGGCTGATACTGTCGACTCAAGCCGGCAGCGCGGATCCAGCTGGTGACGGTCCTTCGGCCGCGGGCGAGGATCGCGCCGATAAAGAGCCACACCAGCCTGACGGCAGATCTGCGATCCAGGGGTGAAGCAAGGCAAGAGAACCACTGGCACGATGTCGCGTCCTGGTGCGATGATGTCACGGCCGACTCCGTCCGGGGTTGATTGGCAGGCTTGGTCACCGCCATCGTCCCGGCCGGACCGGCATTCGTCTACCCGAGTCACGTCAACGACCAAGGGAACCAAATCGCGGAAAGTACAGTTACAAACAAAGTTTAAGAAAAAACGCATCAAAGGCCCAGTTTGCTCTTACCTGAGAAAGCTGATCAGCCCCTACGGCTTCGGCTGGGAAAAGCCAGGTGGCGTGGATCGATACACCAATGAGTAGTTGATCGTGTGCGTCCGCTGAACCCCATCTTGCAGGCCATGCTACGATCGCGGCATGACCGAAGGGGGGGGGTGAATCATGGTGCATGCGAGGCGGGACGGCGAGAAGGAACAGTACTGGCGGCGGCTCCTGGAACGATGGCAGGCCAGCCAGCCCACCACGGTGCGGGCGTTTTGCGCGGCCCGAGGGATCTCACAACCGTTGTTCTACTGGTGGCGGCGTGAGATCCAACGGCGTGATCGGGACCGGCCGCAGTTTTTACCCGTGCGCGTCATGGCTGAGACACCGGTTCCGGAAAGCGATGGCAGCGCCATCGAGGTCGTTCTCGGCAGTGGTCGCTGTCTCCGGGTCAGACCGGGCTTCGATCGGGCGACGCTGGTTCGGCTGCTCGACGTTCTCGGCGAGGGGGGCATGCCATGCTGAGCCTGCCCGCCACGGTGCGCATCTGGCTGTGCGCCGAGCCGACGGACTTGAGAAAGTCGTTCGACAGCCTGGCCGCCATTGTCCGCGATGCCCTGGGCGGCGATCCGCTCTCGGGGAACATTTTCGTCTTCCGCAATAAATCAGCCGATCGCATCAAGCTGCTGCTCTGGGAGGAAGACGGATATGCCATCTGGTACAAGCGGCTCGAAGCAGGCTGCTTCCGCTTCCCTGCATCTCAGAACGACGAGCCACGGGTTGAGATCCGCGCCGCAGACCTCGTCATGCTCCTGGCGGGCGTCGATCTTTCGAGCGTGAAACGCGGTAAGCGCTATACCGACCCGTGGCCAGAGCCACCGCTTGAGTACGACATCGTCATCAGATTCGCTTTGAAATATCATCCAACGCTTCTGGCTATCTATCCGTAGAAGAGGGCATGAGCGAGGATGCCCGCCCCACCACGCCCAAGCCCCAGGTCGATCCCACGGCGACGCTGCCTGACGATCCCGTCATCCTCCGGCAGATGGTCCTCGAACTGCTCGCCGCGCTCCGCGACGAGCGGCGCGAGAACGAGCAGTTGCAGCACCGCCTCGACCTCCTCTTGCGGCGACTCTACGGCCCGCGCACCGAACGCTCCGACCCGAATCAACCGCTGCTGATACCAGACGCGTTCGAGCCTCTGGCTCCGGAACCAGGCGACGCCGCATCACCCCAGCCCGAGCCGGACAATGGCCCCGCGAAAAAGGCACGCCCACATGGCCGCAAGGCGTTGCCCAAGAATCTCCGCCGCGTGCCTCGGGTCTACGAACTGACCGAAGCCGATCCGCCGCTGCCCGGAGTGTGGCGAGTGCCGGGTCCAGATCGGCTCCGAGCGCAGCGAGCAACTGGATTATGAGCCGGCGACTCTGTTCGTGGTCGAACATGTGGCGCTGCACGTACGCCTGCCCGCACTGCGAAGGGCAAGTCGTCACGGCCGGCAAGCCCGCCCAGCCGATCAAGAAGGGCTTGCCTGGACCGGGACTGCTCGCTCATGTGATCACCGAGAAGTATGCCGACCACATCCCGCTCAACCGCCAGGAACACCGGCTCGCCCGGCAAGGGGTGGAACTGTCGCGCTCGACTCTCTGCGATTGGATGGCCAGCGCCGCCAAGACGCTCGAGCCGCTGTACGAGTTGATGAAGACGTTGATCCTGCTCTGCGGCACGATTCACACCGACGACACGCCGGTGAAGGTGCGTGACTCGGAACTAAAGATCAAGGTTCTCGCTCGGCTCTGGATCTACTTCGGCGACCATCTTCATCCCTACAACGTTTTCGACTTCACCATGAGCCGGAAACGCGACGGGCCGAGCCAATTTCTCAAGGGTTTTCGGGGTTACTTGCAGGCCGATGCCTTCAGCGGCTACGACGGGATCTACGCCGGCGGCGATGTCGTCGAGGTAGGTTGCAATGCGCATGCGCGGCGGAAGTTCATCGAGGCGCAGACGACGGATGCAGCCCGATCGGCGGCGGCCCTGGCCTATTATCGACAACTCTACGCGATTGAACGCGACATCAAAGCCGAGATTGGCAAGCTGCCGCCGAACGCCGATGAACCGGCACGCGCCGCGATCCGGTTGCGGGTCCGTCAAGAGCGAGCGGTTCCGGTTCTGGAGAGCTTCGAGAAGTGGCTGGATGCGCAGAAGCCGGAGGTGCTGCCGAAGAGCCCGTTGGGCGCCGCGATCGGTTACATGCAGAACAACTGGGAGGCGTTGAAGCGTTACGCCGGCTCGGGCTATCTCTCGATCGACAACAACGTCGCCGAGCAAATCATGAAAACAATCGCAACTGGAAGAAAAAACTGGTTGTTCACTGGAACTGTACTTTCCGCGATTTGGTTCCCTTGGTCGTTGACGTGACTCGGGTAGACGAATGCCGTTCCGGCCGGGACGATGGCGGTGACCAAGCCTGCCAATCAACCCCGGACGGAGTCGGCCGTGACATCATCGCACCAGGACGCGACATCGTGCCAGTGGTTCTCTTGCCTTGCTTCACCCCTGGATCGCAGATCTGCCGTCAGGCTGGTGTGGCTCTTTATCGGCGCGATCCTCGCCCGCGGCCGAAGGACCGTCACCAGCTGGATCCGCGCTGCCGGCTTGAGTCGACAGTATCAGCCTTGCTACACGACCGTCGCAGCAGCCGGCAAGCGGGCGGACAACATCGCCGGCCGGTTGATCCACGAGGTGGTCAAGCCTTTGGTGGATGGTCAGACGCGGCTCACCGTGGCGCTAGACGACACGCCGACACAGCGGTATGGGCCCTACGTGCAGGGGGCTGGCATCCATCACAACCCGACCCCCGGCCCGGCTGGCTCGCCGCATGTCTACGGCCACGTCTGGGTGGTGCTCGGGCTCCTGGCGGTCCATCCTGCATGGGGAGTCATCGCTCTGCCGCTGTTGGCCCGTCTGTACGTGCGGGCCAAGGATCTGCCGTGCATCGACCCAAAGCATCGGCCGGAGTTCCGGACCAAGCTGGAGATGGGAGTCGAGCTCCTGCGGTGGGCTTGGTTCTGGCTCCGGTTCCTGGGCAAGCCGCTGTGGGTGGTGGTCGACGGGGCCTACGCCAAGGCCCCGTTCCTCAAACCGGCGATGTTGCTGGGAATGACGGTCGTCAGCCGGCTGCGCAAGGACGCGGCGCGATGGACGATCCCAGGGCCCCGGGTACCAGGTCGGCGCGGAGGCCGCGGGTCTACGGAGAGACCCGCATCGACTTGGCCAAACGGGCCGGGCAGCGTCGCGGTTGGACGACTAGCATCTTCGACTCGTATGGCAAGCGGGCGAAGAAGCGGTATAAGACGTTCGTGGCGATGTGGCGGCCCGTCGGCGGGGCAATCCGGGTGGTGTTGGTGGAGGAGCCGAGTGGATGGGTGGCCTTCTTCTGCACCGACGTGTCAGCGACCGTAGCAGAGATTCTCTCGACGGTCGCCGACCGGTTCTCATTAGAGATCGCGTTCCGCGACTGCAAGGAGATCGTCGGAGCCGGCCAGCAGCAGGTGCGGTTCGTGTGGGCAAACATCGGTGCATTCCACATCTGCCTCTGGACGTTCACGATGACCGAAGCTTGGGCATGGGGTGGGAGGAGGACGACTTGGTGGACCGCCGAGCATCGCCATGGGACGATCCGAACCGTCGCCCAAGCCACGCAGACAAGCGTCGGGCTTGGCGCCGTGAATTGTTGGCCGAGGAGATTCGCGCGTTCTACGCCCCGGGGTCACCGAGGAGGAAATTCGGGCCGTCGCCGAGCGGTTGCTTGCCCTGGCGGCATGAGAGCGAAGTCAATCGCGGAAAGTAC